>PLZI01000119.1 GCA_003152095.1 Acidobacteriota bacterium | reverse complement strand
CGGAGTCGTACGTGCCGAACGCGACAGAGGAAGCGGAGATCTGGCAGTTGCTGGAGACCGTGACCGACACGCTCAGGGTCGCCATGGCGCTTGCTCCAGCAAGCGGGCCGGCCTCGAGAAGGGCGGCGGCGAAGGCGATGGCGAGCGGTCGTTTCACGGGTCGGTCTTCCTTTCGATCACTTTTTGCTGGATGCGGTCCTCGATTCGCCCATCAGGGTGACGCCGCCCGGCGGATCGGCAGACCCGGGGGCGGCGCCAGGATGGAAGAAGACCTTCAGAAGTTGACGGTGGCGACGATCGACCCCGTGTAGGCACCCGCCGAGACATCCTGGTTGGCATTGATGCGCCCGTAGATCGTGTAGCCGGTGCCGCCCTTACCGGGAGCGACGCCAGGCGTGAGGAGCTGGCCGCCCCCGTCGCCCCAGACCGAGAGGCGAGCATTGTCCTTGTAGAGTTCGTAGGGCAGGTTGTCCGTTCCATTGGAAATCGTCCGGGCGCCCGTCGCGAGCGCGATTGTCGGAGTGAAGCCCTTCGTGCAGGCCACCGTAATCGTCGTCTGTTTGTCGTCAGGGGCGGCAGCGTTCGCCACGACGGGGTCGTACGCGCCGAAGTCCAGCGTCGGGCTCGAAATCGTGCAGTTATTTGCGACGTTCGCCTGGACGGTGAGCGTGCCGGTCGCGTTGGCGAAGGCGGCCGGGGCGACCGCGATGAGGGCGAAGGCCAGGGCGATGGGGACGAGTGACTTTTTCATGGTGTTTCTCCTTCTTTGATTGCTCGTGACGTTTTCTTTTTCTTTATTTGCTTTCGAAACCCGAGAAGCTGCTTTGCTGTGTTCCGGTGTGGTGTGCCACATCTGTTTCACTGACACATTGACAGCAAGTATAATGCCTAAAATGCAAATAGTGAGAGTGAATGTCATCTAGATACTCAAACGTATGAATTAGAAAGGGTTATGCATGATAAGATGCGTCTTGGCCCATGTCGTGCGTTGCCGCCAGAAGGGCATGTCGTTACTAAATTGTGTCGCTTCGGTGGTCAGAAACCGACGGAAAGTCGTCGGTCAACGTCAGACCGTCTGGGCGCGTCCCTTGTACCAGTCGATCGCCCGGCGGAGGCCTTCGGTGAGGGAAACCCGCGATCTCCAGCCGAAGAGATGCTCCGCCCGCGTCACGTCAAGCTTTCGCCGCGGCTGGCCGTTCGGACGCGATGTGTCCCACCGGATCTCACCCGCGTATCCCGTCTCCCGCGCGACGAGGCTCGCGAGGTCGCGGATGGAGATCTCCTCGCCCGAGCCGAGGTTGACGGGCGCCGCGCCGTCGTACCGCTCCGCGGCGGAGAGAATCCCCTCGGCGGCGTCCTCCACGTAAAGGAACTCGCGCGTCGGCGAGCCGTCGCCCCACAGGACGACCTCGCGCGCGCCGCTCTCACGGGCTTCGAGGAACTTGCGGATCATCGCGGGAATCACGTGTGAGGTCTCGAGGTCGAAATGGTCCTCTGGCCCATACAGGTTCACGGGCAGGAGGTAGATCCCCGGAAACCCGTACTCCTCGCGGTACGCATGTAGCTGCACGAGGAGCATCTTCTTCGCGAGGCCGTACGGCGCATTCGTCTCCTCCGGATACCCGTTCCACAGATCCTCTTCCCGGAACGGCACGGGCGTGTGCTTCGGGTAGGCGCAGATCGTTCCGAGGCAGACGAATTTCCCGATCCCCGCGCGCCGCGCTTCCTCGATGAGCTGGATTCCCATGATCGCGTTCTCGAAGAAGAAGAGGCCCGGGTGTTTCCGGTTCGCGCCAATGCCGCCGACGACCGCGGCCAAGTGGACGATGAGGTCCGGCTTCTCGGCCGCGAGATACCCGCGCACGGCGTCGCGCTCGCGGAGGTCGAGCTCTGATGCGCGAGGCGCGAGAATCGCTGCCGGCGCGAGGCGCGAGAGCTTCGAGACAAGCGCCCGGCCCAGGAATCCGCCGCCTCCCGTGACGAGAACACGGCGACTCTCCCAGAAGCTCACGCCGAAAGTGTAGCGAAAATGTCATCTTCCGGCTCAACCGCCACGTCCAAGCCGTGGGAACCCGGACACCATCGCCACTCCGGGAGGGCGCCGGCGACGGCCCGAAGGTTGCTATCGTCCGATGTCAGAGAGGCCTTAGATGCTTGTGACTCAGAACGTTCGTCCGGCGTTTCAGTCTCTTGTCGCCGCGTTCGCGGTTCTCGCTTCGGCAGTCGCTTCCGCCGACGTGGTGGTTCCCTCGTCGGCTTTCCTTTTAGGGAAAAACAGCGCGGAGTTTCACTCCGACGTCCGCGTGTTCAACCCGACGAGTTCCCCGGTCGGCTTCACGCCCGTCTTCTACAGCTCCGACGCGGCCGGAAATGTCCTGAACACGATCCAAATGCCCTTCGTCTCGATCGGACCGCGGCAGCAGCTCGCGTACAACAACGTGTTGCAGAGCCTCTTCGGCCTGCCGATCGGAGTGTTCGGCCCCATCCGCTTCCAGTCGACCGGTACGCTCCTCGTCTCTTCGAGCGTGAACAACGTGAATAGCTGCGGCAACGGCTCCACGTCCGGCCAATGGCTGCCCGGTATCGACCCGAGCCAGGCCCTCAAGGCCGGCACTCTCGTGCAGCTCGCGGCGAGCACGGACGCGGCGGCAGGCTATCGCAGCAACGTCGACTTCATGAACCCCGGAGCGACCGCGGCGAACGTGACGGCAAAGATCCGCAAGGGCGATGGGACGCAGCTCTCGAGCGCCACGATCTCCGTCGGTGCGAACGGGCTCGTGCAGAAAGCGCTCGACGACAGCGGCACGTTTCCGGGCGTCGCGGGCACCACGGACACGAACCTCTGGATGGAGTTCACGAGCGACGAGCCTGTCCTCGCCTTCGCCTCCGTCATCAACAACGCCTCGGGCGACCCGTTCGCGATCGTCATGACGGCCGAGCCCACGAACCCCGCCGGCGCGGCTCCCGTGGCCGCGTACGGCATTTCGGCGAATCCGACCGTCGGCCAGGCCGTCGTCTTCACCGACACGTCCAGCAACACGCCCCTCAACCGGTTCTGGTCGTTCGGAGACGGAACGTTCAACGCCCTCGGCTCGAACGTCGTCCTGCACACCTACGCCGCACCCGGCACCTACAAGTCGGCGCTCTTCGTCGACAACGCCAGCGGCTCGAGCAGCGCTCTCAAGGATGTCGTCGTGACGAGCGCCGCGCCGATCACGATCGGGATCAGCGCCACAACGACCAACGGCACGAAGTGGACATATACGCCGAACAACGTGACTCTCAAAGTCGGCCAGCCTTACGTGATCACGTGGACGACACCGGCCGCCGAGGCGACGGCGCACGGGATGGGCGGGCTGGCCGTCATCGGAATCGCCTCGTGCGACCTGATAACAGCGGCGCTCCCCTGTGCTAGGAGTTTCACACCCACCGCCGGCCAGGTTGGCGTTTGGTCGTACGCCTGTACGAACAATGCCTGCGGGACGGTGAGCCAGCACAACGGAATGACCGCGACACTCACGATCGCGCCCTGAGGTGCCTGGGCGACGCGGCCCATCCTCCTTCGCGCGTGAACTCGCTTCGCTCAAACAGCACGCGCGTGCGTCGGACGGGTCACGCCGCCCCGCACTGTCCACCTTCGAAGAAATTCAAATCTCTCTCTCGTCCCACCGGCACTCCTTCGGCTTCTTGTCGTCCCTGAGGCCGAGAAACGAGGGCTGGCGGAGCTTCTCGTCGCCCGTCCACTCGGTGTAGGCCACCTGCGCGACGAGCTTCGGCGCGACCCACGTCGCGTCCTTCACCTCGCGCGGGACCGGCGTGAACGGGGAGGCGTCCTGCTGGAGCGGATGGAGCTTCTCGAGGAGCCCGAGGAGGATCTCGTCGGAGAAGCCCGTCCCGACGGAGCCGCAGTAGCGGAGCGCTTTCCCGTCGAAGAGCCCGACGAGGAGCGCCCCGAAGTGCAGGCGCGAGCCTTTCGGGAGCGTGAAGCCGCCGATCACGAGCTCGGCCTCGCGCCGCGCCTTCACCTTCAGCCAGCGCAGCGAACGCCTGCCGGCCTCGTAGCGCGCCGCGAGGTCCTTGCCGACCACGCCCTCCCAGCCCTTCTTCACGGCCTTTGCGAACGCGGCGATTCCGTCGCCCCCGAGGCGCGCCGCGAGCGCGAGGGGCGGGCGCGGCTTCTTTCCAACGATCGCCTCGAGGGCGGCGCGCCTCTCGGCGAGCGGCTGCGAGACGAGGCTCGCGCCGTCCCTCTCGAGGCAGTCGAAGAGGACGAGGAGAGGCCGCTTTGCGCCGGGCTCGTTCCGCTCCTGGAGGAGCCGGAAGCTCGAGACGCCGCGGCCGTCGAGGACGACCATCTCGCCGTCCACGGCGAGGTCCCCGCCCGGGAGCGCCGCGACGGCTCGCGCGATCCCCGGCTGCTCGCCCGCGAGGTCGAGACCCCCACGCGTGAGGAGCGACACCCGCCCGCCGCGGCGCGCGGCGAGGACGCGCCAGCCGTCGTACTTCGGCTCGAAGACCCAGCCCGCGCGCGTGAACGGCGCCTCCACGCGCGTCGCGAGCATCGGGCGGAGCGCTTTCACGGCAAGGGCGCGGACCTCAGCCGAAGAGCCGGTCGATCGGCGCCGCGAGTCCGGCGGATGCCGCCAAGTCATTTCCGCACTGTATGTTAGAGAGTTCGGCCGCTTCCTCGGCGCCGTCGGCGAACGAGCCCGAGAGCGAGAAAGCCGCGAAGAGGGTGAAGGCGGCCACTGATCGGCCAGAAAGCGGGCCCATGCTGGAATCCTCCAAGACTGAGAATGGGACGCAGTCGTTGAGGAGAAGGATTACCCCGTGCCGTGAAACTCATCTCGTGGGGCCGGACCGCGCCCGCGCGGGGCGGCTCCGAAGTTGCTAACCTACGCCTCCGGACCCTTTCCGGCACGAACGCATGAACCTGGAACGCCTTCGCCAACGCTTCTTCGAGGGGCTGACCCGCTACCGGTGGCAGGAAACCGCCGGGCGGGGCGGCATGGGGATCGTCTTCAAGGCGTGGGACCTCGACCTCGACGACGTCGTCGCCATCAAGGTCCTGTCTCCCGACTGGGAGTCCGACGACCAGCAGCTCCTCCAGCGCTTCAAGCGCGAGATCAATCTCAACCGGAAGATCAAGCACCCGAACGTGGCGCGCATCCACGACTTCGGGATGAGCGGTGATTTCCCCTACATCACGATGGAATACGTCCCGGGCAAGGACCTGAGGACGATCATCCAGCTCGAAGGAAAGCTGCCGCAGGCACGCGCGGTCTCGATCCTCCGGCAGATCGCTCTCGGGACCGAGGCCGCGCACAAGCTCGGCATCATCCATCGCGATCTCAAGTCGCAGAATGTCATGGTCGAGGACAGCGGGGCCGTCGCCATCCTCGACTTTGGCCTCGCGCGCGGACAGACGACCGAACAGCTCACGCTCGACAGCGTCATGGTGGGCACGCCCCACTACATGTCGCCCGAGCAGGCGCTGGGACGCCCGACGGACGCACGCAGCGACGTCTACTCCATCGGCGTCATGGCCTACGAGATCCTGACGGGTAAGGTGCCTTACGACGGCGAGTCCCCGCTCGTGATCGCGATGAAGCACGTCTCCGAGCCCGCTCCCGACGACCTGCGCAAGGAGCCGAACGTCTCGCCCGAGCTCATCGCCATCGTTTACAAGGCGCTCGAGAAAAACCCAGCACGGCGCTTCGCCTCGGCGGCCGACCTCGAGGCCGAGCTCGCGATGCTCCGCCCCTTCGAGTCGGGCGTGCAGGCGGTGTCGGGGCCGCGCGGTGCCGCCCCGGTTCAGGCCACCTCGATTCCGAGCGCGCCGGGGACGCCAGTCCCGAGACCCGTCAGCCGGGAGTCGCATCCCGAGCTCGGGTCGATGGCGACTCCCTCCATGCCCTCGCCCGCGCTGCCCGTCGTCTCTGGCACCCCGCCCGTCGAGTTGAAGCTCCGCCCACCCGTCGTCCTGGTCGTCGATGGCGACGCGAAGGAACGCAAGCGCCTCGCGGACGTGCTCGGCCGGCACGCCTGTCGCGCGCTCGAGGCCAAGGACGGTCCCGAGGCGCTCGAGCGGCTGCTCAAGGACACCGTCGACCTCGTCCTCATGGACATCGCGCTGCCCGGAATGGACGGCTTCGACGTCACGCGTGTGATCAAGGCTCAGGCCGCCACGATGGCGCTGCCCGTCGTCCTCACCTCGGCGCGCCTCGACCGCAGCCACTTCGCGTTCGCGATTCAGACGGGCGCCACCGACGTCCTCGCCAAGCCGCTGCAGTCGGAGGCCGTCGTCGGGCGGCTCTGGCACATCCTCACGCACCACGGCTTCCAGCCTCCCGCGGGCAACGAGCCCGTGCTTGCCGCGATGAAGAAGACGCTGCCGTCGGCGATGACACCGCCTTCCGGGCCGGGGAAGAGTAGCCGGTAGCGGAATCCCCTCAGAGCAGAGGCTTGAGGTCCACGAGCCGCGTTACGAAGACCACGGGCTCGGGAGCGCCCCTGCCGTGCCGGTCGAAAAGAATCGGAAACCAGCCCGCGGCCTTCGAGCCCACGACGTCCGTCGCGAAAGAATCCCCGACGTAGACGCGACGGCGCTCTTGCCCGCCGGCGGCCTTCGCCGCGGCGTCGAAGATGACACGCGACGGCTTCATCGCGCCGACGTCCTCTGAGAGGACGATGTGTCGGACCCAGCGATCGAGGCCGAAACGCGCGACTTTCGCCTGCTGCATCTCGCGGAAGCCGTTGGAAAGAATCCCCACGACGCCCGCGCGTGACGCGTACTCGAGCACGTCTTCGGCGCCCTCGATGAGGCGCCAGTTGCGGACGTACGCGTCCCTGTAGAAGGCTCCCATCGCCGCACCGCCCGCGGCGTCGAGACCGAGATCGGCGAGCGGGAGCGCGAAGCGGCGCTCGGAGAGCGTCTTGCGGCCGATCTCGCCCTCTCCGTACTCGTGCCAAAGGCGCAGGTTGTTCCGGCGATACGCGGCGAGCCAGTCTTCGAACGCGACGCTTCCGAAGAGCGACGCGTGAAAGGCGTGCGTCTCGCGATGAGCGTCCTCCTCGGCCGCGTGATGGTCGACGAGCGTATCGTCGAGGTCGAAGAAGAAGAGAGGCCTCGCGAGGTTAGGCCCTTGGCCGGTCACGGCTGAACGCCGGGCAGGTGGAAAGGCCCGAACGTGGCGAGCAGGAGCACCGCCACGCTGATCAGCACGGTCAGGTACGTGATCCGGTCGCCCGTCGCGAAGAGCACTGGGTCTTCGTGCATCACGCCCCGGTTGACGAGCACCCAGATCCTGCTGATCCAATACAGGAACACGGGCACGAGCAGCCAGAGCCACGCCGGGCTTGCGTAGAACCGCCTCACCGTGTCGCTCTGCAGGTAGAGCGCGAGGACGATCGCGGCCATGTACGCGCTCGTGATGCCGCAGGTCTGCACGGTGAGGTGATCTCGGGTGAGGTAGGCCCGCCCCGGCGCCCCCATCGCGTCCGCTTTCTTCAGCCGGACCAGCTCGGAGCCCCGTTTGCAGAACGCGAGACTCAGGAACGTGAACACCGAGAATGCGAGAAACCACGGGGAGAGGAGCAGGCCCGTGGCGGCGCCTCCGAGGAGGACGCGAAGCGTGTAGAGGGACGACAGCGTGAACACGTCGATGAGCACGCGGCGCTTCAGAGAGAAGGAGTAGGCGGTCGTCGCGATCAGATAGACGCCGATGAGCATCACGGCATCCGGTGGGAGCTTCAGGGAGATCGCGAGCCCGGCAGCCATCAGGGTGAGCGACAGGACCCCGGCGAGAGGGATCGGGAGGCTTCCGCTCGCGAGGGGCCTTCCGCGCTTGTCGGGATGGACGCGGTCCGAATCCAGATCCAGAAGATCGTTGACGAGGTAGATGCTCGACGCGCAAAACGAGATCGCCATGAACGCGAGCACGCCGGCGACCAGAATTCCGACGTCCTGAAGCTTGTGCGCGGTGACGATCGGGATGAAAACGAGGAGATTCTTGACCCAGTGGCGGACCCGGATCGCCTTGACGAGGGTCTTCAGGGTCACAGGAGCGAGCGGGAACGACTCCGCCAGATTTCCGTCCTGCCGCAGCTCACTCTCGATTGCGGGCGGCGCGTTCACGGCGATGGCCCGCCGCGCCTTCTTCCAAACGGGCCTGTCCGTCGCCCCGTTTCCGGCGTAGTCGAATCCCTTTTCGCCGAAGCGCTCCACGAGCGCGCGCGCCTTCGTCTCGCCCGCGAGGTTCGTCGAGCCGTCGCTTCCCATCACCTCGTCGAAGAGCTCGAGGTGCGCGGCCACCTGCTCCGCCCACCGGAGGTCGGAAGCGGTGACGAGGACGAGGCGCCGGCCGCGGCTCTTCTGCCCGCGCAGAAACTCGATCACGCGCTCGTCGTAGGGAAGGGAGGAAGGCTCGAGCGCGACGCGGTTCGCGACCTCTCTCTTGAAGCCCGCCTTGCCCCTGGAGAGCCAGAACGGGGCCTGAATCAGCAGAGAGAACCGTTCTCTCGAAAGCCGCGCCAGCCCCTCGTAGAGAAGATCGCTCCTGATCAGGGTCCCGTCGAGATCGACACAAAGGGGAATGCCGGCACTCGAGGAGTCCTCGGGCTCCTGGCTTTCCATCATGCCGGTTCCTCCCGAACGAAACCTCGCCGCCAAGCGGAGATTCTATGCCTGCCGTTCACGCAACACCCGCCTGCGGCGCTAGACTTCGCGCGCTGGTCATTGCGGCGGGATCGCGGTTAGGGCCCTATGAGGTGCTTTCTGCCCTTGGCGCGGGCGGCATGGGTGAGGTGTACCGGGCGAAAGATACGAAGCTCGGGCGCGACGTCGCGCTGAAGGTGCTGACGGAAGAGTTCTTCCAGGACGACGGACGAGTCGCCCGCTTCGAAAGGGAGGCGCGGAGCCTGGCCGCGCTGAACCATCCCAACATCGCGGTCATTCACTCCTTCGAGGAGATCGCCGGACGGCACGTGCTCGTCATGGAGCTGGTCGAGGGCGACACGCTTCGCCTCGCCTTTCCGGCGGAGCCGCTGCCGGCGAAGAAGCTTCTCGAGATCGGCGTGCAGATCGCCGAGGGTCTCGCGAAAGCGCATGCCGCCGGCATCGTTCACCGCGATCTGAAACCGGAGAACGTCATCGTCTCCCGCGACGGCTGGGTGAAGATCCTCGACTTCGGCCTCGCGAAGCTCGCGGAAACACCCGCGCAGGATCTCTCCGGCGCGGCCACCGCGTCCGGCACGGTCCCGGGCATGGTCATGGGCACGGTCGGATACATGTCTCCGGAGCAGGCGAGCGGCAAGCCGGCGGACTTCCGCTCGGACCAGTTCTCTCTCGGCACGATCCTCTACGAGATGGCGACGGGGCGACGCGCCTTTCAACGCGACAGCACGGCCGAGACGCTCGTGGCCGTCATCCGCGAAGAGCCCGAGCCGATCGCGAAACTGAACCCGCGCCTGCCGGCGCCGCTGCGCTGGATCGTGGAGCGCTGCCTCGCGAAGGACGCGGACGGCCGCTATGCCTCCACGCGCGACCTGGCGCGGGACCTCGCCACGCTCCGCGACCACCTGTCGGAGGCCGTGTCCGGCGAGATCGCCGCGACCGACACGGGCGTGGCGTCGGCAGAGGAGCTCCCGACGTTCCAGCGCCTCAGCTTCCGGCGCGGCACGATCCTCCAGGCGCGGTTCGCTCCCGACGGCCGCACCGTCATCTATGGCGCCGCCTGGGAAGGCGATCCCGGCCGCCTTTTCTCGACGCGTCCGGAGAGTCCGGAGTCGAGCGCGCTGACGCTGCCGGACGCCGAGATCCTCTCGATCTCGCGCACCGGACAGATGGCGATCTCGCTCGAGCGCCGCTGGGCCGGCCGTTTCATCTGGAGCGGCACGCTCGCCCAGGTGCCGCTTTCGGGCGGGGCGCCACGCGAGCTCCTGGAGAACGTCCACTGGGCGGACTGGGGACCGGACGGCTCGAGTCTCGCCATCGTGCGCTCGGTCGCGGGAAAGACGCGGCTGGAATATCCGATCGGAAAGGTCCTGTACGAGACGGCCGGATGGATCAGCCACCTGCGGGTCTCGCCGAAAGGGGACAAGGTCGCGTTTCTGGATCATCCGGTGCTGGGCGACGACTCGGGTTCCGTCGTGATCGTGGACCGCGACGGGAAGAGCGCATCTCTCTCGAGCGAGTGGATCACGGCCTACGGCCTGGCGTGGTCGGGCAACGGCGACGAGATCTGGTTCACCGCCACGCGCGTGGGAGTCGCCCGTTCGGTCTGGGCCGTGTCGCTGAATCGGCAGGAGCGGCTACTCGTCCGAACGCCGGGCGAGCTCACGATTCAGGACGTCTCGATGGACGGGCGCGTCCTGATGACGAGCGACAATGGGAAGGTTGGGATCATCGGACGGCCTCCGGGCTCGGAAAAGGACCGCGACCTCTCGCTCCTCGACTGGTCGCTCGCGCGGGACCTTTCGCAGGACGGCAAGCTCCTGCTCTTCGACGAGACGGGGGAAGGCGGCGGCGCGTATCACGCCGTCTACGTCCGGAAGACGGACGGCTCTCCGGCCGTGCGGCTGGGTGAAGGCTGGGCGGGCAGCTTCTCGCCCGACGGCCGCTGGGTTGCGACGACGAGCATGGCATCGGGCGGGCGCACGATTCACCTGCTCCCGACGAAAGCCGGCGAGCCGCGGACCCTGCCGAGACACAACCTCGGCATTCACCGGGACTGGTGGCTTCCGGATGGAAAGCGGATCCTCGTCGCGGCGAACGCTCCCGGCGAAGGGCTACGCCTTTTCGTGCAGGACGAGGGCGGTGCGGCCCCGCGCCCCATCACGCCGGAAGGGATCGCCATCGGATTCTTCCCCGTGTCGCCCGACGGTCGCGTCGTCGTCGCACAGGGAGCCGACGGGCTGTTCTACGGATACCCGCTCGAGGGCGGCGACCCCGAGTACATTCCCGGCCTCGTCGCCGAGGATCGCCCGATCCGCTTCTCGCCGGACGGCAAGTCGCTTTACGCCTACCGGCGAGGCGAGCTGCCGGCACGCGTGTTCCGCCTGCGTCTCGACTCCGGCGCCAAGGAGACCGCCGCCGAGCTGATGCCCGCAGATCCGGCGGGCGTCGTTGAGATCGTCTCGGTACTTCTCACGCCCGACGCGACCTCGCATGCCTACAGCTACCACCGCATCCTGTCGGATCTTTTCCTCGTGGAGGGATTGAAATAGGTCGTCCGCCGAACGATCAGGCCGCTGCCGCCCTCACCGGAACGATCTCGCCGAGCGCCGCGGCAAACGCCTCCGTCTGCGGCCGTGTTCCGATGCTGACCCTCAGCCAGTTCGGGAGCGACGGGAATTTCCGTCCGACGAGGATCTTCCTCGCCCGGAACGCCTGGATGACGGGCGCCACGTCTCCGCCCACGTCGATCATGACGAAGTTCGTCTCCGACGGCATCGTGCGCCGGCCCTGCTTCGCGAGCTCGGAGACGAGCCAGCGGCGCGTGTCGTTCAAGGTCTTCTTCTGGCGCGGCACGAGATCCGGATCGGCGAGACATTCGAGAGTCGCGGCGAGCACCGCCGAATTCGTGTTGCTCCACGAGGCGTAGGGCGCCATGGCGGCGATCTTCGCTTCCGGCCCGATCGCGTAGCCGAGACGCAGGCCGGCCATCCCGTAGATCTTCGAGAACGTGCGAGCCACGACGACGTTCGGGTGCGCCGCGATCAGCTCGCACGAGCTCCGATAGCGCGGGTCCTCCACGAAGTGGTGATAGGCCTCGTCGACGAGAATGGTTGTTTCGGCCTGCACCCGCGAGGCGAAGGCCGCCATCTCGTCGCCCGAGACGATCGTGCCGGTCGGATTGTTCGGGTTGCAGACGTAGAGGAGGCCGGTCGACCCGTCGCAAGCCTCCGCCATCCGCGGCAGGTCGTGGCGGAAGTCGGCCGTCAGGGGCACTTTCACGCCATTCGCGTGGAGCACTTTCGCGAACATGAGGACCGCCTCGAACGTCGGCTCGGCGGCAACGACCCTCTTGCCGGGGCCGCTGAAGGCCATGTCCGCCATGCGGAGGACCTCGGAGGAGCCGCAGCCGAGGACGACCTGCTCCGGCGCGACGCCGTGGTGCTTCGCGATCGCCGCGCGGACTTCCTCCTCGAGCCCGTCGGGATATCGATTCGGGGGTGCCTTCGCCGCGGCCTCGAGCGCCTTCGCGGAAGGGCCGTATGGGTTTTCATTCGAGTTCAGGAGAACGGCGTCGAGCGGCCGCGCGCGGCGTGCGGTCGCCGCTTCGGCGGTGCGTCGAACGAGTGGAGAGTCCAAAAGAGCCGCTCCGGCGGCGGCGCCGAGGGTTCCGGCGAAGGTGCGACGGGAGATGGCGAGCGGCATGTGAACCTCTTCTTCGCGCGGCTTTGCGCATCATCTCCTGTTTCGGGTCAGCGGCGGTCGCGATCAGTCGAGCGTGAACCGTGGCCCCGACGCGGGCGGGCGCGAGGCGTGCTGCTCCTTCGTCCACGTGAACTGCTTCAGGAACCGCGCGTATTCCTCCAGTGAGATCGGACCGGGGCGGCTCTGCTCGAGCGCCTCGGACTCTTCGGGGGAAAAGGAGAAAGCGTCGTCGGGCAGCGGCTCAGGACGGGGCCTTGAGGCGATGGTAGAGCTCGAGGAGTCCGTTTCTTTCGAAGGTTTCACGAACCTCAGTTTGATCGATTTCGGGCCGATTGAGAAGAATCCGCAAGTCTTCGCTGTCCCGGAAGACCCGGATCGGCTTGTTCTTGATCGCCTTGACCTTCATCGCGACGAGGTGCTCTGGAGCGGGGACGAGAACGGGGATCCCGTCCGGGCCCGTACGGGACACCGCTGCCGCGAAAAGGCGATCGCGTGTCAGCCCTTCCACCCACAGGAGGTCCAGCCTTCCGAGCGCCGGATCAGGATGCTCGAGATTCGTGAAGCCTTCCGAGTCGCTATATGCCTCGAAGCCCTCGGCGACGATCCGTTTCAGAAGAGCGCTCCGCGCCGCCTCGTCCACGAGGAGATCCAGGTCGAGCGTCGTCCGCGCCGATCCCCACGCGGCGGCGGCAAAGCCTCCCGCGAGCATCCACCGCGCGCCGGTCGCCTCGAAGTGAGGCCGGAGAACCGTGAGGAGCCGCGCGGCGTCCATGAACGGATGATGTCACTTGGGCGACGCCAGCCGCTCCTGTACTGCGCGCAGCTTTCATGACCCTCGCCGCGGGAACGAAGCTCGGTCCTTACGAGATCCTCCCGCCTCAGCTTTACTTATGCATATAAATAAGCCATATTGATACATATGAGGACGACACTGATCCTGAACGATGAGCTGCTCGAAAAGGCACGGAGGCTGACGGGCCTGAAGGAGAAGACAGCGATGGTCCACGCGGGTCTGGAGGCTCTCGTCGCCCGCGAAAGCGCGCGGCGGCTCGCGGCGCTCGGCGGCTCCGAAAAGAGCCTGCGCCTCGCGCGGCGCCGGCGCCTGCCGTCCGGTCGGAGAACGGGTTGACGCTCGTCGACACGTCCGTCTGGGTCGACCACCTGAGGCGCGGAAATGCCCGTCTCGGTCGGCTTCTCGAGGAGGGGCTCGTTCTGATTCACCCGTTCGTCGTCGGCGAGCTGGCTCTCGGACAAATGCGGCGACGGCCCGAGATCCTCGGACTTCTCGACGAGCTGCCGCGGGCCGAAGCCGCCCAGCACGGCGAGGTCCTGGAGTTCGTCGAGCGACAAGGCCTCGCCGGCAGCGGCATCGGATGGGTCGATGTTCACCTTCTCGTCTCGGCAGCGCTCAGCGGTGTCGGCATCTGGACCCTGGACCGGCGTCTGGCCGTGGCCGCGCAACGGCTCTCGCTTCTCGCATGAGCATCGCCTCCGGCACGCGTCTCCGTGAGCGGCGTCGTCTCGGGGTTGGGTGCTTTAGTCCCCGCCGGGAGCGGGCACATCCACGCTGTCCACGATCGCCACGATGAGCGATCTCACCGGCGCTTTCGGGTCCGCGAGGATCTGGCGCGCGGAGTTTCCCTCGTCCTCCACGAGGACGGTCTCGCCCACGCCGGCTCCGACCATGTCGAGCGCGAGGATGTATCGGGTTCCATCGAGCGTCCCATCCGGTAGGACCGCTCCCACGAGGAGCTGCTTTTTCCCGGCGTAGAAGGGGTGCTGGACGGTACTGACGACCGTTCCGAGGACGCGTCCGAGGATCATCGGGCCGACTCCGGACTCTCCAAGGCGTGTTGGTCGACGATTCCCACGACCGCGTGGTCCACCGGTATGAACCAGGGGTCGTGGAGGAGGGCGGCCTCGCGGGACGCCTCCCACGTGACGAGGTCGCCGGAGGAGGCCTGCGCCGACGCGTCGGTGGCGACGAACGGCTCGCCGTCATCTTGCAGTTCCGCGGTGAGGGGCCGAACGATCAGGAGCTTGAGCCCCTTCATCGCGTCGGGCTTCACCGTCGCCACCAGCGTGCCGATGACTCTCCCCAGCTTCATCCCCGGAACTCCCTGAAAAAGCGGCTGCCCGAGCCGAGGGCTTCCCGGACGGCCGGATCGGCCCGCGGGATGACCGCGGTCGAGAAGTCCTGCGCGCCCGCCTTCTCGAAGGAGGCCCGCGCCAGATCGATCGCGGCCTCCACGTCGTGCGTCTCGCCCCAGAGGCTCGCGATGGCCTTCCCGCCGAGGCCGTCCCCGACGCGTAGTTCCACCAGGTCGACGAGCGCCCCCTTGAGGGCTGCGTCGACGGCGCGGACCAGCACAGGAGGCGTCGCGGCCTGCAGGATGCCGAGAGTATCGCCAGGGGCGGGCCAGCGGATCACGCCCGTGCGGACGGCCTGTGCCAGGCGAGCCTCGGCGTGCGGGAGGAGCACCTCGTCGACGACGTGGGAGCCCGCGGTGTCGAGCGCCCGGCGCCACGAACGCTCCACCGGCCCGACCTCGCCGCCGAACAGGATCAGGTAGCGGCCGCAGTGGATCGTGCCCGTCTGGAGCACCTCCACCTCCGCCTCCTTGGCCAGAGCGTCGAGAACGCGCAGGCCCGGCGGGACCTCGCCAAGGAGAAGCATCGCGAGGGCGGGGCCGGGGCTCTGCATCATCACGTCCTCGTCACACGATCCGGAAATGGTCGACGAGCGTGCAGCGACGCCAGCGGGAGAATGACCGCGGGCTCGTCATCCCCTCACCCGTCGGGGAGGCGATGGTGAACGAGGTGTGCCCTTCGCCGCCGTACCCAAGGCCAGCCAGGTTAGGTCCGTTTTTCACGAAGATCGAGCAGTTGCAGCGGCGCGCCATCGCCGAGAGGGCCGCGAGGTCGTGCGAGTGCATGGTGGCGGTGTGGAAGCACGCGCCCTCGGCCGCGACGCCGAGGTCGATCGCCTCGTCCACGTTTCTCACTCGCGTCAGCGGGAGGACCGGCATCATCTGCTCGGTCCAGATGAGGGGGTGCTCGTTCGGCACTTCCACGAGGACCGTCCGCACCTCAGGCCCCGCGGTGATGCCCAGCTCGCCGAGGATGACCGAAGCGTTCTTGCCGATGTACTTCTTGTTGACCACCGCGTGGCCGCGCGGCCCCGCCCCCTTCTCGAAGATCACCTTCTCCAGGCGGGGAAGCTCGCTGGCGGGAAGCTCGTAGGCCCCGGCCTTCTTCATCGCCCCCTTCAGCGCGTCGGCGATCGAGGCGACGGCGATGACCTCCTTCTCGTCCGTGCAGATGACGTTGTTGTCGAACGAGTGCCCGAACACGACGTCGCGCCCGGCCTTCTCGATGTCGGCGGTTTCGTCCACGATGGCCGGTGGGTTGCCGGGCCCGGCGCAGATGGCCCTCTTGCCGGAGTTCATGGCGGCGGCCACGACGGCGCCGCCGCCCGTGACGACGAGCAGCCGGACCCGGGGGTGCTTCATCAGCTCTCCCGCGGACTGGATGGTCGGCTCGGCCGTGCAGGTGACCGTGTTGGGCGGTCCCCCCGCCTTCACGATCGCCGCGGCGAGGAGGCGGACCGTCTCCAGAGAGACCCGCCTGGCCGAGGGGTGCGGGTTGAACACCACGGTGTTCCCCGCGGCCACCATTCCGATCGAGTTGCAGATGATCGTGGAGGAGGGGTTCGTGACCGGCGTGATCGCCCCGATGACGCCGAACGGAGCGGGCTCGATCAGGGCGAGGCCGTGATCCCCCGTGGTGGCCGTAGGCGTCAGTTCTTCAGGGCCCGGCGTTTTCCTGGCGACGAGAAGGATTTTCTGAACCTTGTCCTCCACCCGCCCCAGGCCCGTCTCTTCGACGGCCAGCGCCGCGAGGGAATGCGCGTTCTGCCGCATGGTGTCGCGCATCGATTCGATGACCTCGTGTCGCTTCTCGAGGCCGAGGGCATCGAGGGCCTTGAACGCAACGGCGGCCGCCGCAACGGCGGCGTCGAGGGTCGAGAAAACGCCGCCTCCGGCCGAAGGCGGCGGGGACCCCGCGCCCGCATCCGGCGCGAGCTCGCGCGCGATGAGCTCGGCCAGGCGGCGGATCTGCTCGGGGCTGTAAGCCTGGCTCATCAATCAACCCGCCGCATGGTCAGGTGTCTTTGTACCCGTGCTCGGACGAGTTCTTCTCGAAGAGGGTCTGGCCGCCGATCTCCCAGGTGTCCACGATCGCCATGATGACCGCGTCGCAAGGGCGGTCCTTGGTGACCTCGGTCTGGCGGGCGGAGGAGCCCGACGCATAGAGCACGTACTCGCCAGGGCCGCAGCCCACCGCGTCGTTGGCGACCACGAAGCCACCCTCCTTGAGGTTCTCGGGGTTCACCTGCCGGAGCAGGAGAAACTTGAGCCCCTCGATCCTGGGGTCCTTCCGTGTCGCCACGACGGTCCCGACGACTTTTGCCAGGAGCATGGCTACACCACGCCTCCGGTTACTTCTTGCCGCCGTGCGAGCCGATCTCCTTCTCGACCTCAGCCTTACGGCCGAGCGGGAGGACGAGGTCGACGTTGACGTGCGGGCGGGCGATGATGTGAGTGGTGACGATGTCGCCGACGCGAGACGCCCCGTTCTGCCCCGCGTCCACGGCCGCCTTCACGGCCGCGACGTCGCCCCGGATAATGGCGGTCACATAGCCGCCCCCCGTCTTCTCGTAGCTCACGAGCTCGACCTTCGCGGCCTTCACCATCGCGTCGGCCGCTTCGACCATCGCCGCGAAGGAGCGGCACTCGATCATTCCCAGTGCTTCAGCCATTTCGATCCTCCCTGCTCGGTTCTACACCCGTTTTCGGGGCGTTTCGGTGTTCCATGACGTTTTCTCAAGACTTCGCGGCGCGCCCGGAAAGGCCCTGGATCGCCCGCTCGGCCGCAGGCAGGGCCACGTCGATGTCGCGGTCCGCTCCCGCCAGGTAGACCCTGCCGAACGAGCCAAAGGAGACGATCTCCAGCACCTTGATGTGCGCGGCCTTCTCCGCCTCGTTGGCCGCCAGCGCGGCGTTCGCGGCGGGCTGACATTCCAGGATGTAGAGCGACTGCCCCGCCACGATCATGTGGCCGTGGCGGGTCCGGTTGATGAGCTGCGTTTGCCGGTCGTCGAGGCCCCGGATCACGGTCGAGGAGAGGATCTCGGGCTTGATCCGGTCGCCCTCGGTCTTGCCGATCTCCTTTAGGATCGTCTCGCCCGCGCGGCGCACCTCCGCTTGCTCGTCGTGATGGAGCTCCAGGAGGCCGTAGAGCCGCTCGACGATCTGCATTCCGGGCTTGACAGAGGTGGCTTTGACCGCGATATCGGTGAGCCGGTTGATGGCGATCCCGGGAGAGACCTCGATGAAGACGGAAGCCTGCCCGCCGACGGGGAGGAAGCCCTTGGCCACCGTCCCCAGGAAGGCCGCGTGCTGCTCCTGGAGCGAGTCGAGGAAGACGTAGCTTCGGAGGTCGATCAACGGGATCAGTCCTTCCGCCCCTTGGGCGCCTCGCGCCCGGTGAGCGACTCGATCGCCCTGATGGCCGCGACCGACGCCACGTCGATGTCGCGCTGCTCGCCCCCCAGGTAGACGCGCCCGAACGCCCCGGTCATCCGGACGTCCACCACGTTGATCTCCGCCGCCTTCTCGGCCTCGTTCGCGGCGAAGGCCGCGTAGCCCGCGGGCTCCACCTCCAGGATGTAGAGCGACTCGCGGGCCACGAGCATCATCCCCAGCCTGTCGCGGTTGATGAGCTGCACCTGGAGGGCGTCGACGTGGCGGATGACCTGTGAGGAGAGGACTCGCGGCTTGATCCGGTCCGCCTCGTTCAGCGAAAGGGCGGCGAGGATGGCGGCGCCGGCCTGCCGGACCTCGGCCTGCGAGGGGCTGTGGACCTCGAGCATCCCGTAGAGCCGCTCGACGACCTGCATGCCGGGGCGCACGTCGGTCGCCTTCACGGCGACGTCAGTGACGCGGTTGATCTCGATGCCGGGGGAGATCTCCACGATCAGGGACGCCTCGTAGGCAATCGGGAGGAAGCCCCGGGCGATCGTGCCGATGTAGGCCGCGAACTGCGGCTGCATCGCATCGAGATAGACGAAGCTCCTCAGGTCCGCCATCAGGTGGCGCCCTTGGCCTCTTTGCCCGAGGGGGACGGCATCCCCCTGGCCTCCTTGACGATCTTCACGCCGACCGAGGCCCCGATCCGGGTGGCGCCCGCGGCGATGAGCTTCTGCGCGTCCTCGGCCGACCGGATTCCTCCCGACGCTTTCACCCCGAGCTTGCGGTCGACGGCCTGCGCCATGAGCTCCACGTCGCGAGCGGTGGCGCCGCCGGTGGAGAACCCCGTGGAGGTCTTCACGAACTCGGCCCGGGCCTTTCGGGCGGCCACGCAACCGGCCACTTTCTCGTCGTCCGTCAGAAGCGACGTCTCGAGGATCACCTTGAGAATCGCGCCGCCGTCGTGGGCGGTCTCGGCCACGGCGCGGATGTCCTCCTCGACAGTGCGGCGATCCCCCGACTTGAGCGCCCCGATCGCGATCACCATGTCGATCTCGCTCGCCCCGTCGCGGATGGCACGCCGCGCCTCCAGCGCCTTCATCTCCTTGGGAATGGCGCCGAGCGGGAATCCCACGACCGTGCAGACGACGGAGGAGCTGCCGGCCAGGCGGGCCGCGCAGCGCCTGACGAAGACCGGGTTGACGCACACCGACGCGAAGCCGAACTGGGCGGCCTCGTCACAGAGCTGGTCGATGTCCGAGTAGGTGGCGTCGGCGCGGAGAAGAGTGTGGTCGATGAAGCTTGCCAGGTCTTTGGGCACCTCGCCGACGCCGGGAGCAGCGGACACCCGGCACCCCGGCCCGACGCACGCGATCATCGAACGCACCGTGTCGGGACAGCGGGTCACGCAATGCCCGCCCGCCGGACACTCTTTGGCTCCGGCGGCCGCGCACCCCGCGCACCCCGCGCACGTGGGCGGGACCAAAAGCGAGGGATTCGCCGTCAGGATCTGTGTGATCCTGCCGACGAGCGAATCGAAGTCAGGTGGGGCCATGGACGGCGAGCTCCTCGAACTCATCGGACGGTGCGGATCCTGCGGCGTGTTCCCGCGGCTCTTGTCGATCGCGTCGATCATAGCGACTCGGCGCCGGTGCCGCTCCACGGTGCAGTCGGTGGACAGGAAGACGTCCACGATCTGAAGCGCCAGGCCCTCGGCGAGATAGCCGGCGCCGAGCGTCAGGAGGTTCGCGTCGTTGTGCTCCCGGGCGTTTTTCGCGGTGGCCAGGTCGAAGGCCATGCCCGCGCGGACTCCGGGGACCTTGTTGGCGACCATGGCGGACCCGATGCCCGCGCCGTCGACGACGATGCCCCGCCAGGCCTGCCCCGAGGCGACGGCCTCGGCGGCGGCGCGCGCGAAAACCGGGTAATCGCACGCGTCGGTCGAGCTCGTCCCGACATCGAGGACGTCTGTCCCTTTGGACTTCAGGTGCCGCTTGATCGCTTCCTTCAGCGCGAAGCCGCCGTGGTCGGCGGCGAGGACCACCGGTCCCGCGACAGACTTCATCTTACGAAGTCTACGCCCGAAGGAACGGCCCGATCGCCGGCTCGCGGGCGTCCGGCCTCACTCGTAGCGCAGGGCTTCCGACGGATTCATCCGCGAGGCGCGGCGCGCGGGAAACAGCGAAGCGCCCAGGACGAGAAGGAGACCGATTCCGAGGATCCCGAGGACGTGAAGCGGCTCGGGCCGGAACGGCATCCACGTGAGGTAGTAGACCTTCGCGATCTCGGGCGGAAAACGCACGGCGCGAAACACCGTCAGCAGGAAGCACACGAGAAGCCCGAAGAGCACTCCGAGGACGAGCCCTGCGCCGCCGAGCAGGATCCCCGAGAGCTGAAACGTATGGGCCACGATCGCGGGCGGTGCGCCGAGCGCCGCGAGGACGCCCACATCCCGCGTCTTTTCGGCGAGAAGGACGACGAGCGACGAGACGACCGTACCGGCGGCCACGGCCACGATGAGCGTCAAAACGATGAACAGCAGCGTCTGCTGGACGGCGAGCGCCTCGAAGAGGTCGCGGTTCAGGACCTTCCAATCGAGAACGGTCGCACCTTCTCCGAGGATCTTCCGCGCGGCGGCGACCGTCTCCGCGGATGCCGAAGGCCGGACCAGCTTCATCTCCCACACGCCCTGCCGGGCGCCCGGAGGCGCGAGCCTTTCGAAGACGGCCAGCGGGACCACCGCCCATCCGTCGTCCACCTCGGAGAAACCGGTCTCGACGACCGCGGCGACCACGAGCGGCGTGCGCGCCGGCGCGGCGAGGCCGGCGGCGAGCGCGGCCGACGCGGTTTCGAGGACGATGGTCCCGCCGGCGGAAGCGCCGAGCCGCCTCGCGAGGCCCGCTCCGAGAAGCACGGGCGTGGCCCCCTTCGATTCGAGTTCGAGGAACGCCTTCGCGAGGCCGGGAACCGCCCCGAGAAGCCGCGTCGTGGCGAGGCCGTCGGGCAGCTCGAGCGCCTTCACGAGCGCGTCGACGCCCTCCGGCGCGCGGGATGACAGGAGGAGCGCCGGCGCGAACGCCGTGCGGGCGACGGCCGCCACGTTCGGGAGCGCACGCAGCCGCGCGCGCTGCTCCTCCGCGTTCGCGCCGGGCTCGGGCATCGCGATCACTTCCGCGCTCGTCCCGGCGAGCTTCTCGGCGAGGTCGTGCCGGTAACCTGACATGAGACCCATCGCGACGACGAGCGACGCGGCCCCGAGCGCGACGCCGAAGAGGGCGAGAAGCGAAACGGTCTTCGGCAGGCCGCGCCGGCTGCCGAGGAGGAAACGCTTCGCGAGGAAGGCGGGCACGTTCATCGGCGCCCTCGTCTGTCGACTCGGGCGCCGCATGGTCCTCCGAGCCTCAGCGGTGCATCGGCTCTCCGGTTCATTGGTATCTCTCCCGCAACCTGGGGCCTGCTACCCGGCGTTCCGGCACCTAACGGGATGGGTCTTTCGCCCACTGGAGACGTACAGCCCGCCTCAGCGCGATTCGCCTTTCCACCTAGCCCTCGCGTCTCGGCTTCAGGACGCACCACTGCCGGATCTTACCGCCCGGCTCCGGGTGGCGGCCCTCCCTTTGCTACACTTCGCGGCCGGGCTGGTGCTTCTCGGCCCGCAAATTTGCATGAGCGCCGAAGCACGGGTTCTGGCCCCTTCCCAGCCGTCACAGTGGATCGCGAATCCGCGCTGGGACCTGGTCTGCCTGACGCTGTCGGCGGGCCTCGTCGCCGTTCCGCCGCTCGTTCACTCGCTCGGAAAGACGACCGCCGGAGGCGTGGACCTTCTCATCACGCTTCTCATCGGCGGCCCGCACATGTACGCGACGTTCCTGAAGACGGTCTTCGAGCCGCGTTTCCGGCAGATCCACCCGGCGCTCACGTGGGCGCCCGTCGTGATCGTACCGATCGGCGTCATCCTCGGGGCCGTCTACGCCTTCTCGTGGCTCCTGACGTTCTTCTTCACGTGGGCCTCCATCCACGTGTGCGATCAGGCCTCGTACATCGGCTACCTTTACCGTGAGAAGGGCGGCGCCGCGCGAGCGTGGCAGCGCCTGCTCGACTTTTCCGTTGTCATGACCGCGCTCTACAGCTACGCGATGTACCGCCACGTCGCCGGCACGTTCCGAATCGGCGACACGATGCTCTGGTTCCCCGCGTTCCTCAAGCACGCCTGGTTCGCCGACTCGTTCGCCGTCATGACGGCTGCCCTCATCGCCGCCTGGGTCGTCCTCACCGTGAACCAGATCCGCCGCCGTGAGGTCGCCGCGCCCTACGCCTTCTTCATGGCTCTCACGATCGTCGTGGCCCTCCTCGTCCCGCGCCTGCCCGAGCTCTCGATCTCCTTCCAGGGCTTCAACGCGTGGCATTCGTTCCAGTACCTCGGCCTCACGTATCTCATCCTCCGGCAGGACAACGCGGCCGCGGGCTCCGCGTTCATCCGGAAGATGGCGCAACCCGGGAAGTTCTTCCGCTATTACGGCTGGAATCTCCTGCTCACGACCGGGGCCACGCTCGTCATCCTGCTCCTCACCGTCGTGCTGCGCCTGCCCGCCGAGCCAAGCTACTACGCCGTCGTGCTGTCGTTCCTCCTCACGCACTATGTGCACGACCACGTCCTGTTCGCGCTCGGCAGCGGCTTCAAGCCGAAGTGACGGCTCTCAGGCCCGCCCTCCGGCGCGCGATCGCCCTGATCGTCGCGCTCGCCTTTCTCGCGGGCGGGACCGCCGAGGCGGCAAAGAAAAGGAAAAAACAGCCCGAGCCCACCCCCGTCCCGCGCCCCGCAGACCCGTACCGCGTCACGATTTCCACGGCCGACGGCGTCGCCCTCGCGGCCTCGTTCCGTCCGGTCGAAGGCAACCCGAAGGCACCGGGCGTCCTCCTCATCAACGACTTCTCGCGCGAGCGGCGCGAGTGGGAGCCGTTCGCCGAAGAGCTCCGCGCGCTGGGCTTCGCGACGCTCTCCTTCGACCTGCGTGCTCACGGCGAGTCGACGAAGAAGGCCGGCGCGACCCTGCAGATCTCGCCCTCGCTTCTTCGTGACCCGAACGGCTTCCCTCGCGACGTTGAGGCCGCCGCGGCGTGGCTCAGGACGAAGTCGCCCCGCATCGCCGCCGTCGGGCTTTCGGTCGGCGGCTATCTCGCGCTTCTCGCGTCGTCCACGCGGCAGGTGGACGCCGCCATCGCGATCTCCGTGAACGAGCCGCGCGTCCTCCCGCTCGCGGGCGGCAGGAAGGTCACACCGCGAGCGGCGCTGCTCCTCGCCTGCGAGGCCGATCCTGGCCGCGCCGACTCCGCGCGGCACCTCCTGGCGGCCGTCGAGGAGCCCAAACGCCTGCTGCTCTTCGCCGGCGGCGCCCACAACCTCGCCGTGCTGCGCGAGCACCCGGAGGCGAAGCAGGCCGCCTTTGCCTGGCTCGCCGAGCGACTGGACGTACCGCTTCCCGCACCGGCCTCGCCTCCCGCGAAGTAAGCTCCGCCTCGATGACGACGGTCGTCTTCGACATCGAGACGGTCTCGCTGCCCTGGCTCGAGATCGACCCGCTGCTGCGCGAAAAACTCACGCGCTACGCGGAGGACCATGAAGATTTTCTGAGAAGGAAAAAGGGCGGATCGCTTTCGCCGTATGCCGGCAGGGTCGTCGTGATCGGCATGCAAAATCCCGAGAGCGCGAAGGGCTTCGTCTGGTTCGAGGCGTCCGGCGAGCGCACAAGCCGCCCCTCGGCGGACGGCCTCTTCGAGTACGTCGGTTGCGACGAGAAAACGATGCTCGCCGAGTTCTGGGAGAAGGTCGCGAGGTACGGCCGCTGCGTCACGTTCAACGGCCGCACGTTCGACGGGCCGTTCCTCTCTGTGCGCAGCGCCGTCCACGGAATTTCACCTTCGAAGAATCTTCTCGGCTATCGGTACTCGATGGACACCCACGTCGACCTTCTGGAGATCCTCACGTTTCAGGGCGCCGTGTCCCGCGATCAGGTTCCCTCTCTTCACGCCGCCTGCGTCGCGTTCGGAATTCCCTCGCCAAAGAGCGAAGAGATGCACGGCTACGCCGTAGGCGACCTCTACCGGCAGGGGCGGCTCCAGGAAATCGCCGACTACTGCCGCAGAGACGTCGAGGCGACGGCCGCGCTGTACCGTCGCCTCGAGTCCACCTTGCTCCCGCTGTTCCGGAAGTAGCGTGACGGCTCAGCGGAAGTGTCCGATTACGCAGACGGAAGGGAAGAGGAGGAAGATTTTCTTAGAAGGGAAGAAAGAAAGAGCGCGCCTGCAAGCGGCAGGATGCAAACGAGAGGTTTGTTTGAGTCCAGGGCCGCCTTCAGATCGCCATGCGCGAGCGCATGCAGTGCGCGCAGGCTTCCGCAGCCCGGGCAGTGGACTCCGAGGATTGCGGTGAAGAGGCACGGCGATGCGAAGGGTGACGTCAAAGGATCCACGAAATACAGGTAAAGGAATCCCGCAGCGGCGGCGGAAAGCGTCACCGCCGTCCCGAGGCGCCTCGCCCTTTCTCTTCTTCCCTCTTCCACTCTAAGAAAAAACCATCATCACTCCGGCCGAAGCAAAGCAGGGAACGAGAGGGGGGTCCCCCTAAGCCTCCAGATCCTTCCGCGCGTTCTTCACGAGAACGAAACAGAGGAAACCGAAGACCACGGCGCAGAGAAGACCGCCACCTACGAGACTTTCTTTGAAGTCACCGTACCACCTTCCGCCGAAGTCCAGTGCGTCGATGAGCGGTTTCTCGATTCCCATGCCCGCCAGCAATCTCTTCACGAGCGGAATGTCTCCGCTGGCGGTGACGAGGGCGATGAGGACGCCACCCAGCGAGCCGCCCGCCACGAGACCCGTGGCGTAGAGCATTCCCGAGGAGAGCTCGCTCTCTTCCTTCTTGTGCCGGAGACTCTCGGCGAGCGACTTCATCTGGCCGCCGATGAAGATGGGCAACGTGGTCGCGAGCGGGAGGTACGCGCCCACGGCCCAGGAGAGCGCATTCGCGCCTGCCATCTGCGCCATGAAAGCCAGGAAGACGCCGACGAGGACGGGCGCCCAGGGCAGGTTCTGCGCGAGAAGGCCCTTGATGATCGTGGCCATGAGCGTGGCCTGCGGCGCCGCGAGCTTCGCGCCGCCGATGCCATGCGCCTGCCCGACCTCGCGGTACGTACTGTCGAGGAGGAACAGCGTCCCGCCGATGACGAGCGTCGAGACGAGGACGCCGATGATGAAGCCGATCTGCTGGCGGCGCGGCGTCGCGCCCACGAGGAAGCCGGTCTTCAGGTCCTGCGACGTCGCCCCAGCATTCGCGGCCGCGATGCACACGAGCGCGCCGACGCAGAGCGCGACCGGCTGGTAGGCCTCGCCGGTGCGGCCGATGAGGACGAACACGACGCACGTGGCCATCAGAGTGGCGATCGTCATGCCGGAGATCGGGTTCGAAGACGTGCCAATGATCCCGACGATGCGGGAGGAGACCGTCACGAAGAAGAAGCCGAAGACGACGACGAGGAGCGACATGACGAGCGAGCCCGGAAAAGGCCCGTGCGGAAAGCCTGGCAGAACCGCAATGAGAAGCGCGAGGACGATCGAGCCCGCGACGACGATCCCCATTCCGAGGTCGTCCTCGGTCCTCACGCGCGCCTTCTCGCCGGTACCGCCTCGGAACGACTTCACCGACTCGCGAAATGCCGACACGATCGTGGGAAGCGTCTTCAAGAGGGTCATCACGCCAGCGCAGGCGACGGCTCCGGCCCCGACGTACCGCACGTACGCGTAATAGATCCACTGCGCGTGCGTGTGCGAGGCCTTCCAGCCTTCCGAGTAGCCCAGCTTGCCGAGGTCGTCGACGAGGCGCGTCTCGGGCACGAAGATCGAGATGAGCGGGATGAGCGCGAGCCACGAGAGGACGCCGCCGGAGGCGAGCTCGCCGGCGATCTTCGGTCCGATGATGTATCCGAGGCCCAGGTACTCGGGCGTCACGTCGCAGGAGAGCGTGGCGTCCGGGATCCTCCCGTTCCTTCCAGTCTGGAACCACGTCGCCGTCTCGCGCCAGAGGCCGAGGATGCCGTACAGGAACTTGTAGAGCATCGAGATGCCCACGCCCGCGAAAACCATTTTCGCGAGGTCGCCGCCCTTTTCGCCCGCGATCAGGACGTCGGCGCAGGCGACTCCTTCGGGGTACTTCAGGTTCCCGTGCTCCTTGACGATGAGCGCCCGCCGGAGCGGGATCATGAAGAGGACGCCGAGCGTGCCTCCGATCGCGGCAAGGAGAAAGATGACGAAGTACTTGAAGTAGTCGGCCCCGTTCGAGAGGAAGAGGAGCGCCGGCACCGTGAACACGACGCCTGCCGCCACGGATTCGCCGGCCGAGCCGATCGTCTGGACGATGTTGTTCTCGAGGATCGTGGACTTCCCGAGCTTCTTGAAGACCGCGATCGAGAGGACGGCAATGGGCACCGATGCCGACACCGTCAGGCCCGCGCGCAACGCGAGATAGACCGTCGCGGCGCCGAAGATGATTCCGAAGAGCGATCCGAGGAGGACCGCCTTCAGCGTGAACTCCGGGACCTCCGCTTCCGCCGGGATGTACGGCTTGAAGTCTTGCCCGCTGCCGGGTGCGCTCATCCGTCTGTCCTCCTCGGGTTTCTCGAAAAACTGCCGGGGAGTCTGACATCCCCCGAGGCGCCTTGTCGAACATCGGCCGGGCCAGAAGGGGGCCTATACTGTCCCTGCTCATACCCCAGTGATCTCGTTCTGGAATCACAGGTTCGAGCTGTCACTTCAGGAGGCCCTCCATGAACCCCACCGTCGTCGTCCTCGCGGACGATCTGTTCTGGAAGACCAAGATTGACCACACGTTGAAATCCGCACAGGCGACCGGCATCTTCATCGACAAATCCGCTCAGCTCGCGGCCAAGGCGAATTCCGGGGCCGTGGGCCTCGTCATCGTCGACCTGGCGCTCCGCGACGATCCTTTCGCCGCGATCGCGGCGCTGAAGAAGAACCCGAAAACGAAGGGCATCGCCGTCGTGGGCTATTACGAGCATGTCCGGAAGGACCTTCTCGAGAAGGGCGTAAAAGCGGGCTGCGATCAAGTTCTCCCCCGCTCCGCGTTCTCCCAGCACCTCGGCGAGATCGTGATGAAGTACGCGCTGCCCGGCGGCGTACGAGCGGAAGAGAACGAGACCGAGCTGCCGGAGGAGTAAGGTCTCATGAGCACTTCTCGCCGCCGCTTTCTCAAGGCCGCAGCCGCGGCCTCCGTCGCCAGCGTCCTCCCCTCTTCACCCTTCGAAGAAAAGCTGCAGGCGCAGAGCCCCGGCGTAGCCGGCTCGGCTGGGGCCGCGGACGGCTACATCCTGGTCACGTCCGCGAACGGCGTCGAGGCGGCGAAGGCCGCGCGCCAGGCGCTGATCCAGGGATACGACCCGCTCGACGCCGCGATCGTCGGCGTCAACGTGAACGAGCTGGACCCGAACGACGTCAGCGTCGGGTACGGCGGCATCCCGAACGAGGAGGGCGTCGTGCAGCTCGACGCGTGCGTCATGGACGGCCGCACGATGAAGGCCGGCGCCGTCGGCGCGCTCGAAGGCTGCAAGACGCCGTCGAAGGTCGCGCGCCTCGTCATGGACCGCACGGACCGCGTGTTTCTCGTGGGCGAGGGCGCGCGCAAATTCGCGACCGCGCACGGCTTCGCCGTCGAGGACCTCCTCACCGCGAGAACGCGGAAGATCTGGCTCTACTGGAAGGAGCGCATGTCCGACATCGACGACTGGGAGCTCTCGGCGAAGGAGGCCGAGGACCCGGACGTGAAGTGGTTCCTCGAGAAGTACGGCAGCGAGATCTTCCGGCCGCAGGGCACGATCCACATGTCCGTCCGGAGCGCGAAGGGCGAGCTCGTGGGCGTCACGACGACGTCCGGCCTCTTCTTCAAGATCTCCGGGCGCCTCGGCGATTCGCCTGTCGTGGGCGCGGGCATCTACAGCGAGGGCGGCGTCGGAAGCTGCGGGTCCACGGGTCGCGGCGAGGCGAATCTCGTCACGTGCGGCTCGCATACCGTCGTCGAGTTCCTGCGCCAGGGCAAGTCACCTGAAGAGGCGTGTCTCGCGGCGCTCAAGCGCATCGACGAGAAGACGCACAGGGTCGCCCGGCACCGCGACGAGAAGGGGCGCCCGAAATTCAACGTCAACTTCTACTGCGTCGACGCGAAAGGCCGCACCGCCGGCGCCGCCATCTGGAGCGGCAGCAAGTACGTGGTCGGCGACAACGAAGGAGTGAGGACGCTGGAGTCGGCGTACCTATATAGGAAGGGGACGTAGGCGGTCACGCTTCACGAAGCGCTCGCCCAAGGTGCGTTGGCCCGCTCCGACGTCGCCACCCGCCTGGCAACACTCGCGGCTCGCATGATGCGCCGGTAAGCCGACGCAGCCAGGGTCGGGATGTCGAAGCGCTCGGGGCGCTGACGCCCTCAGCTCGTACGGCCCTTCACGGCCTGACGAGCGGAAGACCCACTTTCCGTGCCGCCGCTCGCTGGCGGTCGTCGTACGACACGAAGGCGAGAAGGTCAGCCCCAAGGGAGAGCGCCGACGCGATGTGGATCGCGTCCAGCGTCCGGAGCTCCGCCGGCGCGAGACGCGCGGCCCTCTCGAGAACGTCGTGGTCCACCGCGAGGAGAGCCAGGCCATCCAGAACGAGCCGTGCGCGATCCGAAAGGCCGCGGCGCGGCGAGAGGCGAGAGACGGCCCGACGCACTTCCGCCACGGCGAGCGCCGACGTGACGGCCGCGGGGTGCGCCGTCACCCAGGCGCGCAGCGCCTCGCTCTCCGCCTCGCGCACGACGAGCTTCACGAGCGCCGACGAGTCGAGATAGACGAGCTCGGCCGTCACCGCTCGTCGCGCTGCCGGCGGAGCGCCTCGCTCGCCGTCAGGCTCCCCCCCACGACGCGCGGAGGAGGCAGCTCCGTGAGCGCGAGCCGCGGCGGCGCCGCGCGGCCGGACGAGACGAGCCTTTCCAGCGCGCTGCCATGCCCCGGAAGCGGCGTGAGCAGCGCGACCGGGCGCCCGCGCTCGAGAACCCGCAGCGTCCGCCCGGCCTTGACGAGGCGCAGGTGGACGCTCAGGTTCTGCCGCAGGTCGCGCACGTTGACGCCGTCATGCATGACGCACATGGTAGCACATCAACTGCGGGGCTATTTCTTCCTGAGCTCCATCAGAACCTGTTTCGCCACGGCCTTGAGCGTGTCGAAAACGCCCGGGCCGGCCGGGGCGGTCGCCTCGAAGGTCGGCTCCCCCTTGAAGTTGAGCTGGCGGTAGAGCTCGTCGACGGGCATGGCCGTGGGCAGGTCGCGCTTGTTGAGCTGAAGGACGTACGGAATCGTCTGCAGGTCGAAGCCGTGGTCGATCAGGTTCTTCTCGAGGTTCCGCAGCGACTCCACGTTCGCGTCCATGCGCGCTTCCTGCGAGTCGGCGACGAACACGACACCATCGACGCCCTTCAGGATGAGCTTGCGGCTCGCGTCGTAGAAGACCTGCCCGGGCACCGTATAGAGGTGGAAGCGCGTCTTGAAACCGCGTACGGTGCCGAGGTCGAGCGGGAGGAAGTCGAAGAAGAGCGTGCGATCGGTCTCAGTGGCGAGCGAGATGAGCTTGCCCTTGGAGGCTGGGTTCGTGCGGTCGTAGATGTACTGCAGGTTCGTCGTCTTCCCGCAAAGACCCGGACCGTAGTACACGATCTTGCAGTTGATTTCCCGCGCGGCGTAGTTGATGAACGTCATGCGCGGCTATTCACGGAACAGGCTGTCGATGTCTTCGTCGGTAATCTCGGCGAACGGCGAGTCGAATCCCTCCTGACGTCGCGTCTTTTCGCTCTCGACCTTCTTCTGGATCGTGTCGAAAATGCGCTCGAGCTCGCCGTTCGCCTTGCGCACCCGCAGGCGCACGAGTCCGAGGGACGAGCGCTCGTCGAAGATGACGACGAGGATGACGCGCTGACCGACGATCGAGATGTAGACGTTATCGCGTTCGCCCTCGTGAAAGAGGACCGGGAATTCCTTCTCGCCGATCAGCCGCGCGAGGCCGTCCGTGGCGGCCACGTTGCCAGCCGTGAGGGACGCAAGCGACGTCGTATCGAGGGATTCCATGTCGCCCTGGACGGCGATCTGCTGCCCGTTTTTGTCGACGATGAAAACGACTTTCGCCTGTGCGTCCGCCTTCAGACGTCCAATGACGTCCTTGATCTGATGAAACTCCTCGTCAAAGAGAACGAAGTCCGACATGCGCTTTTGGGGGTCAAGTCTACCCGATCAGATCTCCCGGCGGCCCGAGAGGGACCGGGAAAGGGTGATTTCGTCCGCAAACTCCAGCGCGGCGCCCACCGGAAGGCCCAGCGCGAGGCGGGTCACCCGGACGCCGAGCGGCTTGATCCGGCGGGCGAGATAGAGAGCCGTGGACTCTCCCTCGACGTTCGGATTCGTCGCCAGGAGGACCTCGTCGAGGGCGTCGCCCGCCGCCGGACGCTCGACGCGCGCGATGAGATCGGCGACGTGGAGGTCGTCCGGCCCGATGCCGCGCAGCGGCGCGAGCGCCCCGCCGAGTACATGGTAGCGGCCCCGAAACTCGCGCGTCCTTTCGAGGACCTCCACGTCGGCCGCGTCCTCCACGACCGCGAGGAGGCGCGCGTCGCGCGACGGGTCCGAGCAGATCGTGCACGGATCGACCTCGGTAAAGGAGTGGCAGACCGAGCACGAGTGCGTGCGGGCCCGCGCCTCGGCCACGGCGGCCGTGAGCGCCCCGGCGTCGTGCTCGGGCGCGGAGAGGAGATGGTACGCGAGCCGGCGCGCGCTCTTCGGCCCGATGCCTGGCAGCTTCTCGAGCGCCGCCACGAGCCGGTCGAACGCCGGGAGGGCGGCCACCCTCTATCGGCCCTTCGCCCGGTCGGGCCCGCCGTCGCGCTTCACGTCCGCGATCTCCCCGCCGAAGAGCTCCATCATCCGCTTCACGCGCTCGTCGGTCGCGACCTTCATCTTCAGATGCTCTCTCTCGAGCGCCTCCGGGTCGGCGGCGGCCGCGGCTGCGGTGAGATCGCCGGCGGGCGGGGCCACGCTCTCGACGGTCACCGTCGCGCCCCGCCCGAGGACGGCAATGGCGGCCTCCTCGAGCACCTTCGCCATCGCGGACTCCGCGAGGCGCCTCTCGGTCACCACGCTCGGCGGGTCGAGCGAGATGCGCACGCTCTTACCCTCGAGCCAAATCGACGCATCCTCGAGGACGGCGCCGAGCTGCGAGTGCTTCTTCTCCACAGCCGCGCGAAACGCGCCAGCAGGATCGGGCGTCGCCACCAGGTCGGGAATGATCTCCAGCGGCGTCAGGCCGACGAAGCGGGGAACGTCGGAAGAAGAAGAATCTTCTGCTTCGGACGGCACACCGTGGCCGCGATGCGCTCCGTGCTTTGGCGGCGCAGAGGCAGCGTCCGTCATTTTCTTAGAAGGGGAAGAGGGGACCGGCGCCGATACGGGGATTCTCCCAGCAAGAATTTCCTCTATGGGCACGAGCCGAGGCAGCTCCGCGAGCTTCAGGAGCAGCACCTCGAACGCGAGCGCGGGCACGTCCGAGCGGCGCAGGGTGCCGTCGGACTCGGAGAGGAACGAGAGGAGCCTGAGCAGTGTCGTGTAGGGCGTCGTGCGCGCGAATTCCCGGACCCGTTCGGCGCCCTCTTCCGAGAGCCCGGCGGGAGGTTGCGCCGCCGGATCCGCTGCGAGGCGTACGGCGCCGCGCGCGAGCGCGGTGAGGTCGTGAAGCGTCGCCCGCGGCTCGGCCCCAGCGGCCTCCAGCTCGGCGCAGCCCTTGAACACGGCGATGCGGTCCGAGGCCAGCACCGCGCCGAGCAGCGCGACGAGCGCCGTGCGGTCCGGCGCGCCGAGGAGCGCCGAGACGTCTCCCGCGGTGACGCCGCCGCCGGAGCGCGAGGCCGCCTGGTCGAAGAGTGAGAGACCGTCGCGGAGGCTGCCGGTCGCCGCGGCGGCAAGCGCGGCCAGCGCCGCGCGCTCGACCACGGGCTTTCTCCCCTTCGCCTCGCGTCCCCCGTCCACGATTTCGAAGCCCTCGCGCCCGGCGATGTCCGCGAGGCGGCCGGCCACCTCGTCGTCCGTGAGGCGGCGAAAGTCGAATCGCTGGCAGCGCGACAGGATCGTCGCGGGAATCTTGTGCCGCTCGGTCGTCGCGAGGATGAAGACGGCGTGTGACGGCGGCTCCTCGAGAGTCTTCAGGAGCGCCTGGAACGCGGCCGACGAGATCGCGTGGACCTCGTCGATGATGAAGACCTTCCGGCGGTCGCGCGACGGCGCGTAGGCCACGATCTCGATGAGGTCGCGCGCCTGGTCGACCTTGCCGTGGGTGGCGCCGTCGATCTCGAGGGTGTCGAGAGAGCGGCCCTCGAGCACCTCCACGCACGACGCGCACGCGCCGCAGGGAGTTGCCGTCGGGCGATCGGACGCGTTGCAGTTGATGGCCGCGGCGAGGAGGCGCGCCGTCGTCGTCTTGCCGACGCCGCGCGGACCCGAGAAGAGGTACGCGTGCGCGAGCCGGTCGGCGGAGACCGCGTTCACGAGCGCCCGGACGATCTCCTCCTGGCCGACGACGTCCGCGAACGTGCGCGGCCGCCACTTGCGGGCGAGGGGGACGTAGGCGGGAGCGTCGCTCACGAAACCGACTGTACTAGAGAACGAACCTGGCCGGCCGCAACGTTCAGGCGTGCGTCTCGATGCACCCGGCCGACTCGACCTGAAGCGTCACGTGATGGATCGCGAAGTTCAGGAGAATCGCGTCCCGAACGCGGTCCAGAAGATCGTCGTGCATCGCGTCGTCGGCGCGAACGATGTGGGCGCTCATGGCGTGTACGCCGGAGGTCAGGGCCCAGACGTGAAGGTCATGGACGTCCTTCACTCCCGGAATGGCGCGCAAGGCGTCGCGCAGCGCTACGAGGCTGACCTGCGACGGGGTGCCCTCCAGAAGGATCTCGACCGCCTCCTTGAGCAGCCGCCACGTTCGCGGCAGGATGAAGAGGCCAATCGCGGCCGAAGCGACCGCATCCGCCCCGTACCAGCCTGTCAGGGAGATCGTGACGCCCGCGGCGAGGACGCCCAGGGACATGAGGGCGTCGGAGAAGACCTCGAGATAGGCCCCCTTGACGTTCAAGCTCGCTTCCGCGCCTCTCCTGAGAAGGAGCATGCTGCCGACGTTCACCGCGAGAGCCGCCGCGGCGACGATCAGCATCGGCACGGCTTTCACGGGTGCAGGCGTCCGCAGCCGGTCCCAGGCCTCGACGAGGATGAGACCCGCCAGAACGGTGAGCGCGGCCGAGTTGACGCAGGCGGCGAGGATCTCGACTCGGTAGAAGCCGAAGGTCTTCTGCGGCGTCGCGGGGCGCTCGGCGAAGCGCATGGCGACGAGAGCGAGCGTCAGAGCTCCGACGTCGGCGAGCATGTGCGTGGCGTCGGCGAGAAGGGCCAATGACCGCGTGAGGAAACCCGCGGCGGCCTCNNTGTGGGCCTTCGTCAACCGACGAACGTTGGATCTCGCGGTTCGCGCGCCCCCCGAGCCCCCCGATGAGTCCGGGCGATCCGCGGCGCCCGGGCCTTTCTCCTGAGTGCTGCTTCCTTCCGGACCTGACACGGTTCAGAGGGGACCGTCGCGCGGGACCCGAACTCATCCGGGGGCCCAAGGATGGGGATTCTAGCAGCCGGGCGCAACTTGTGTCCGCCCACCCCGGACGATAAAACGGGCAGGCGTGACCGCCCCGCCTCTCCGCGTCGTCTTCCTGTGGCATTTCCACCAGCCGTGGTATCCGACGTTCGACGGGGTGCCGCCCGCGCTCCCGTGGGTGCGCCTCCATGCGCTGAAGGACTACTTCGACCTGCCCGCGCTCCTCTCGGAGGAGCCGCGCATCCACCACGCCGCGAACCTCGTGCCCGCGCTTCTCGACCAGATCGACCTCCTCACGCGAGGCGGATCGGACGCGTTCCTCGAGGTCGCGAGGACGCCCGCGACGGAATGGGATTTGGCCGCCGTGCGCTTCGCCCGCCAGAATTTCTTCGCCGTCCACCCGCGCATCCTCGAGCGGTTCCCGCGCCTCGCGGATCTCCGCCGGCGCGCCGAGGAAGGAGAGGCGCTCTCCTCCTCCGACCTCACGGACCTCGTCGTCCTGTTCCATCTCGCGTGGTCGGGACCGGCCCTCCAGAAGGATCCTCTCGTCATCCACCTGCGCAAGCGCGGACACGGCTTCACCGAGACGGAGAAGAACGCGCTTCTGGACCATCAGGCGGCATTCCTCGGGCGCGTGATCCCCGCGTGGAAGCGCGCCTTCGAGTCGGGTCTCGTCGAGGCCGTGACGAGCCCCTACCACCACCCGATCCTGCCGCTCCTGCTGGACTCGAGCGCGGGGCGCGACGCCCGTCCCGACCTGCCCGTTCCGGTGCCTCGCTTCTCGCACTCCGACGACGCGCGGTCGCAGATCGCGCTCGGCCTCGGGACGTTCGAAAGGCACTTCGGCTTCCGCCCGCGCGGCATGTGGCCGCCCGAGGGGGCGCTCTCGGAAGGCACGCTCGCGCTGCTCGGAGAGGCCGGCGTCGCGTGGACGGCGTCGGACGAGGCCGTCCTCCTGCAGTCGCTGCCGGCCGCCCGGCGCGATTTCGGCGAGGGCGATCGCGCGCGCACGGTGTTCCGCCCGTGGCGCCTCGCGGGCGTCCCGTCGCCCGACATCTTCTTTCGAGACCGCATCCTCTCGGACCGGATCGGCTTCTCGTACGCGACGTGGGATCCCGCCGACGCCGCCGCCGATTTCGTCGCCCGCCTGCTTTCGATCCGTGCGGCCGCGCCCGAGGCCGAGCTCGTCGTCCCCGTGATCCTCGATGGCGAGAACGCGTGGGAAACGTATCCCGACAACGGCGCACCGTTCCTGCGTGCGCTCGCGGCGGCGCTCGCCGCGCGGCAGGACTTCGAGGTCGTGACGCCCTCGGAGGCGCTCGCGCGCCTCACGGCCCCGCCCGCGAGTCTCGAACGCGTGATCGCGGGCTCATGGGTCGACGGGAATCTCGCCACGTGGATCGGAGCGCCTCCGAAGAACAAGGCGTGGAGTCTCCTCCATGCCGCGCGCGAGGCTCTCGGAGGAGAAATCGCGGCCGCGCCCGTGGTTTCCCCCGTCGAGGTCCTGAACGGCGACGCGTCGCCGGCCGCGGCCAAGGCCGCGCTCTTCGCCGCCGAAGCGTCCGACTGGTTCTGGTGGCTCGGCGACGATCACTCCTCGGCGCACGATGCCGTCTTCGACGAGCTGTACCGCAGACATCTGGCCGCCGCGTACCGCGCGGCCGCGCGCCCGGTGCCGCCCGAGCTCCTCGAGCCCGTCGACCCCATGCACGGCCCCGAATTCGTGCCGCCCGGAAGCGCGTTGTGGCCGGCGGTGGACGGCCTCGCCGGCGAAGCGGACTGGGCGGGCGCAGGCTGCGTCAGGGGCGGGAGCCGCGGCGCGATGCATCGCAGCGCGGGTCTCGTAAAACAACTTCTCTTCGGCGCGTCCGCGGCGGGCGACACACTCTTCCTCAGGCTCGACCCCGAGGGGGATGCTTCGGCCTTTCACGGCTGGACGTTGCGCGTCGAGATCCTGCCGCCGGGCGACGGCGACGCTCCCGTGTCGACGGACCTGCACCTTTCGCCCGGCGTGACCGGCGACGGCACCCTGCGGGTGGGGCTGGACCGCGTCCTCGAGGTGCGGCTGCCCTGCTCCCTCGGCGCGCGCGCCGCGCTCTCGTTCCGGATCGCGCTGCTCGACGCCGACGGCCGCATGCGGGAGGCGATCCCGGAAGACGGCTGGGTGCGCTTCCGCCCGCCCGGCCCCGCGTCGTCTCCCGCGAGCCTGCGAAGAGCCCGGCAGGCCCCAGCGTAGAATTGCCGCCCTCCATGCGGCCCCCCGTGACGCTCGTCCTCGTCCTGCACGGCCACATTCCGGACGTGCTCGGGCACGGTACGTGGCCGCACGGCGCGAACTGGTTGTACGAGGCCGTCGCCGAGACGTACCTGCCGTTCCTCATCGCCGTCGAGCGGTTGCTCGAGGCCGGGATTCCCCTCAAGGCCACGGTCGGGATGACCCCCGTGCTCTCGGAACAGCTCGCGGACCCGCGCTTCGCCCCGGGATTCGACGCCTATCTCGCGCAGCGCGCGCGCGCGGCAGGCGAGGACGGGGAGCGCCTCTCCACCAGCGGCGACGCCCCGGCGGTGTCCGTCGCCGCCTTCTGGTCGGCCTTCTACGGCGGCCTGCGCGCGGACTTCGCCCGCCGCTCGGGCGACCTCACCGCGTCCTTCCGCCGACTCGCCGAGCGTGGCGCGCTCGAGATGATCGCCTCCGCCGCCACGCACGGGTTCCTGCCGCTTCTTCCGAACGATCGCGCGATCGACCGTCAGCTCGACGCCGGCCTCGCGGCGCACCGGCGCCACTTCGGGCGTGACGCGCGCGGCATCTGGCTTCCCGAGTGCGCGTACCGGCCGGGAGGCTCGTGGACCTCGCCCGCGGACGGACACGTCGAGAATCGGTGCGGCCTCGAGGACTTCCTCGCCGCGCGCGGCCTGAAATACTTCTTCGTGGAGACGCATCTCGTCACGGGCGGCCGGCTCGTCCCGGCCTACGGGGGTCTGGTCGATCTGCCGGAGAGCGGCGCGACGCCCTACCGCATCCACGCGGTTCGCGCGGCGCACGGCGAGCACGTCGGCGTCTTCGCGCGAGACCCGCTCTCGTCGCAGCAGGTGTGGTCCGGCAAGATCGGCTATCCCGGCGACGGGCGCTACCTCGAGTTCCACAAGAAGCGCGCCCCAAGCGGCCACCGCTACTGGCGCGTCACGGATTCGAGCCTCGACCTCGGCGACAAGCTCCCTTACGACCGCGCCGCCGTCGCCGGCGCCCTCGCATCACACGCCGATCATTTCGTGAAGATCCTCGAGAGCGCGCCGGCCCTGCCCGACGGCAGCGCGCCCGTCGTCGTCGCGATGTTCGACTTCGAGCTGTTCGGCCACTGGTGGTTCGAGGGTGTGGACTTTCTCGCCGCCGTCTTCGAGAAGCTCGCAGGACGGAACAGCGTCGTGCCGCGCACGGCCTCCGAAGCGCTCTCCGCCTCGCCCACGCCCGAGATCCTCCGCCTTCCGTCCGGCACGTGGGGACGCGGAGGCGACTTTCAGGTGTGGTGGAACGACCACACCATCTCGTACTGGCGCGAGGTGGACGCGGCCGAGCGCGCGCTGGAAACGTTCGAAGAGCGGCGCGAGGCGATCCCGCCCCCGCTCTTCGCGGCCCTCGAGCGGCAGGCCCTGCTGCTTCAGTCGTCCGACTGGCCGTTCCTGATCGACAACGAAGTCTCTCGCGACTACGCCGAAGCGCGCATCCGCGGGCACGTGGAGGATTTCTGGCGGCTCGCGCGCATGGCCGACTCGGGGTTCGTGGACGACGCGGCCTTCGCCGTGATCGCCGACCGCGACCGCCTCTTCGAGCCCGAGCTGGCCGCGCGCTGAATCGAAATGGCGGTGAGGGTGGCCGCGGCGGGCGTGAACGAGGGTGGTTCCTCCCGGCTCAATGCGCCGAAGGCCGCGGACCTCCACGGAGGGGCGAGTCCCCTGCGGAGGTTGGCACCGCCGCGGCCGCCAACGAGCCCTCGAGGCTGTCGGCGAGGGCGCGCAGCAACGCCGCGCCGTCCCCGCGCCATGCGGAGCCGTGCATGCAGGCGAGGGTCGTGGGAGCGAGCGTGGCCAGACGCTCCAGCACACGGCGCGTGTCGGTCGCGTGGGCCCAGTAGTCCAGGCCGCTGCGCAGGGCCTCGCTGGGGCCGAGGATGTCCGATTCCGTGAGGGGCGCGTGCTCGGCGCCGCCCTGGGTGAACAGATCGCCGCAGAGGAGCGTGCCCGTGTGCTCCTCGAAGAGGAAGCCGCACTCCCAGCCGTGAGGGACGTGGGGCGCGTCGAGCCAGCGCAGCGAATGCCGGCCGAGATGGAGGGACTCGCCGTCGGTGAGAGCCCGCGCCTTGCGGTCCGCGACATCGTCGACGGAGACCATGGCGGCGATCTGACCGCAGACGGGCTCGGCGCCCGACGCGGCCGCAAGGAACTCGTTCAGGGCACCGCACTCGTCGGCCTCGAAGTGCGAGAGCCCCACGTAGCGTAGCCGCGAGAGCGGCATCACGGCCGCGATGGCCTCGCTGACCAGAGGGAACATGCGGCGTGGGCCCGTGTGGAATAGCAGGGGCTGCTCGTCGTCGATCAGGTACTGGTTGAAGGTGAACCCTCCCAGCGCCGTCACCGGCGTGCTGATCCGGAAGATCCCCGCGGCCACTTCGTCGACCCGCGTGCGCGACTGCTGATTCGTGATCATTTCTGTCTCCTCGAACAGGAGGTGTAACGAGGTGGCCGGCCGTTACACTTCCGATTCGAAGAGACGCCTGGAATATGCTGATCGAGCCTTGGAAGAGACGGACGCCGAAAGGAACGCGGGCGATTCCGAGCTGGCACGACGCCTCGCGGGCGGAGATTCCACAGCCGAGGCGGAGCTGTACGGCCGGCTCGCGCCGCGGGTTCGCCTGTACGGCCTCCGGCACCTGCGAGACCCGGCCGCGGCCGACGACCTCGTGCAGGATGCCCTCCTGATGGCTTTCAGGATGCTGCGGACGGGCAAGGTGCGCGAGCCCGAACGCTTCGTGTCTTTCGTGCTGGGATCCTGCCGCCGGATCGTGGCCGGCCTCCAGCGCGGGGCCGCGCGGCGGCAACGGCTCCTCGAACGCTTCGGCCCCGAGCTTGTGCCTGCAGCCGTTTGCGACGCGCCGCCCGTCGACCTCGATGGCCTGGCCCGCTGTCTCGAACGCCTGCCGGAGCGCGAGCGCAGCGTTGTCGTGATGTCCTTCTACGCCGAGGCCGGCTCCGAACAGATCGGCGGGGAGCTGGGTCTGAGCACGGGCAACGTGCGCGTGGTGCGGCATCGCGCCCTGGCGCGGCTTCGAGCCTGCATGGAAGGGACGTCGTGAGACGCGGCTGCGACCAGTCCCTGCTGTCCACCCTGGTCGACTACTGGTTCGGGGACCTCTCGACCGCCGACGAGGAGCGGCTCGAGGAGCACCTGTTCGAATGCGACGACTGCGGAGATCGGATGCGCGCGTTCGTAGCCCTGGGAGACGGAGTGCGCCGGCTGGCGCACGAGGGCGCGGTCCAGATGATCGTGACCCGATCCTTCCTCGAGACTGCGGCCCGCGAGGGGCTTCGAAGCCGCGAGTACGTCGTCCGGCCGGGCGAGCGCGTCGCCTGCACCGTCACGGCGCAGGACGACCTGCTGGTCAGCCGCATGCAAGCAGATTTCACCGGCGTCTCGCATCTCGACGTGCTTTTGCAGGTGGAGGACCAGCCCGAAGTCCGGATCAAGGACGTCCCGGTCAGTCCCGACGCTCAGGAGTTGATCATGGTCCAGGCCATGCCGGCGGCGCGCGTCCTGGGCCGCACCGTACTGCACTTCCACCTGGTCGCCAGGGAGGGTCCGAGCGAGCGCGTCCTTGGCGACTACACCTTCGACCACACGCCGACGCCATCCTGAATGGCGGTGAGGGTGGGATTCGA
>PLZI01000080.1 GCA_003152095.1 Acidobacteriota bacterium | reverse complement strand
CGCATTTTTCAGCACCCTGCTAATGTCCCAGCCGTGCGAGCGCCGCTTTCGGTCGTTCTCCTCGTCAAGAACGAGCAAGACCGGTTGCCCGGTGCGCTCGAATCCGTCGCCTTCGCGGACGAAATCGTCGTGGCGGATACCGGCTCGACAGACGGAACGGTCGGCGTCGCGCGCCTCGGCGGCGCGCGCGTGGAGCTGATCGGCTGGGAGGGCTTCGTCGCATCGCGCAACCGGGCGCTCAAGGAGGCCCGGCACGACTGGGTTCTCGTGCTCGACGCGGACGAGCGGGTCTCGCCGGCCCTTCGCGAGGAGATTGTCGCGGCGCTCGAGCGGGACGATCCTGCGATCTCGGGCTTCCGGATGCCGCGCCTGTCGCACTTCCTCGGCCGGCCGGTGCGGCACGGCACCTGGTACCCCGACCTCAAGCTGCGCCTCGGACGCCTTTCGCAGGGCCTCCGGGCGGAGGGCGGCCGCGTCCACGAGGTGATGGTCGTCGATGGGGCCACCGAAAGGCTGGTCGCGCCGCTCATCCATCACCCCTACCGCGACCTCTCCGACGCGCTTCGAAAAGCGTCGACGTACGCCCGCCTCGGCGCGCACGACCGCTTCGATCGCGGGGCGCGGGGGAGTGCGGCGGGGCTCTTTCTCCGTCCCCTGTTCGAATTCTTTCGTTTTTTCATTCTCCGCGCCGGGTTTGCGGACGGCCTCGTCGGGTTCTACGTTGCCTTTCTCCATTCGTCGTCTTACTTTCTCCGCGCCGCCTTTCTGCTGGAGATTCAACGGCGCCACCCGATTGATCAGGTGGGGCGCCAGAGGGAGATCACGACATGAAGCTCACGATGGGTCGTTCTTTCGGAGGCGTTCTTGCCGTTGCGGCCGCCTCGATCCTCGTTCTCGGTGGCTGCGGAAAGACCGAGGAAAAGGGCCCGATGGAGAAGGCCGGCGCTGCCGTCGACAAGGCGGTCGAGAAGGCTAAGGACGCGTCGGCGGAGGCCGCGAAGTCCGTAAGCGAGGCGGCCGAGAAAGCGAAGGAAGGGGCCGCCGCCATGACTAGCACGGCCGGTGCCGCTGTCGACAAGGCTGCCGACAAGGCCGTCGCCGCTGTCGACAAGGCCGCCGACAAGACGAAGGCCGCCGCCGCCGGCGCCGCGAAGGCCGTGAGCACCGCCGTCGCCCCCAAGAAGTAAGTCGCGCTCTGCCCGCCTGGACCGCCTCGCGGAGGAGATCGTCTCCTGCCGTGCCTGCCCGCGCCTCGTCGCATGGCGCGAGGAGGCCGCCGCGCGCCCGCCGCGGCGCTTCCTCGGGGAGCGCTACTGGGCACGGCCGGTGCCCGGCTTCGGCGACCCCGCAGCGCGTCTTCTTGTCGTGGGCCTCGCGCCCGCGGCGAACGGAGGCAACCGCACCGGGCGCGTTTTCACGGGCGATTCCTCGGGCGACTTTCTCTTTGCCGCGCTGTACCGGGCCGGCTTCGCGAGCCAGGCCCGCTCGGTCTCGAAGGACGACGGACTTGCGCTGCGCGAGGCCTGGATCGCGGCCGCGGTGCGCTGCGCTCCGCCGGACAACCGGCCGACGCCGGCGGAGTTCGCCCGCTGCCAGCCGTTCCTGGCGCGCGAGATCGCCGCGTTGACGAACGTCCGCGTCGTCCTCGCGCTCGGGGCACTTGCCTGGCGGTCGACTCTCGCGGCTCTCGTTCAGACCGGCATCGCGGTTCCCCGGCCCGCACCAGTGTTCGCGCACGGCGCCCAGGTCGATCTGGGCCGAGTGGTCCTTTTCGGCTCGTACCACGTGAGCCGGCAAAACACGAACACGGGGCGCCTCACGGCGGCGATGTTCGATGCGGTCCTGGCCCGGGCCAGACAGTCAGTTGAAGAACCGAAGAGAAGATTCTCTTAGAAGGTGAAGAAGACCAGACAGGCCGCGGCGACGACCTGCGGCCGCGGGAATTCGACCCTTCGACGACGCCAGGCCCTCCGGCGTTTACCCCTCACTTTCTACGAAAGAATGCCCGTCGCGGTGAGATAGACTGGCCTTCGTGACATGGGACTCCCCGGAGGACGCACGCGACAAGTTCCGGGATGAGTGCGGGGTCTTCGGCATCTTCGGCCACGCGGATGCCGCGAATCTGACGTATCTCGGCCTCTACGCGATGCAGCACCGGGGACAGGAGTCCGCCGGCATCGTCACATGGACCGGAAACCGGGTTGCCGTCGAGAAGGGCATGGGATACGTCGCCGACGTCTTCAACGAGGGACGGCTCGCCCGCTTGCCCGGCTCCTCGGCGATCGGCCACGTCCGGTATTCGACGACGGGCGAGTCGCTCCTCGAGAACGCGCAGCCCATCGTGTACAACACGAACAAGGGTCCGCTCGCGATCGCGCACAACGGCAACCTCGTGAACGCCGGCGAGATCCGCGCCGAGCTGGAGGAAGAGGGCTCGATTTTCACGACGAGCTCGGACACGGAAGTGTTTCTCCATCTCATGGCCCGCTCGCGTGTGGAGGATGTCGTGAGCGCGCTGCGCGAGGCGCTCGCGCGCGTCCGCGGCGCCTACTCGATCGTCCTGCTCGCGAAGAACCGCGTGATCGCGGCGCGCGACCCGCAAGGCATCCGGCCCTTGACGCTCGGCCGGCTGCGGGTCGACGGAGCACCCGACGCGCGCGTCGTCGCCTCCGAGACCTGCGCGTTCGACCTCATCGACGCCGAGCCCGTGCGTGACGTCGAGCCCGGCGAGATCGTCGTCTTCGACGCGGGCGGAACGGCCTCGGCGTCGTTCGCGATGGGACAGCGCACGGCGTTCTGCATCTTCGAGCACGTCTACTTCTCGCGGCCGGATTCGTCCGTGTTCGGAAAGTCGGTCGCCGAGTCGCGCCGCGCGTTCGGCCGGCGGCTCGCGCTCGAGCATCCCGTGCCGGCGGACGTCGTCGTGCCCGTGCCTGACTCGGGCGTCTTCGCGGCCCTCGGCTTCGCGGAGGAGAGCGGGATTCCCTACGGCATGGGTCTCGTGCGCAACCACTACGTCGGCCGCACGTTCATCGAGCCGAAGCAGTCCATCCGGCACTTCGGCGTGAAGGTGAAGCTCAACCCGGTGCGCTCCGTCGTGGCCGGCAAGCGCGTCATCCTCGTGGACGACTCGATCGTGCGCGGCACGACGTCGAAGAAGATCGTCAAGATGCTCAAGGTGGCGGGGGCGGCCGAAGTGCACATGCGCATCTCGTCGCCGCCGACGGAAAACCCCTGTCACTACGGGATCGACACGCCGCGGCGGAAAGAGCTCATCGCCGCGACGCACGACCGCGAAGCGACGCGGAAGTTCATCGAAGCCGATACTCTGGGTTATCTCTCGCTCGAGGGAATGTTCGCCGCATTCGGGCGCGCCGAAAACGAAACCTGCGCCGCCTGCTTCTCGGGCCGCTATCCGATTCCGCTTACCGTGCCCGACCCGCAGGCGACGCTGTTTCCCTCCGACGAGCCGCGTGCGGACGTTTCCGGGGAGCGGCCAGCCGCGGTTTTTCCGCGGCTCGTGCGCGCCGCGAAGCCCTGACGGCAGGGGCCAAAGTGGCTGAAGTGGCCGAGGGCGCGCCGGACTTCTCGCCGGAGGCAGGCGGCCGAAGCGTGCGCCTGCGTCTGCGCGTCTCGGCGGGAGCCTCCCGCCGACGAGTCCTGGGCGTGCACGGCGGCGCGCTCAAGCTGTCGGTGAAGACTCCGCCCGAGCGCGGAAAAGCCAACAAAGACGTTCTCGCGCTCGTCGCCGAGACGTTCGGCCTCGCGCCGTCGGATGTGGAGATCGTCGCGGGCGAGACGTCCCCCGACAAAGTCGTGCGGCTTCCGCTCGGACAGGCGGAAGCGGCCCTTCGGTGCCGCAGGGCCCTGTTAGGATCCGCGCCGTGACGGAGCCCCGCCCGCTCAGCTACGCGGATGCCGGCGTCGACATCGACGCGAAAATGGGCGCGGTCGCCCGCGCGAAGGACGCGATTCGCTCCACGTTCACGAAAGGCGTCGTGGGAGACGTGGGCGGCTTCGGAGGGCTCTTCCGGCCGGACTTCACCGGGATGACCGACCCGCTTCTCGTGGCTTCGGCTGACGGCGTCGGCACGAAGTTGAAGGTCGCGATCGCCGCGGGCGTTCATCGGACGGTCGGTCAGGACCTCGTGAATCATTGCGTGAACGACATCCTCGTCCAGGGCGCGAGCCCGCTTTTTTTTCTGGACTACATCGCCACGGGAAGAATGCGGCCCGAGATCGTCGGCGAGGTTCTCGAGGGGATCGCGAAGGCCTGCCGCGAGAACGGCTGCGCCCTCCTGGGGGGCGAGACCGCGGAGATGCCGGGGATGTACGCCGAGGGCGACTACGACATCGCGGGGACGATCGTGGGCGCCGTGGACAGGCCGAAGATGCTCGACGGCTCGCGCGTCTCCGAGGGCGATCTCCTCATTGGCTTGCCGTCTTCCGGACTCCACACGAACGGCTACTCGCTCGCGCGGAAGATCTTCTTCGAGACGCTTGGCTACGAGCCGTCGTCGCCGGTACCCGAGCTCGGTGCGACGGCGGCGGAGGCCCTCCTCGCGGTCCACCGCAGCTACCTCGGCCCGGTGCTCCCGCTCGTGAAGGACCGCCTCCTCTCCGCGATGGCGCACATCACGGGCGGGGGCTTTTCCGACAACATCCCACGCGTCCTGCCGAAGGACCTCGACGCCGTCGTGCATCCCGAGGCCTGGAGCTGGCCGCCCCTTTTTCGACTTCTCCGCGACGCGGGGCGCATCCCGCTTGCCGAGATGCTGCGCGTCTTCAACTGCGGAATCGGAATGGTCCTGATCGTCCCGCCGGCGCGGGGTCTCGAGGTCAAGAGCCGCCTGGACGCGAGCCGCGAGGACTGGAAGCAGGTCGGGCGCGTCCAGAAGGGCGCGCGGACCGTTCGCTTCGTCTGAGCCGCTCCGTGAGCGCGTCCGGATCGGTTCCCAAACCCCTTTGTCCTCTGCCGGCACGCCTCGCGGTTCTGCTCTCGGGGCGGGGCTCGAATTTCGAAGCGCTGGCGGAAGCCTGCGCGAAGAGGGAGATCCCCGGGAGCATCGTCCTCGTGGTTTCCGACGAACCTTCGGCGGACGGCCTTCGGAAAGCCGAACGGCGGGGGATTCCCTCGAAGGTGATCGACCGGGCCTCCTGGCCGAGACGTGACGAGCGGGAGGCGGCCCTCGTTGCCGCCCTGGAGGAAGCGCGCGCCGATCTCATTTGCCTCGCGGGCTACATGCGCGTCCTGTCGCCCGCGTTCGTCGCGCGTTGGCCGCTCCGCATCCTGAACGTGCACCCCTCGCTCCTGCCGTCGTTCCCCGGTCTCCAGGCCCAGGCTCAAGCGCTCGACTACGGAGTTCAAGTGACGGGGGCAACCGTGCATTTCGTCGATGCGGGCACCGACACGGGGCCCATCGTGGCGCAGGCCGCCGTTCCGGTGCGGCCGGGGGACGACGCGGAAACGCTTGCGGCCCGGATCCTGCCGGCAGAGCACGGCCTGTACGTCGCGGCGGTCCGCCGTGTGCTGGAGGGTGGGTGGAAGATATCCGGCCGCTCCGTGACGTTCCCCGAGGTCCGCGACTCGCCCTGAGGAAATCCCTCTTTCGAGGGATTGCCCTTGCGGCCACAGGTCCTTACCTTTGAGCAGGTTTTGAAAAGCTGGTGGTAAGATTGCGGCGGTCGGGAGGCCCCGTAAAGGCTTCCTGCCGGCCGTTTGGGTTCGTTCTTTCACGGGTTTTTTCGCACAAGGGGCTCGGTTCGAGCGGGGAAACGGGGACGCCCTCACCCCGTCTTCCGCCCGGTCACGCCGGGACCGTTCGATTTTCTCGGGCCCCTGTGCATTCTTTGCCCTGGATCCTGTGCAATTCCCTTGACGCGAGGCGGACCGGGGGCCTATCTTCTTAATCCCCGCGTGGCGGCGCGGGGCGCGTTCTTTGGCGGTTTGCGGCGAAAAAGCGGAAAAAGGCAGAGAACGTAAAGTTCCGCTTCACTTTCCGCTTGACGCCAATCGAGGGTTCTGCCAGTATCCGCCTCCCTGCCGCTAGACGGCGCCGGCTCCTTGAAAACTGAACAGAGACATCAGTACGCGTCTGCGAAAGCAGATGCGGATTGAACAGTTTACGTGAATCCTTTGAGGAGCTTTCCGGAGAGGAATCGAAAGAGGAATCGACGGAAGGCTTGAAGCCAAAGGGGTCCCGGACTCACGTCCGGGTTCCTGGAGCACTTCTAAAACAGCTCCGAAATCGCACCGCACCGGACGCAATGTCCGAGGCGGCGCCGACGTCCTTCGGGGCGTCGTAAAACGAGAGCCTGAAACTCAGAACTTCAGAAAAAAACTGGAGAGTTTGATCCTGGCTCAGAGTGAACGCTGGCGGCGTG
>PLZI01000031.1 GCA_003152095.1 Acidobacteriota bacterium | reverse complement strand
GCGTCGCACCCGACGCGGTAGTGCATCCGGATCGGATGCCGTTTCGGGTGGAGGCGCATGGACTCCTCGCGCGAGAGGACGAGACGTACGGGCCGCCCCGTGGCGCGGGCCAGGAGCGCGGTCTGCGCCTGGATCGACATGTCCTCCTTGCCGCCGAAGGCACCGCCGTTCGGGACGAGAACGACGTGGACCTCGTCCTCGGTCAGGCCGAGAAAAGAGGCGACCTGCCGCCGATCGTCGAAGATGCCCTGTCCCTGGGTGTAGAGGGTCAGGCGGGCCTTCGGGTTCTGCCCTGCGAAGTCGCCCGGCGCGGCGAGACACGCCTCGGGCTCGAGATACAGGTGTTCGATGCGCTGCGTTTGCCACGTGCCCTCGACGACGTGCGCCGACGCCGCGAACGCGGCCTCGACGTCGCCGCGCTTGACGACCGAGCGCGAGAGGAGGTTCCCCTCCCCTCCCACGCGCGGAGCGCCCGGATGGAGCGCCTCCTCGGGATCGGTCACGGGCGGCAGGACCTCGTACTCCACGTCGACGAGCGCCGCCGCGGCGCGCGCGGTGCGCGCGTCGATCGCGGCAACGGCGGCGAGAACGTCGCCGACGAAGTGCGTTTCCTCCCCCTCCGCGACGAAGCCCGGCCAGTCGTCGACGATCAGGCCGAAGAAACGCTTGCCCGGCACGTCGCGTGCGGTGACGATGGCCATCACGCCGGGATGACCGGCCGCCCTCGACGTGTCGACCCTCTTCACGCGGGCCCGCGCGTGCGGAGAGAGCGTGACGGCACCGTGGAGCATCCCGGGGAAAACGAGGTCGGCCACGTAGGGCCGTGTCCCGAGCGTCAGCTCCTCGGCTTCGTAGCGGTCGAGGCTCGTTCCGACGCGGCCCGAGACGTCCGGCGGCGGGAGAGTCTCGCCCCGGCGCAAGCGGGCGGCGGCATGGAACGCGTCCACGATCTTGACGTAGCCGGTGCATCGGCAAAGGTGTGGATCGAGCTTCCGCCTGATCTCCGCGTCCGTCGGATTCGCGTTCGCGTCCAGGACGCTCTTCATCCGGAGCGCGATGCCCGGGATACAGAAGCCGCACTGAACGCCCGCCGTGCGCGCGAACGCCTCGCCGTAGATGTGGCGCTCCGCTTCGGGTACGCCCTCCAGCGTCAGGACGCTCTTCCCTGCGGCGTTCCTCGCGGGGATCGCGCAGGAGGTTTTCGGATGCCCGTCCACGAGCACGAGGCACGCCCCGCACTGGCCTTGGGGCGAGCAGCCGTCCTTCGGCGACGTGATCCCCGCGCCGTCGCGCAGGAGCTCGAGGAGCGACGCCTGGTCTGGGACGTCGAATGCGCGCGCGACGCCGTTGAGGGTCAGCTCAACGTGCACGGAGGGCCGCCATTCGACCTGAAAGAATAACGGATGTCGAATCGTCCGAGTGACTCTTCGGGCCGGACGAGGTGAACCGCCTCCTCGTCGGGTTCCTGAGCAGCTTCAGGTCCTCACGAAGTCGATGAAGCCGTGCTCGACATTGGTCGAGACGAGCCTCACGCGCGCCTTGTCGCCCACCTCGAGGCCCTCGTAGCCGCGCACGACCTTGCCTTCGACGGGCGGCCGGAAGATGCGCACCCACGTGCCCTTCTCCGACGCGCCGGTCACGACCCCGTCGAAGCGCTCGCCGATCCGCGTCTCCAGGAGCAGCGCGGCCGCGGACTTGCGCACGAGACGCTCGACCTTGTTTGCGGCGTCTTCCTGCTCGGTGCAATGAACGGCGAGGCCGTTCAGCTCGGACACGGAGTAGGGCGACGGGCNNGGCGCCGTGGAGTGCGTGTAGTCCCGCACGGCGAGGCCGAAATGGCCGACCGGTTCCTTGCCGGGCAGCTCGACGACATATTCGCCGGCGCCCATGAGCTTCACGATGACGAGCGAAAGGTCCGGAAAGCGCAAGGGATCGGCCTTGCGCCGCGCCGCGAGGAACGCCTCCAGCGCCTTCGAATCCGGCTCCTCAGGCAGCGAGAACCCGTGCTCCGCGGCGACGGAGACGATGCGCTGCCACCTTTCCGGGGACCGCACGATACGCCGAAGAGCGGCGAAGCCCGCGTCCTCGAGGTACCGCGCCGTCACGCCGTTCGCCGCGATCATGAAGTCCTCGATGAGCTGCCTCGGCTGGTTCTCTTCGTCAACCGTCAGGTCGCGAATCTCGTCGCCGTCGAAGACGGCGCGCGCTTCGATCGTCTGGAGGTCGAGCGCGCCGTGCGCGTAACGCAGGCGGCGGAGCCGCTGCGAGACGTCCTCCTGAAGCCGGATCTGCGCGTCGATGCCCGGGATTTTCGCCATCGCTTCGGGCATCTCTCCGCGCCCGTCGCGCCAGGCGTCCACCGAGTCGTAGGCGAGCTTCGCCTTGTTGCGCACGAGGGAACGGTAGACGTTCGAGTCGCCGAGCGTCCCGTCCGCGTTCACGACGTACTCGATGACGACCGAGAGCCGGTCCACGTCCTGGTTCAGCGACGTGAGGTCCGTCGAAAGCTTCTCGGGCAGCATGGGGAAAACTCCGCCGGCCGTATAGACCGACGTCGTGTTCTGCGCGGCCCGCGCATCCAGCGGGGTTCCCCTCTTCACGAGCGCGTCCACGTCGGCGATCGCGACGAGAACCCTCACGGCTCCGCCCGGCAGCTCCTCGGCAACCGAGAGCTGGTCGAGATCCCGGCTGTCGTCGTTGTCGATCGAGGCCCAGAGGAGCGCGCGCTGGTCGCGGATCGCGGGGTCCTTCTCGTGCGCCGGTTCCCCGATGCGGTCGAGCTGCGCGAGCGCGTCGGCCGGAAAGTCGGGGTTGAGCCCCTTCTCGTGCATGGCGCGGCGGGCGATCTCGTTGAGGTCGGAGCGTTGGTGGCGGCTTATCGGGCTCACGGCCCGATCTTGACATGGAGTTCCCGCGGCTAGGTTCGTCGAGGCCCGAACCCCCGCTCCTTCGTGGATTCCGATGGTTTGCGAGGGTTCCAGTTGACCCTTGCAGGAGGGCAGGAGTAGCATGTAGGGGGTCGTCTCTGGCAGAGGAAACATGTCCTGGATTCCCGACGAAATCCTCCCCCATGAGGAACAACAGCGGCGTTCCCCGCTCGCGCCGGTCGAACCGCCGGCCTCGGTGCGCCCGATCTGGGACTGGGAAGAGCTGAACGCGAAGTTCCGCCCGCGCCTCATCGCGGCGGGCGTCATCCGCTTCGGACTGACGCAGGACGAATGCGAGGACGCGGCGCAGACGGTTTTCCTCAAGGTGCTCGCGATGAACCCGAGGGTGCGCGACCCGAAGGCGTACCTGCGCGCGGCATTCCTCAACCGGTGCGACACCATCATCGAGGCGCGCGACCGCGGGCACAAGATCGCGTTCACCGACCGCGTCGCCGAGACCGCCAGGACCACCGAGAAGAGCGGCTCTCCGTCGAGGACCCTGTGGAAGCGGGTCCAGGACTGCCTCACCAAAAGGACGCGTTCATGACTCGAGTCGTGACGGCGACGCATCCCTCCGAGACCGATCTCCTGAATCTCGCGATGGGTCGCGAGCCCGGTGACGACACGGCCGCGGCCCGCAAGCACGTCGACGACGGCTGCCGCCGGTGCGCGCAGCGCCTCCGTGACCTCTCACGGCTCGTCGAGACCGGAAAGAAAGAGAACGCGTTCGATTCGCTCCTCGAGAGCGATCTCCTGCCCGAGCTGCGGCGTCCCACGATGGGTCGCACGCTTCCGTTCGTGAAGGCGCGCGTCTCGGTGGACGACGTCTATCGCCTCTCGCAGACGGCCGAGAAACCCTCCGAGCTCATCCTCCAGGCCGCGCGCGCGGGACCGGACGAGCTCGCCGCCGCGCTCCGCTCCCTGGACGGCCAGGGGTATCGCGGCTTCGCGCTCCTCTATGCGGCGCAGAAGGCGGACAAGCTCGTTGCCGAAGATCCGAACAAAGCGCTCGCGCTCGCCAGACTCATCTTCGAGGAAGCCGCGACGCTTCCGCTTTCGAATCCGAAAGAACGCGTCGCTTCTCCGGCGCCGCGACAGGCTGTGCTGGCCGAGGCCGCGCTTCTGGAGTCTCAGGCTCTTCTTCAGAAGGGTGAGGCGGATTCCGCGAGAAAGGTCATTGGTCCGGCTCGCGATCTCTTCCGCGAATCGGGAGACCTCGGGTTTGGTGTCGCGCTCTGCGACTACTATGAGGGGCAGGCTTCGGGCTTTGCGGGCGACTATGACGATGCTGAGTCGCTTCTCAAGCGAGCCCTCGCGGTGTTCTCGGAGTTCGGGCAGGGCCAGCTCATGGGTCGAGGAGAGGCCGCTCTTGGCACAGTGCTCGGTCAGCGAGGTGACGCCCATCGCGCACTCGGTTGCTTTGATCGGGCTCTCGAATTCCTCGATCCGGAAAGCGATTCACGGCCGCTCACGATGGTCCTCAACAACCGCGCCCACACGCTCGCGCGGCTCGGAAGACTCGACGAAGCACGCGCCACGTTCGCTCGTGCCCTCAACCTGGCTCGGCGTCACGGCTATAAGTCGAGCGTATTCTTCGTGAGAACAGGCCTGGCCGATCTCGATTTCCGCCGCGGTCAATACGCACGTGCGCTCCGCGCCTTCATCGATCTTTCCCGCGAAGCGGGCGAAATCGGCGCGCCGATGCAGGTTTTGTTTGCCCGACTCTACGTTGCCGAGTGCCACGCTCGCTTGGGCAGCTACGGTCCGATGGCAACCGAGGTTGAGGGACTGCGCCGCGAGCGCCAAGCGAACCGCTTCTCCCCGTCGCCAGCTCTCGGCGAGCTCTTCGTCTGCCTCGACCAAGGCACGATCGACGCCGATCTCATCGCACACGTCCGCGAGTACCTGCAGGACGAAGAGAACGGCGTCAAGCGCGCGTACCGCCCGCTAAGACTCGTCGGCTGAAACTTCTCTAGAGCAATCAGGAATCACTCGGCCGCCTTCGGGCGGCCGAGGTTTTTTCGGGCGTCGGGGGTCAAAACGGCCCGTGTCCCCTGTCTTAGTAAGTGAAGGGCAGGAGAAGTGTTACCTGTCCGGCTGGGGGGTAGGAGGACATATGGAGTTTCTCTTCGCGATCATCGAGATCTTCGGCAGTTTTTCGTTTGAAGGCCTTTCGTCTCGGGGACGGTCATCTGGCACCCCGGAGTCGGGATACGGTCCGATCAACTCTGGTTACGGCCCGATTAACTGATCGATCCTTCTAGATCAAGTATGGCCGCGCGGCACTGCGGCGTCTGGGGAATGTTTCGCTCGAAAGGAGGAGCCTCGACATGCTGAGAAGCCATTTGCCGAAGGAAGAGTCGGCTGACGACGTCACGCTGTCGATCGTCCTCCATGCGCCGCACCCCGTCGTCGTGCCGAGCGCGACCGAGCCCGGCAAGGTCCTCCTCCACCTCGAAATCCGCAACAAGTCCCTGCAAACATGGGAGGCATCCACAGAATCGGGGCCCCTCCTCGAGATGGTCCTCCTCGACTCCGAGGGCCACGAGCGTTCCCGGCAGACGCGCCAGTGCCGGATGCTCGCTTATCCCACCCGCCTGGAGCCCGGGCGAGGGTTCAACCTCCCCCTCTTCTTCACCCTGCCCGGGCTCTCTTCTACCGGCGAGGACTTCCGCGTCGAGATCCGGCTCGTGCCCGGCCGCGAAGTCCTTACCGGCCTCCTCCGCGTCGAACCACGATGAGCCGTCAGCGTGAGGTCGCTTTAGGCCGGAGCGGGGCCGGCGCTTCACCCTTTCGCAGGCGATAGGCGCCCGCGGACAGCTCGCCGAGATCCTGCTGCGTGCCGTTCGGCCAGCGCACCGTCACGTGCGCTGAGGTCGCGGCTCCAAGCCCGAAGTGCAGCGGCAGCCACGAGCCGCTTGCATACGACGGCACCACGTAGAACTCCTTCGCCGTCCCCCCGACGGTGATCTTCGTGCCGAGGACGGTCTTCCGATCGGCGCCGGCGACGGGCAGGATCTCCAGCGCGTTCCCGCCCGGAGCGGTGTTGCGGAGGATGACGGCCGGCACGTCGATCGGATTGAAGACGAGGTCTTCCCGGCCGTCGCCGTCGAGATCGCCCCCCGAGAGGCCGCGCCCGACGACGCAGAGTCGCCCGAGGTCGCCCGCCTCGGGAGACACGTCGCGGAAGCGCACCTCCCCCGGAGTGCTCTCGTTGCGAAAGACGAGCTGGCGCTGAGCATAGCTGCGCTCTCCCACCGCGAAATTGCGCGCGGCCGGGTTGAACCACTTCGAAATGACCGTGAAGAACCGCGAGAGGATCTGCCCGCTCGAGACGACGAGGTCGTCCTTCCCGTCGTTGTCGTAATCCACGGCGACGACGCCCCACTTCGAGAGCGGGAGCGTGGGGTCGTGGTCGCCACCGAAGGCCTCGCGCTCGCTCTCGGCGAACGTCGCGCCCTCGACGTTGCGATAGAGCGTGTTCGGCTCGTTCGCGTAGTTCGTGACGTAGAGGTCGGGCCGCCCGTCGCCGTCGAAGTCGGCCACGGCGAGCCCCATGCCGCTGCGCGTCCGCCGCCCGAAGGCGGTCGTGCTGCCTTCCTCCGGATATCCCGTACCGGTTTCGTCCGAAACGTCGCGGAAGCGGCCGCCGCCCTCGTTGTGGAAGAGCGTGTTGCGCCATTGGTCGTTCGAGACGTAGAGATCCGTGCGCCCGTCGCCGTCGTAGTCGAGCGCGACGGCTCCGATCGTCTTCGAGCCCGGATCGCGCATCCCGCTCGTCTCCGTGACGTCCTCGAATTTCCAGCCGCCGAGGTTCCGGAGCATCTGGTTGTCCTGCCCCTTGTACTCGTCGGGTGTCATGAAGGACGTGCCCTTCGCCTTCGATTCGCGGTCGGGGTCCGTCTCGAGATAGTTCCCGATGTAGACGTCCGGGAGCCCGTCGCCGTCGATGTCGAGGGCCGCGAGCCCGACCGTGAACTTCCCGCCCTCGAGGCCCGTCTTCTCCATCCTCTCGAACGTCCCGTCGCCCTTGTTCCGAAAGACGAGGTTCGCCTCCCCGGCGTTGCCGATGACGAGGTCCGGGAAGCCGTCGTTGTCGAGGTCAGCCCACATCGCCGTGACGCCCCAGCCGCAGGCCACGACGCCCGATCTCTCCGTCACGTCGTCGAACGTGCCGTCTCCGCGATTCCGGAAGAGGCGCGTGCACTCGGCCAGGGGCTGCGTGTGGCCCGCCTTCCGCCATTTCGTGGCGCTCTTCACCTGCTGGACGAGGACGAGGTCGAGGTTCCCGTCTCCGTCGAAGTCCGCGAGCGCCGCGCCGCCGCCCATCGTGGGAATGAGCTTCGCGTCGATGAGGTCGCCGTGAAAGCGGAAGTGGACGCCGGACGCTTCCGTCACGTCGGTGAACAGCGAGCCCGTGACGCCCTTCCGGCGCGAGTCCTCTCCGTGGAGCAGCATGGTGCACGCGAGTAACCCCGCCGCCGAACCGAGGACGACGGCGACGGCGAGGACCCGAAGCAGGCGGCCGGTTCGAGGCGACATTTGGAGCGAGGAGTATAGGGCGCGGGCGAAGCTGGTACAGAATCGGACCGGCCTAGCCGAGGAGGAGCACGCACATGGGTGAAGAAATCTCTTTCACGATCAACGGGCAGAAGGGCGACGGGTGGTTCGCGGCGCCGGCGTCGGGCAAAGGCCCGGCCATCGTCGTGATCCAGGAGTGGTGGGGACTCGTCCCGCACATCCAGAACGTGACGGACCGCTTCGCGAAGGAAGGGTTCGTCGCGTTCGCGCCCGACCTCTATCACGGCAAGACGACGACCTCGCCCGACGAGGCGGGGCGCCTCCTCATGGAGCTGGACGCGGAGCGCGCAGGCCGGGAGATCTCGGCGGCCGGCGCGTTTCTCCTCAGCCGGCCGGAGTGCTCGTCGAAGAGCTTCGGCGTCGTGGGCTTCTGCATGGGCGGCGCACTCGCGCAGTACGCGGCCACGTCGAACCCGAACGTGGGCGCGGCCGTGAGCTTCTACGGCGGCTTCAAGAAAGTGTCGCTCCGCTGGAAGAACCTCTCCGGTCCGATCCTCATGATCTACGGCGAGATGGACGAGAGCGTCCCTCCCTCCGAGGCGAAACCGCTCGAGGACAAGCTCAAGGCGTTCGGGAAGAACGTGGAAACGGTCATTTTCCGCGGCGCGCCGCACGGCTTCTTCAACGACACTCGTCCCGGCATCTACAGGGAGGAATGCGCGAAGGACGCCTGGCAGAGGACGCTCGCCCACTTCCGGGCGCACTTGGTCTAGGGGTGGGGCGGCATGGCGACTGAGACGCTCCGCACCGTCTGTAACCGCGATTGCCCCGACGCCTGCGGCCTCATCGCCATCGTCGAGAACGGGAAGCTCGTCGCTCTCGGCGGCGATCTGGAGCATCCCGTCACGAAGGGCTTCCTCTGCCAGCGCACGTCGCAGTACCCGGCGACGCAGAACTCTCCCGAGCGCCTGATGACGCCTCTCATCCGGGTGGGCGGGCGGCTCGAGCCGGCCTCGTGGGAGGAGGCGCTCGGCTTCGTCGCGGACCGCCTCCTCGCCATCCGGAAGGAGTCCGGTCCTGCCGCGATCCTCCACTACCGCTCGGGCGGATCGCTCGGCCTCCTGAAGTCCGTCGTGGATTTTTTCTGGGAGCTCTTCGGGCCCGTGACGGTCAAGAGCGGTGACATCTGCTCGGGCGCGGGCGACGCGGCACAAACGACCGACTTCGGCGAGGAGGAGTCACACGACTTCTTCGACCTCCTGAACGCGAAAAACGTCGTTCTGTGGGGAAAAAACCCCGCCGTCTCGAACGTGCATCTCATGCCGATCCTCCAGCAGGCCAGGAGGAAGGGAGCGCGCGTGCTTCTCGTGGATCCGGTCCACCACAAGGCCGCGAAGCTCGCCGATCGGACGATCCTCGTGCGCCCCGGCGGAGACTTCGACCTCGCGATGGGCGTCGCCGCGCGGCTGTTCGAGACGGGCGGCGTCGTTCCGGACGCGACAGAGTTCTGCGACGATTTCGCCGGATTTCGCGCGCTCGCGACGTCGTGCTCCGCCGCGGAGTGGGCGAAAGCGGCCGATGTCGACATCGAGGACGTCCACGCGATCGCCTCGGCCCTCGCCGAACGGCCGTGCTCCATCCAGGTGGGCTGGGGCATGGGGCGCAGGATGAACGGCTCGGCCATCGTGCGCGCACTCGATGCGCTCGGCGCGGTCAGCGGCAACCTCGGGATTCCCGGCGGAGGCGTGTCGTTCTACTACAAGCGGCGCGGTGCATTCGACACGTCGTTCCTGAAGAAGATGCCGCCGCGCGCGATCCCCGAGCCTCTCCTCGGCGCCGGAATCCTCGCGGCACAGGATCCGCCGATCCGCGCCGTGTGGGTGACGGCCGGTAACCCCGTCTCGATGCTGCCGGACTCCGCGACCGTCGCCCGTGCCCTCGAGACGCGTGAGCTCGTCGTGGTCGTGGATTCCTTCCTGACGGACACCGCCCGGCGCGCGACGGTCGTCCTGCCCACGACCACGCTCGTCGAGGACGACGACCTCTTCGGCGCTTACGGCAACCACTGGCTGGGCGCCTCCACGCCTGTCGTCCCGCCGCCTCCGGGCGTGAAGACCGACCTTCAGATCGTCCAGGCGCTCGCCCGCGCCATCGACGAAAGAACCGGGGAAAGAGAAGAGAAGATTTCTGAGAAAGTAAGTGGGAGCGCCCGGGACTGGAAGAGGCGCCTCCTCTCGCGCGTCGAGGCGGCGGGCGTCACGCTGGAGCAGCTCGAGCGTTCCTCCGTCCGCAACCCTTTCGCAGAAAAGGTTCTTTTCGGAGATCGCAAGTTCCCGACCGCGTCCGGCAAGGTGAACCTCGTCCACGAGATGCCTCCGTCTCCGCCTGAGGAGGCCGGGTTTCCCCTCTGGCTCTTCTCGAACTCCACCGAAAAATCGCAGAGCTCGCAGTGGGCAGGGCCCGAGCCCGAGATGCTCACGGCGACCTGCCATCCGGCCGCGGCGAACGGCTTTGGCCAGGGGGAGGTCGTACGCATCGAGAGCGCCCTGGGCTCGATACGCGTGAAGCTGCACCTCGACCAGGCGCAGCGCCGCGACGTCGTGATCGTGCCGAAGGGCGGGAACTACGACCGCGGGAACTGCGCGAACGCTCTGATCAAGGCACGCACGACGGATGCGGGAGANNGCGGCGTACCAGGACTGCCGCGTGCGGCTCGTCCCGGCCTGATCGCTAGAATTCGCCCGGGCGCAAGAGCTCGCGGGCAATGACCATGCGCTGGATCTCGGACGTGCCCTCGCCGATCGTGCAGAGCTTCACGTCGCGGTAGAACTTCTCGGCCGGGAAGTCTTTCGTGAAGCCGTACCCACCGTGGATTTGGACGGCGAGATTCGCGACCCGGACCGCGACCTCGGACGTGTAGAGCTTCGCCATCGACGACTCCTTCGTCGAAACGCGGCCCTGATCCTTGACCCACCCCGCCCGGTAGGTGAGGAGGCGCGCGGCATCGATCTCGGTCGCCATGTCGGCGAGAAAGTTCTGGATGGACTGGAACTCGGAAATCGCCTTGCCGAATTGCTTCCGCTGCTGGGCATATCGGAGCGCGCACTCGAATGCGCCTTGTGCCATCCCGAGCCCGAGAGCCGCAATCGAGATGCGGCCGCCGTCCAGCACTTTCATCGACTGGATGAAGCCGTGTCCCAGCTCGCCGATGAGATTCTCCTTCGGAATCCGGCAATCCTCCATGACGAGCGTCGCCGTGTCGGACGCGCGGAGGCCGAGCTTGTTCTCTTTCTTGCCCGCGTGGATGCCCTTCTGGTGGAGATCCACGACGAACGCCGAGATGCCGTGTTTGCCCGCGGCCTTGCTCGTGACGGCCATGAGGACGGCAACGTCTCCAACCGAGCCGAGCGTGATGAAGTTCTTCGAACCGTTCAGTACCCACGAGTCGCCGTCGAGAACGGCGGTCGTCTTCGTCCCCGCGCTGTCGCTTCCGGCTTCCGACTCCGTCAGCCCCCAGGCGCCGAGAAACTTGCCCTGTGCGAGCGGCGTCACCCACTTCCGGCGCTGCTCTTCGTTTCCGAACGTCCACAGGTGGTTCGTGCAGAGGCTGTTGTGCGCAGCCACCGAAATGCCCACGGAGCCGTCCACGCGCGACAGCTCCTCGATGACATGGATGTAGTCGATGTAGGTCAGTCCGGCACCGCCGAACTCCTCCGGCACGAGGACGCCCATCATCCCGAGCTCGGCCAGCTTGCGAATCGCCTCGCGCGGAAAGGTCTGGGCCTCGTCCCATTCCATGACGTGCGGCGCGATCTCCGCCTCCGCAAACTCGCGCACCATCCGGCGGATCGCCTCCTGCTCGTCGGAGAGCGAAAAGGCCATGCCGGAAAGAGCCCGAAGGGAGGAAGTCGGCGCGTCGAGAGCCGGCGCAGGGGCCATGGGGGATCTCCTGGCACCCGTCATTGCAATTTGCCGGGCATGTCGAATTTCGACGAGATCTTACATGAGGCGAGGCAAGGCGCCTTCATCGGGACGCGAAGGTCACGGGCGGAACGCTTCCGCCGCTCGCCGCGGGCCAGAGCGAGACAAAGGCACCGGTCACGGTGAGATCGTAGGCGAGGCTGACAAGTGTCTGTGCAAGGACGAGGAGGCCCGTCCCCGCGAAGAAAAGGACCACGGAGTGCCCGGGGAGAAGCGACAGGGTGAGGCGCGGAACGAGGAATGCGAAACCTGACACGAAGCCTGCTGCGAGGCTCAGCAGATACAGCAGCAAGACCCGCGAGAGCGAGGCGCGCACCCACGACGCGGCCCGCGCGACGGCCTCGAATGCATCGACCTCCTCGGTCGCGGCCAGGCGGCACGCCACGAGGTAGAGCACGCGCAACGCGATCGCCCCGCCGATCATGACCGGCAGTACCAAGAGGAAGAGCACGAAGGCCGCGAGAACGAAGCCGCCTCGTTCCGACGTCGCCGCGAAGACGGCGAGCCCGATGGGCATGAAGAGCAGGAGGACGAGGAACGAGAGCGCGAGGCCGTAGAGGTTCACGAGCGCGAAGAAGCGCCCGAACAGCCGGCGCGCCGACTCCCAGAATACGGATCCGAGCTCCGGGTGATGGAACGCGGAGAGAGGTGCGTCCTCGACGGCGCGCGCGTCGATCGCGAGAAGGGCTCCCGTCACGCCCGCGCGCACCCAGGCAGCGAAGGCCGTGAGGAGAAGAAGGAGGACGATGAGGCCGAAGAGGCCGGCGAGAATCACGAACGGCGAGGCCAACAGACCTTCGAAGAAGCTCTTGAGCGGCTCGAGAAGCGTCGCCGGGTCTCGTGAAAACGCCGGCATTCCTCCACGCCCACGATGAAATCCTGCAAAACCGAGGAAAAGAGCGAAGACGGGGGCCGCGATCGCCGCGACGACCACCGCCGCGAACGCAAGTGGCGCGAGGATCAGACCGAGATTCGCGACGACCGCCGAAAGCCCGCGACGGAACGCCTCGGGCGCCGGGCGCGCGGACGGAGTCATCCGCTCAGACCTTGACGGCGCGCCAGGCCCGGTAGTCGAGCCCATCGAGCACCACCAGGTCGCACATTTCGTAGAGGCGGCTCCGCACCATCGCACCAATGCGCATCTCCAGCGTCTCCTCCCCCGTCCGGGCCGGAGTGTCGGAGTAGTTGGAGGTGACGATGGTCAAGCGCTGGCGGTTGTAGCGGGTGTTGATGAGGCCGTAGAGCACGTCCCGGACCCAATCGGTGGGGCGGCGCGCACCGAGCTCGTCCAGGACGAGCAGCTCGGCGTCTCGATAGGGCGCGAGGACGTCATCGGCGCTGTCCGGATTCGAACGGGAGAAGGTCGCCTGAATCCTCTCCAGGAGGTCCGAGAAGTCGCAGAAGAGGCCTCGGACGCCCCAGTCCTCGATCAGCGTCTTGAGGATCGCCACCGAAAGGTGTGTCTTCCCCACTCCCACGGGCCCGACGAAGAGAAGGCCCCGATCCCGGGTCTTCCATTCTTCGACGAATTTGCGCGCGATCAGGCTCGCGCGCACGTGGCTCGGAGAGGTTCCGGGGCGCTTCAGGTCGAAGTTCTCGACTTTGCAGTTCAGATAGCGCTGGGGAATCTCCGCGGCTTTCAGGCGGGCTTCCGCGAGGCCGGCCGCTTTACAACGGCAGGCGACGACGCGACCCTCTGGCGTCTCGAGGACGCCGAAGCCCTTGCACGAGGGGCAAATTTCGCCGGCGGGAGCGTTCGCGGCCACGACCTGATTCTAGGGCCTAATTGAGGAAGGCTTTCAGGGCCCGGCTCTTCATCGTGCGCTTGATGCGCGCGATGGCCTGCGCCTCGATCTGCCGGACGCGCTCCCGCGAGAGGCTCAGCTCCTCGCCGATCTCCTGGAGCGTCATCGGCTCACGCTCGCCGTCCGAGCCATCCTCCGGGATGCCGAAGCGGCGGCAGAGAATCGCGCGCTCCTTCTTCGGGAGCGAATCGAGCAGGTTGCGCGTCTGCTCCACGGAGGAACGCTGGAGAAGCTGATCGTCCGCGGCCGTGACGGACGTCTGCTCGAGCGTGTCCCCGAGCGTGCGATCCTCCTCGGCGCCGAAGACGTCGGACAGCGACTCCGAGCTGCGCGACATGGACATCAGATTCCCGGCTTCGTCTGGCCTGAGGCCGGCCTCCGCCGCGATCTCTTCCATCGTGGCCTCCCGTCCGAGCGACCGCGAAAGAGCCTCTTTCACGCGCCCCAGACGGGAATGAAGCGTCGCCTGCTTGTGTGGAAGGCGAATGGCACCCCACTGCTCGGAAAGGGCGCTCGAAATCGCCTGGCGCACCCACCAGACGGCGTAGGTGATGAACTTGACGCCGCGCTCGGGGTCGAAGCGGCGGGCGGCCTGGATGAGGCCGATATTCCCCTCGTTGATGAGGTCGAGGAATGAGATACCCGGAGAATGGAAGCGCTTCGCGTAGGAAACGACGAACCTCAGGTTGCCGCGCACGAGCTCATCGACGGCCTCGCGCCGCACATCCTCCGAAAATTCCGGACTCTGGATGATCCGCCCGAGCTCCCGCTCCCGCTCCGGCGCGAGGATCGCGTACCGTGCGATGTCGTCGAGGTACTTCCTCAGGACCCTCGAATCATCCTCGGGGCGCAGGCGCTGGCTCACCGGGCGCGATTATGTCCCCTCGCCCCCGGGCTGGGGAATCCGTCAGCGCGTGCTGAGAACGATCGGGCCCCGGGGCCGCACCGCGAGCGCCCGGGACGTGTCCCCGCGAGACGCGTGTTCGGCCGCGACGGCGCGGATGGACTCCATGAGGCGGCCCACCTCGCCCTCCATGCGCGCGAGACGCGACTTCAGCTCGAGAATCACCTCCACGCCGGCAAGGTTCACGCCCAGCTCGCGCGTCAGCGTGAGGATGATCTCGAGCCGTTCGACCGTCTCGAGATCGTAAAGGCGCGTGTTGCCGGACGAGCGCGCGGGGCGGATGAGACCCTCGCGCTCGTAGAGGCGGAGCGTCTGCGGATGAACCCCGAACCGCCGGGCGACCACGCCGATGAAGACGTAGGTCTCCCGCCCAGCCGGGGCCGGTCCAGGGGCCTGGTCGTCCGGCCGGGCCCCATTGCGACGAGCATCCATGTCGCGACCTTACTTCTTCTGCTCCACGACCTCGGCATCGATGACGTCGTCGGCCGGCTTGGACGAGGACGCCTCGCCCGGCGTCGCGCCACCATCTCCCCCGGGACCGCCCGCCGGGGCGGATTTGTAGAGCGCCTCAGCGATCTTGTAGCTCGCCTTCTGCAGCTCTTGAGCGGCCTTCTTGAGGGTCTCGGCGTCGCCCGGACTCGCTTCGAGGATCTTCTTCGCGTCGGCGACCGCGGCCTTGACAGCCTCCTTCTCCGACTCGGGCACTTTGTCGCCGCTCTCGTTCACGAGCTTCTCCGTCGAGTAGACGAGCGCGTCGAGCGCGTTCTTCGCCTCGATCGCCTCGCGCCGTTTCTTGTCCTCGGAGCTGTGCGACTCGGCGTCCTTGACGAGCTTCTCGACTTCCTTCTTGTCGAGCCCAGAGGACGACGTGATCGTGATTTTCTGCTCCTTGCCCGTGCCGCGGTCCTTCGCCGACACGTTCATGATGCCGTTCGCGTCGATGTCGAAGGTGACCTCGATCTGCGGCATCCCGCGAGGAGCCGGCGGGATTCCCACGAGCGAAAAGACGCCGAGGAGCTTGTTGTCGCCTGCCATCTCGCGCTCGCCCTGAAGCACCTTGATTTCCACCGAGGTCTGGCCGTCCGAGGCCGTCGAGAATGTCTCGGCTTTCTTCGTGGGGATCGTCGTGTTGCGCTCGATGAGCTTCGTCATGACGCCGCCGAGCGTCTCGACGCCGAGCGAGAGCGGCGTCACGTCGAGGAGGAGGAGGTCCTTCACGTCGCCCGCGAGAACGCCGCCCTGTAGAGCCGCGCCAATGGCGACGACTTCGTCGGGGTTGACGGACTTGTTCGGCTCCTTGCCGAAGAAATCCTTCACGAGCTGCTGGATCTTCGGCATGCGCGTCTGGCCGCCGACCAGGACGACTTCGTCGATCTTCGAGGCGTCGAGCGCCGCGTCCTTGAGCGCCTGCCGGCACGGCCCGATCGAGCGCTGGAGGAGGTCGTCCACCAGCGATTCGAGCTTCGCGCGCGTGAGCTTGATGTTGAGGTGCTTCGGCCCCGATGCGTCGGCCGTGATGAACGGCAGGTTGATGTCGGTCTCGACCGTCGTCGAGAGCTCGATCTTCGCCTTCTCGGCCGCTTCCTTGAGGCGCTGCGTCGCCATCGGATCCTTCGAGAGGTCGATTCCCTGATCCTTCTTGAACTCCGCCTGGAGCCATTCGACGATCCTCTGGTCGATATTGTCGCCGCCGAGGTGCGTGTCGCCGTTCGTCGACTTGACCTCCACGACGCCCTCACCCACATCGAGGATCGAGATGTCGAACGTACCGCCGCCGAAGTCGTAAACCGCGATGGTCTCATTCTTCTTGC
>PLZI01000024.1 GCA_003152095.1 Acidobacteriota bacterium | reverse complement strand
GCCATTCCCGGCTTCCTTCTCGCCCCGGCCTCGCCGCGCGGTGGCGCCGTGGTGTGCCACGGCTACGGCTCGTCGAAGGAACAGATGCTCGGGATCGTGACGGCCGTAGCCGAGAAAGGAATCGCCGTTTTGGCGATCGATCTGTGCGGGCACGGCGAGAACATGGCGCCGATCGGCCCGGCGATGCGCGACGAGATGGAGGTCGCCATCGCGTTCGTCCGGCGGTTCGGCAAGACGGCGGTGATCGGCCATAGCCTCGGCGGGAGGCTCGCGCTGATGTCGTCAGCGGACGCCATGGTAGCGATGTCGCCATCCGTCATGATGCAGATGTCCCCGCAGGGCAAGTGGATGTTCGAGAACCTCCCGAGCCCCGGGCTCAGAGAGCCTTACTCGGGGTATGTCCTCGAGCTCCTCGAAAAGCTCGGCCCTGTCCCGTCGCACGACCGCCCCTGTCTCCTCCTCTACTCCGAGCGGGACATCCAGGCGCTTCTCGACGGCGCCGCGAGCCTTGAGGCCGAGCTCCCCTCCGCCGAAAAGCGCCTCGTCTCCGCGGACATCCGCCCCGACGTGCAACATGAGAACGGCCTGATCCGCTACCTCCCGCGCTGGTTCAACCACAGTGAGCTGCGATTCAACCGCTCGGCCTGCGAGACCCTCAGCGCCTGGCTCGCCGATCACCTCGTAAGAGCCTGAGGTGACGCCGTTTCCTCCGGTCCCTGTGCTAGGCTGAGAAGCGTACGGGAGCGATCATGCAGTGGGAGTACTTCGATCGAATGGTCATCTTCAGCGATGGGGATGGGGGAATGGTGAGCGGCCTGGACACCTGGATAAACGGCGCCGGCTCAGAGGGCTGGGAGCTCGTCTCGGCGGCCCCTCTCATCGCTCCGAACAAAGATGGCGTTGCCTACGGGACGATCGGCCTGCACCTGATCTTCAAGCGGCCCGCGGCGGTTCCGCAGGAAGCGTGAGTGCTGTGGCTGGGTTGAAAGGCCCGGCGCTGATGGAGAGCCGCTACGGCCCCCTCGGGAGCGGCGGACAGACCTTGACGATCAAGGGCGTCGTCTATTCGGTCCCCGACCTGCTGGTCTGCATGGCGCTCAACTTCGACGACAGCCGGGCCATCGACGCTCTGGCTCTGCCGGACGGGCGCTATGTCTTCCGGTACTACGACGGTCAGGACCAGCGTGTGGTCGCCCTGGAGTTCGACGCCGACTTCCATCCGCTCGGCGAGGTACGCGTCCAGTTCCCCGAGTGGATCGGAGACGAAGAGTACTTCCCGCAATATTGCGGGCACTAGAGAGAGCCGGCCGGGAAAGGAGGCGTCAGATGGGATACGAGAGCCTCTGCTTCGAGACGGATGGGTCCGTCGCCGTCGTGACGCTGAATCGCCCCGCGAGGCGCAACGCCCTCTCTCTGGCACTCATGCGGGAGTTGCTGGACTGCCTCGGACGCATCGGAGAGGACAGGCAGCTCCGCGCCGTCATCCTCGCCGCGGCCGGAAAGGTATACAGCTCGGGCCACGATCTCAGCGAGCTCGTCGGAAGGGACATCAACGACACCCGTCAGATCTTCGACGTCTGCGCCGAGCTGATGACGAAGATCCAGTCGATTCCGCAGCCGGTCATCGCCGAGGTTCAGGGCCTCGCCACCGCGGCCGGATGCCAGCTCGTGGCGACGTGCGACCTCGCGGTCGCGACCGAAGACGCCTGGTTCGCGACCCCGGGCGTCAGGATCGGGCTCTTCTGCACGACTCCAATGGTCGCGTTGACCCGCGCCGTCGGCCGCAAGCGCGCCCTCCGGATGCTTCTGACCGGGGATCCGATCGACGCGAGGACGGCGGCGGAGTGGGGGCTCGTCAACAGCGTCGTGCCCCCGGGCGCGCTCCGTGAGGAGACCCGGAAGCTCGCGGCGCGCATTGCGGAGGCGAGCCCCGTCACGCTCGCCATCGGGAAGCAGGCCTTTTACTCGCAGATCGACCTCGACCAGCCGAAAGCGTACGCGTATGCCAAGGAGATCATGTCGATGAACTCTATGACGGTCGATGCCCAGGAAGGGATCTCCGCGTTCCTCGGGAAGAGAGCGGCCGTCTGGACGGGAAGATAGGAATCAAGGAGGCAGTTTTATGGTCACGTTCGAGTACAGGTTCGACGTCCTCCCCGGGAAGCTGAAGGAGTACGAGAAATACACGAAGGGCCCCGGCAAAGACATCTGGCTGAAGTTCAAAGGCGTCAAGGCCGTCCGCGTCTACAAGAGCATGCTGGGCGGATCCTCCCCACAGCGGCTCGTCCAGGTCGACCTCGAGAACCTCGCGGCGCTCGAGAATATCCTCACGGATCCGGGCTTCCGCAAGGTCAAGGTCGTCTTTCACGGCCTCGTCACGCACGTCAGCGACTCGCTTCTCACCCAGGTGAGCGACAAGGGGAAATAGCGACCTTAGCGGCCCGAACGCCGTCTCGCGGCGGGCGTACGGCGCAGCCGGCGCCCGCTCGATGACAGCGCCTTGATGACGGCGCCCCAGTTGTCGAACCACGTCTCGAACGCGGCGCGCAATGGCGCCCTCCCCTGTTCCTCGGCGGCCGCGCGCAGGGCCTTCACGACGGCGGCCGTGGACGGGCGAAGGCGGCGTTCGCCGGACGCGGTCAGCTTCACGTAAACGAAGCGGTGATCCTTCGGGGAGCGCGTCGTGCGGACGAGACCGGCGCGCTCCATCCGCCGGACGAGGGCGGAGGTCGTGTTCATCGTGGCGAAGGTCTCGCGCGCCAGGTCGCCGATCGTCAGAGGGTCGCTGGAAGGGTTGCCCGCGAGCGTCAGGAGGGCGAACTGCTGCGCGGGAGTGAGACCGCCATTCGTTGGCTCGGTCGTGATCGTCCTCCGAACCGACTCGAAGAACCGCCGCAGGTGCGCCATCGTGCGGTACGTATCCGTGAGACTGTGGCGCGTGGTCATGACCGGAGATTACAGGGAGCGGCCGGCGTCGAAAAACCGCTTGACTGCGGGCCTGAATCGCAGCCTACAATCACTCGACACGATGAATAGTCGACGGCACGTACTATCCGCTCCGCTCATTTCGTCCCGGCTCTCCCGGTCGTGACGATGATGGCCGTGCCGGTTCTCCTCGCACCTGCTGGAACTCTCGAGGCCGTCCGGGCCGCGCTCGGCGCGGGAGCGGACGCCGTCTACGTGGGCCTCGAGGGTTGGAGCCGCGGCGGGGCGCGGAGAGAGCTGGGCTGGGACGAGCTCGTGGCGGCGCAGCGCGAGGTCGCCTCCGGCGGCCGAAGCCTCCAGGTCGCCCTGAATACGATCCCGAAGCCCGAGGAGCGCGCGCGCCTCTTCGAGCGCGTCCCCGCCCTCCTGGATCTGGGGATTCGAGACGTCATCGTGAACGACGTCGGAATCCTGGCGGCGCTCAGGCAGCGGTTCGAGGACCTGCGGCTGACCGCCAGCATCGGCTGCGGCGCCCAGACGGTCGCCGACGTCGCTTTTTTCAGGGACCTCGGCGCGAACGCCGTCGTCCTGCCGGGGACGGTGAGCCCCGCGGAGATGCGCGAGATCAGGACCGTCCGGGGAATCTCCGTGGAGATCATGGTCCACATGGTCGAGGAGTTCGTCCTCCTCGGAAAATGCTGGATGCCGAGCTACGTGCATCTGAAGCCGTCGCCCCTTCCGGCCGCGTTTGCGTCAAAGGCCGGCACGGGCGAGACGCCGGAGGGCGCCCTTCGGGGGCTGCGGCAGACCGGCAGCATGAAGCGAGGGGGCGTCGGAGCCTGTTTCAGAATCTGCCAGCAACCCTGGGAGCTGTTCGCCGCCGGGCGGCGGGTCGACACGCGCCTTTTCCCGAGCCGGCAGATCAGCCGGATCGCGGATGTCGAGGCCTACGCCGAAGCGGGCGCCGATGTCCTGAAGCTGCAAGGCCGAAGCCTTCCGGTGGAGCTGCTGGCGCCGCTCGTTCGCCGGTACCGTGAGGCGATCGACGCCCGGACGATTCCGGACGCGTTTGAGCCACCGCCAGCCACCTTGCCGGCGGCGTGGGCCGTCGTCGGACGATGAGAGGGGCAATGAGAGAGATGACGAATGGGGCGGCGCGCAATGGGACACGAGGCTGACAACCCATGAACGGGTTCGAGCTGAACACGACGATCGCGAACCTGCGAGACCTTCGGGCGTCGGACCTGACCGACTACGACGGGGTCTACCTCGGCGACATCTACTGCAGGCTCTACGAATCGAACTTCCTGGAGCAGCTCGACGATCTCAAGGAGGGGCTCCACATTCTTCACGATCAGGGGAAAAGGGCCTACGTGGCGACCTATGCGGCGCCGCGGAACGACTTCCTGCCGAAGGTGAGGAAGATGCTGGAAGCTTCGGTCGCGGCGGGCGCCGAAGCGGTCGAAATCCACAACCTCGGGATCCTGAGGATCGCCCACGAGGAGTTTCCGGAGCTCCCGGTGCATGTCGGGGGCTTTGCGAACATCTACACCGCGGCCGGCGCCGAGGTCCTGCGCGGGTTCGGGGCGGTGCGGTTCACGCCGAACTACGAGCTCAGCCTGGACGAGATCCACGAGATCACGACGGCCTGTGGCGTGCCCCTGGAGCTCCTGCTCCACGGCAAGATGCCCCTGGGCGTCTCGGACTATTGCTTTCTGCTGGATTACGAGGAGAAGTGGCGTGTCAAGTGCCCCGACCTCTGCCAGAAGGAGCTGTTCCTGAAGCAGGGGGACTGGGCGATGAAGTCGTTGGGGAAGGGAATCCTGAGCGGCAAGGACGTGTGCATGCTCGAGCACCTGCCGCGTCTCCTCGCCGAGGGCCACCGGCACTTCCGGATCGAAGCCGTCTCGGAGAGTCCCGAATACCGGCGCGAGGTCGCGGCGGTGTATCACGCGGCTCTGGAGCGGGCCATCGCCGGCGGCGGCGACGTGGATGAGGGATCGTGGGAGACACTTCGGCGTCACGCCCGGATCGGTCTCTGCAACGGGTTCTATTTCGGCAAGAGCGGAATGGACTACCAGGGGCTCCGGCCGGAAGCGCTCGGGTCCCTTCCGACCATTTCGCGCGCGGAATCATAGGCAGGTCAAGGAGGAAGGGTCATGGTCGAGCTTCTGGCGCCGGCAGGGAATCTTCCGATGGTCGAGGGGGCGGTCGCGAACGGCGCCGACGCCGTCTACGTGGGGCCTCGCGGCTGGAGCCGGCGGCGCGACCGGTACGAGATGTCCGACGAGGACGTCCGCAATGCGATCGGAATCGCCCACGCGGGCGGCGCCAAGCTGCGCGTGGCCTTCAACACGAACATGCAGTCCCACGAGATCGCCCCCATGCTGGAAAAGATGGGGCGTTTCGTGTCATGGGGGGTGGACGGGGCGATCATGACCGACATCGGGGCCATCGCCGAGGTCCACCGGAGATTCCCGCATCTCACCATCCACGCCTCGATCGGAGCTAACATCCTCAACAACGAGGACGTGAGGTTCTACCGGTCGATCGGCGTCTCTCAGGTGGTGGCCGACACGAAGCTGACGCTCAGGGAGCTGGCCTCCCGGAAAGAGCAGATCGACGTCGGGATCGAAATCCTGATCCACGCGAACAAGTGCTACACCTACCTCGGGAAATGTTGGATGTCTCCCTATCACCGTCTCGAGCGCACCACGGACTCCTTCGGGAAGGACCTGTTCAAGGGAAGCCCGAACCGCGGCGGCCTCGATTACCGCGTCTGCATGGAGTCGTGGGAGCTCTATTCCGGCGAGGAAAAGTGGGAGAACAGCGTGGCCTTGAAGAACGATGCGTTCTTCCTTCTGGAAGACATCCCGCACCTGATCGATCTCAAGGTCGAGTGCCTGAAAGTGCAGGGACGCGAATACCCCGTACCGCTCGTCGAGCGCATGGTCCGTTTCTACCGGAATCTGATCGACGCCTGCCTCGCTTCCCCGAGAGACGAAGTCTTCGACCTGTCGCCGTGGCGCTCCCGCCTCGCCTCCATCCAGATGGAGCGGGACACGGCCCGGTCCGACGGGACCCGGCAGCTGCTGATGGAAGCGCGGCAGCCTCTGCCTGCAATCTGAGCCTCGGCACGGAACCGGTCACCATTGAAGGTTCCACGGTACGTCGCATTCGGTCCGCTGGTGGCGTTGGGACTTTTCGCCGCGCAGTGCTCACGCGAGCCGAAAGGCGCCGTACCGCTTCGAATCGGTGAGGTCGCCTCCCTGAGCGGCGCCCTGGCGGCCCAGGGAACGGCCGTTCACGAAGGCGTCCTCTACGCCGTCTCGGAGGTCAACGCCGCCGGCGGCGTCGGCGGCCACCCGGTAAAGCTGATCACGCGGGACGACGGAGGCAGGCCGGACGAGGCGACGACCGCGGCCCAGGATCTGACCACGCGCGAACGGGTCAGCGCGCTCGTGGGAGGTTACGTCGACAGCATCGTCGGCCCGGTGGCCCAGGTGGCCGAGCGGGAGCACGTCCCTTATGTCGCGAGCTCCTCGCTCGATCAGCGGTTGACGCAGCGTGGAAACGCCTGGTTCTTCAGGATCAGCCGTCTGGAGCCGTTCGTGGACGCCACGACGGCCGTCCCTCTCGAGCTCCTCCCCGCGAAGGAAGTGGCGATCCTCTTTTCGGCGACGCCGGGCGCGACGCAGCTCGCCCGGCTCCAGAAGGAACGGCTCGAAGCCCACGGGGTCAGAGTTTCCGCGTTCGAGAGCTTCCAGACGGGGACGCCCGATTTCATCCCTCTCCTGGCCCGCGTGAAGTCGAGCGGCGCGCGGCTCCTGCTCATGGACGGGTTCTTCGCGGACAACCTCGTTCTCCTCCGGCAGGTTTCCGGCCAGACGAGTCCCGACTTCGCGGTCGTGGGCGCCTTCGGAATGGAGTTCCCCGCCCTCGTCGAGCAGCTCGGCCCGCTCGCAGAGGGAGCGATCGGTGCGATCGTCTGGGAACCCGGGATGTCACTCCCCGGAGATCTGGAAGGGAGCCGCGCTTACGAGACCGGCTTCACCAGGGAGTTCAAGCATTCCCCGGCGCCGCTCAGCATGTATGGATACACGGCAGCGCGGGCGGTTCTGGCGGCGCTGGAGACGGCGTCCCGCACGTCCGTCCCCCCGGAACGCGATGCCGTCCGCGACGCGCTTCGCGGAACCGACCTCCTGCTTCCGCTCGAGCACCTGCGGTTCGACGAGCATGGGAACCCACAGCGTTACGAAGTCGGCATCTTCCAGATCCAGAGCGGACGGCACGTCCTCCTCTATCCGCGCGAAAAGGCCGCCGGAAAGATGATCGTGCCGAAATCGTGAGCGAGAGGCGACGCCGGCTCCGGCTCGCCGCTTGCCCTTACTTCTGGAACCAGTATTGCCGCGTCAGGTCCAGGAGACGCTCGGCCACCTGCCGGTTACGGTGCGCGATCTCGTAGCGGTTGGAAATGTCGGCGTGCGACGGATTCGGGTCGTGGAAGGTCTCGGGAAGCTTCGGGTCGAGCGCACCGTTCCACTTCTTCCGCCAGGACTCCGGAAGGTCCCGGACCACGGGCAGGTCGTGCATCACGAGGTAGAGGATCGCCCACACGCGCGGCGCCGCGCGGAACGAGTAGCCGCCTCCCAGCGTGAACAGCACCCGGCCCGCGGTGAAGTCGTCCGCCCACGCCAGGATTCGTCTGAAGATGGCCTCGTAATCGCGCGTCGTCAGCATGAGATCGGAAAGCGGATCGTCGAAATGCGCATCTGCCCCCGCCTGGACCACGAGAACGTCGGGGCGAAAGTGCCGCAGGGCGGCCGGGGTCACCTGCTCGAGAACTTCCAGGTAGCTCTCGCCTTCGGTGAACGGCTCGAGCGGCAGATTGAGCTTCAGGCCACGGCCGGCTCCCGAGCCGAGCTCGCGAATCTCACCGGTACCCGGGAAGAGGTACTTGCCCGACTCGTGAAGGCTCACGGTCAAAACGCGCGGGTCTTCATAGAGGATCTGTTGAACGCCGTCGCCGTGGTGGACGTCGATATCGAGATAGGCCACCTTCAGTCCGTTCCGGGTGAGGGAGTTGATCGCGATCGCGAGGTCGTTGTAGATGCAGAAACCCGACGCGACGCTGCGGCGCGCGTGATGCAGGCCCCCTCCGAGCTGAAGGACGCGCCTCTCTCTCCCTTCCGAGATCAGGCGCGCGCCATGCAGCGTGCCACCGACGAGCCACCGTGCCGCCTCGTCCATGCCGGGGAACGAGGGGGTGTCCTGCGTTCCCAGCCCGTATTCCTGTCCGTCGGGAACCGGTGCGCCCGCGCTCAGCTTCTCCACGCGGCAGACGTACGCGTCCTCATGCACGTCAAGGAGGTCCTCCCGCGTCGCCGGCTCCGGTTCGACCGTCTCCACGCGGTGCCCGAGCGCGCCCAAGAGATCGAGCACCATGTCGGTGCGGACGGGGCTGAACGGATGCTCGTCGCCGAAGGAGTACTTCCGGTAGGCCGGAGCGTAAATCACCGAGGGCACGGTTTCTCCGGCGGCCAGAGGACGTCGAACCCGGCACGGCGCAGCTCCTCGGCGAGCAGCCGAATCTCCATGGAGCCGATGCGCAGCACGGTCCGAACCGAGTCCGGACCGTCGGGATACGTCAGGATCGAGTGTACGTTCAGGTCGCGGTGGCTGAGAAAGCCGGTGAGGCGGGCCAGCTCGCCGGGATGGTCGGGCAGGCGAACTTCCAGGCGGCCCGAGGGCTTGTCGACGCCGGTCATGCGGATGAGCGCATCGAGCAGATCGAGGCCCGTGACGATCCCGATCACTCGTCCGTCGTCCAGGATCGGAAGGCAGCCGATCTTCCGTTCCCGCATTGTGCGTGCGGCATCCTCGACCGGGTCCGAGGCTTCCGCCGTCAGCGGCTCCCGAGTCATCACCTCGGACACGCGGCTGCCTGGCGGGAACGGCGACGGCGCGAGCGCGCTGGTCGCCAGCCGGAGATCACGATCCGTGATCACGCCGACGAGCTTCTCGCCCTCGACGACCGGCAGGTGCCGGATGCCGCGCTCCTGCATAGTTCGATAGGCGTCCTGGAGCATGGTGTCCGCGGAGATGGCGACGGCCGGACTCCGCATGATGTCCCGAACCAACATGGAGCACCTCGAGTCACATTATTGTTCGCCCGTTCTTCCAAGGAAATCCGAAAGCTCGGGGACCGTGAAGCCCGCGTCTTTGAGCGACTTCTTCACCGCCGCCACGTCGATCGTCGAGAGCCTGATAAAGGCCACGAAGCCCTCCCGCAAGGGAGACAGGATCAGGCTCCGGATCTCGGTCTTCAGCTCCCCGAGCTTGCGCACCAGCTGAATGAGGGAGCCGGCTTCGCGCGGGAGGAGCACCTCGATTCTCACTCCGGGCTCCTCGATCCTGAGGGTGTCGCAGAACGCCGCCAAAACGTCCGCCTTCGTGATGATCCCCACCAGCTTCTTGCCCTCCACGACCGGCAAGGCGCCCAATCTCCTCTTATGGAAGATGAGGAGCGCGTCCTCGACCGTATCCCACGGGCTCACCGTGATCACCTCGCGCATCATGATCTCCTCGACCGTCTTGTTCTTCACGAGGATCTTGCCGAGCTGCGTGACGGTCGACGTCTCGAACGTCGAATTGCGTATGTCGGTACCCGATACGAAGCCGACCAGGTCTGCGCCCTCGATGACCGGCAGTTGATGGATTCGGTTCGCGTGCAGGATATCGCTCGCGAACTTCAAGGTGTCTCCCTTCGAGACCGTGATGACGTTCCGCGTCATCCTTTTTCCGACGAACATTCCGGACTCCTTCCCTGAAGCGTCTTCAGATGGGCCACGACCGACGAGGCGAGGGAGGGACCGTCGTACCCCCCCTCCAGGACCGATACGATCCGGCCCCCACAGTATCGATCCGCCAGCTCGCAGACTCTCCGCGTCATGTGGACAAAGGATTTCTCCGTGAGATCGAGGTCGGCGATCGGGTCCCTCTCGTGCGCGTCGAACCCCGCCGAGATCATGATCAGGCCGGGCTCGAACCTCTCGATCTCCGGGACGACCTCCCTCTCGAAAGTCTCGATCAGCTCCTCGTCCCCGGTGTGCGGCTTGAGCGGCAGGTTCAGGGTGAGCCCGGCGCCCGCGCCCGTCCCCCTCTCCGTTCTCCGGCCCGTGCCCGGAAAGCAGAACGTGGGATGCTCGTGGAGGCTGCAGTAGTACGTCAGAGGGTCCCCGCCAAAAATCTCCTGCGTTCCGTTTCCGTGATGGACGTCCCAGTCCAGGATGAAGATCCTCTCCACGCCGTAGACCGCCCTCGCGTAGACCGCTCCCACCGCGACGTTGTTGATGAAGCAGAAGCCCATCGCGGAATCCCGTCCCGCGTGATGGCCGGGAGGCCGGACGGCGCAGAACACGTTGTCGACCCTCCCGTTCAGGACCGCGTCCACGCCTGCCATCACGCCGCCGGCCGCCAGGAGCGCGACGTCGAAGCTCGCCGCGGAAATCGAGCAGTCCGCCGTGGAGAAAACCTTCTCGCCCTTCCGGACAGCCTCACGAAATCTCGCCAGATACTCCGCCGAGTGGATCCCCTGAAGGAACTCGAGGTCGGGAACGTACGGCGAAAGAGTGACGAGGCTGCTCCTCAGGCCGTGCTTCCTGACCGCTTTCAGCAGCGTTCGGAGCCGCGCGGGGCTCTCGACGTGGCCGGTGCGCGTTCGATGCGAGAGATATTCCGGGGAGGTCACGAAGCCCGTTCTCCGCGGGGTGTTCGTGTAAATCGTCTTGTACCCCTCCCAGGGCGCCGAGCAGAGAAGAAACGCCTTTCCGAGCGGCAAGGAGACTTCCTCGCGAAAGCGAGCGTCGGCCTTTGACGAATAAGAGCCTTCCGCGTCCCGGTAGGCGGGAATCTTGAGCTCTCTCCTGAAGCGGGCAAAATCGTAGGCGTAGTTCAGACGTCCAATCTCGACCTCGCGGACGGGAAGGCCCCTTTCCTTCACGAGAGCTCTCAGCTCCGCCTTTCTCTTGGCGGCCTCTGACTCTTCCGAGAAATCAAATCCCTCTTGGGCCCAGTAATACCTGCCGACCGAGAGGGAGGCGCTGAGCCGGAACTGGTTGAACCCGAGGTCGTGAAAGAGCCGCTCGTAGTGCCGGAAAAGCGCCGAAGCGTATCCCGACTTCTGCGCCGTCAGGTGGATGTGCTCGATGTAGACGACCCTGAGCCTGGCGCCCGAAAAGTAATCGAGCATCCCGAGCGCCGGGTCTCGGAGCGACGCGAAACTGACCGTCAGCTCGCCGACGCTCTCCTCCCCCTGAAAGATCTCCGTGTCATAGATGATCCGGTCCTTGCCGAAGAGGAGGAGTTTCTCCCGGTGCTCGAACTCGTGGATCTTGGCGGAGAGCGCGTCGAAGAGGGTACAGGGCGAGATCGCGTTCTCGAAGAGGCGTGCCCAGCGCCTCAGCAGCTTCGACCTCCCGGGAACCTTCCGAATGAGAAATCGGCTTCCCTTTCCCTTCTTCTTGACGAGCCCCCCGTCGAACTCGGCGCCGTCCATGATCGCGGGGTCGCGGTCGGCGCCGAAGAGCTTCTTCTCTTCGATCAGCTTCTCGAAGTCCTGGAGGATCTCCTGCCTCGAGCGAGAGACACGAAAGGGGTTTTCATCCGCGCGACTCTGGTCTCTGACCACGCAAGACGAGTCTAGCTGCTCACACCAGCCTGCCGGGATAGACTTCGCCGAGTACGACCTCGAGGAGCGATATGAGTGACTCTCTGCAGGCGCTTTTTCGCCCCAACGGCCTCGCCGTCATCGGCGCCTCCGCCAAGCCGGGAAAACTGGGCTTCACGATCCTGAAGAACATCCTCGACGCGGGGTTCGGCGGTCCGGTCGTCCCCGTGAACCCAAAGGGAGAGACGATCCTCGGAGTCCCTTCCGTCAAATCGGTGGACGACATCCCGTCAGGCACCGATCTCGCCGTCGTCATCATCCCGGCGGCTTCCGTGCCCGCCACGATTCTCCAGCTCGGCGAGCGGAAGGTCCGAGCGGCCATCGTCATCACGGGCGGGTTCGCCGAATCGGGGGCGGACGGCGCCCGCCTGCAGGAGGAGCTCAAGCGGAACGCGGCCCAGTGCGGAATCCGCGTTGTCGGGCCGAACTGCCAGGGCGTGAACTACCCGCACCATGGCCTTTGCGCGTCCTGGCCCCTGATCACCCGGAAGGGCGCGATGGCCATCGCGTCGCAGAGCGGAACCGTCGGAGCGGCGCTCATCGACTGGGCCGCCGAGGAGAAGCTCGGCTTCTCGGCGTTCGTGAGCATGGGAAACAGGGTCGACGTGGACGAGGCCGACCTGATCGAGTTCTTCGCCTCCGATCCGAACACGAAGGTGATCACGCTGTACATCGAGGGCGTGAAGAATGCCGGGAAATTCCTGGCCGCGGTCCGGGCGTGCCAAAAGCCCATCGTGATCTTCAAGGCTGGACGGACCGAGCAAGGGCGCAAGGCCGCCGAGTCGCACACCCGGTCGCTCGCCGGAAAGGACGAGATCTACGACGCCGTCTTCCGGCAGCTCGGAATCCACCGGGCCGCCTCCCTCGAGGAGCTGTACGACTTCTCCAAGGCGCTCGCCTATGTCCCGGCTCCCGCCGGGCCGCGAATGCTCATCGTCACGAGCTCCGGAGGGTCCGCGATCATCGCCACGGACGTCGCCGAGGAGAACGGGCTTCGCGTCAGCGCCCTCCCGACTTCTCTGGCGTCACGATTGAGGGAGATCCTGCCGTCTCACTGCATCGTCGGGAACCCGCTCGACGTGACGGGAGACGGCGACGCGGAGCGTTTTCGCCGCGTCATCGCCGCCTCACGGGAGGACTACGACGTCGTCATGACGATCTTCGGGGATCCGATCCCCGGCGCCTCGAAGATCCTGGAGCCGGGGCGGCCCGACCTCGTGGCGTACCTCGGCGGCGCCGACGTCGAGCGGGCCGAGCGGCTTCTCCTTCACGAGAAGGGGATCGCAGTTTTTCCGACGCCGGAGCGCGCGGTCAAGGCCTTTTCCTGCCATGTTCGCTTCGCCCGGGATCGCTTCCCCCGGACGCCGGAGGCGCCCCCGGCGAGCGCGGCTCCCGCAGCGGCTGGAAAGTCCCTTTCTCCTGCCGACTCGATGGCGTTCCTGGCGCGCGAGGGAGTGAGCGTGGTCCCTTCGCGGCAGGCCAGCACCGACGAGGAGGCCGTCGCCGCCGCTCGCAAGATCGGCTATCCCGTCGCGGTGAAGATGAACTCCCTGGACGTGACGCACAAGAGCGACGTCGGAGGAGTCCTCCTGAATGTGAAAGACGAGGCGGGAGTCCGGAAGGCGTTTGGCGACCTCGAGGGCGTCGCGCGGCGGCTCGGGGCGCGCTCGGGCGGAGTGCTCGTGAGCGCCATGGCCGCGCGGGGACTCGAGATCATCGTGGGCGTGACCCGCGATCTCCAGTTCGGCCATGCCGTGATGTTCGGCATCGGGGGCACCCTGGTCGAGATCTTCCGCGACGTCGCGTTCCGGATCGTTCCCTTCTCCGAGAAGGACGCGACGGACATGATCGGAGAAACCCGGGGAGCGAAGCTGCTCGAGGGAGTGCGCGGAGGAAGGCCCGCTGACGTGGCGGCGCTCCGGCGACTTCTCGTCCAGGTCTCCGGCCTCGTGACGCGACACCCCGAGATCGACGAGATGGACTTGAATCCGGTCATCGTGCACGAGAAGGGGCTGACGATCGTGGACACCAGGATCGTCTTGTCCGCTCGGACCGCCTGACCGGCGAAGTCGGTTTCAGCGTCCGGCGTCGAGTGTCTTTTGGACGAACCGGGCAGCAGCTTCGAGCACCTCGTCCGGCCGCTCCGAGTGCGGGGAGTGGCCACAATGCTCAAGCAGCAATGATTCGGCCTGACCCTTGACCCGCGTCACGACGGCGTCGACCTGCTCGAGAGTGCCGTACTCGTCGTCTTCACCCTGCACGACCAGCACGGGGCACTCGATAGGCGGCAAGTACTCTTCGATGTTCCATTGGCGAAACTCCGGGCGGAGCCACACGTCGGTCCACGTTCGGAACATCGAGTCCGTGTTGCGGCCGTGATGCCGCGCGAGCCGCTCTCTCAGGCGCGTCGTCTCGTAATCCGCCGCGATTCGCGTGATGCCTTCGATGCAGACGGGCTCCGCGAAGACGTGCGGCGCTTCGAGGACCAGCGCGCGAACGGAACCCGAACGGGCGCCGGTATGGATGAGCGCGATCGACGCGCCGTCGCTGTGGCCGAAGAGAATGACATCCTCGAGTTTGAAACGTTCGAGGACGGCGGGGAGCACGTCGAGCGCTTCGTCGTGCATGAAGCGAACCGGCCGTATCCCACGCACCGGGTCGGACGCGCCGTAACCCATCCGGCTGTAAACGAGAGCGCCGCAGCCGGTCGCGGAGGCCAGGCGGTCGGGAAAGTCACGCCACATCCCGAGACATCCAAGACCCTCGTGCAGGAACACGATCGTCGGCGCGTCGGCGGGCCGCGGTCCGATCCAACGGTATTCGAGGCGAGATCCGAGGACTTGGAAGCTCGCCACCGAGGGGTCAGGGTTCAGGCCTTCGCTCCACGACGAGCCGCGCCGCCGACGAGCCTTTCGACGGTGACGATCGCGCGCTTGTGCGTGCAGCGGCCGATCTCGCCTGCGTTGTCCGCGGCCAGGACCTCGAAGACGAAGAGCTTTCCCTCGCGCCCGACGAACCTCGCGGTGGCCGTGACGGTGGCGCCCGGGGGAGTGGCGGCCGAGTGGGCGACGTCGAGAGAGACGCCGACAGAGGTCTCGCCCTCGCGCAGATGTGGGCGGAGAACACGCGAGGCCGCAAGCTCCATGAGAGCTACCATGCGGGACGTCGCGAACACAGGCGGAAACGCGTCCGCGGGCTCGAGGTTGAGAGCGCTGGCGAGATCGGAGGGCGCCACGGTGAAGTGCGCGGAGGCGGTGGAGTCGACGGCGGGTTCGCTCATGGCGCGACGGACTATACGACGCTTCCTCTGGCACGAGTCAGAGCAACCGGCGCACGCGCGGATTCGCGAGGCCCTCGGCGCCGGCGGGAATCGCGGACAGGGCCCCCCCTTCGAGAAACATGGCCTTCGTCGCGACGCTGAGAAGCGCGCGGATGTGCTGGCCCGTCAGCATCACGGCTGCGCCGCTTCCGGCCGCTCCCCGGATCCACTCGAGGACGCGGCCTGACATGATTTCGTCGAGCCCCTGAAGAGGATCGTCCAGCAACCAGACTCGCGGGGAGGACATCGCGAATCGCGCCAAAGCCAGCTGCTGCTGGAGCCCGCCGCTCAGGCCTGCCGGTCGCGCGCCGCGATGCCGCATCAAGCCCGTGAAGAGTCCGCGAAGCTCGAGTGTGCGGCGGCGCCAACCGTGTCGAGCCGCCGCGCGAAACGCACCGACACGGAGATGCTCGTCGACCGTCATGTCCCTGAAGAGCCGGCGCCGATCGGAGACGAGACTCATCCCGCGTGCCGCGCGGACTTCCGGCGCGAGGTCCTGCACGTTCTCGCCATCGAGAAGGACGGCGCCGCCGCGGTGCGCGAGAAGGCCCTGCAGAGTCTCGAGCAGCGCGGATTTCCCAGAGCCGTTGGCGCCCAGGATCGTCAGGATCTCCCCGGACTCCACGGAGAAGCTCGCCCCTGAGAAGACGGTCACTCCGGGATAGCCGCCCGTGAGCTCGCGCGCGACGAGGCGAGCCGTCACGACGGCGCCTCACGCGTTGCCTCCCAGTCGCCGGGCGACCCGAGGAAACGGATTTGCCCGCCCTCGAGCACGAGCAGCTGGCTCGCCAGGTCGCCGGCGGCCGGGCCATGCTCGACCCAGACGACGGCTGCGCCCTCCCGGCGCTTCCGCTCGATCACGCTGGAAACGCGCTCGGCGGCTACCGGGCTGAGGCCGGCCAGGGGCTCGTCGAGGAGCAGGAGCGAGGGCTCGAGCGCGAGCACGCGCGCGAGCTCCAGGCGTTTCCCCTCCCCCACGCTCAGTTGCCCGGCCGGGCGGTCTGAAAGCGCGGAAAGGTCGAGCTCCTGGAGAAGTCTTTCCACCTCGCCCGGGGCTCCCCCGCGCTCCGCCGCGAGCGCGACGTTCTCACGCACGGTCCACTCCGGAAACGGCCTGGGTGCCTGAAACGTCCGACCCAGGCCGCGCCGGGCCCGCGCTGCAGCGCCACGCGGAGACGGGGTGCCGCCCAGGAGGACCGCACCTCGTGCGGCAGGAAGCCTTCCCGCAATCGCCAGGAGAAGCGAGGTCTTGCCCGCGCCGTTGGGCCCGAGAACCCTGAGAATCTGCCCAGGTTCGACCGCGAAGCTGACGTCCCGGAGCACCGCCGTTCCATTGCGGCGCACGGTCAGGCCGCGAACGGCCAGTGCACATGATCCATGAGGGATCCGCCGCAAGGCGGCGAAGGCGGGAATCCGTGGCGTCCGGGCTCCGAGGAGTCCTTCGGGCCTGAAAAGAAGCAAGCCGCACAGGGCGAGGCCATAGGCCAGGGTGTGCGCCTGGGGAAGGGCGGGCCTGAAGAGAAGCTCGTCGAGCGGGTAAAGAGCGAGCGTCCCGACCAATCCGCCAAGAGGGTTGAGAGCCCCTCCGAGCATTCCCAAGACCAGCGGCACGACGGAGAAGGTCGATGAGAAGACGACGGTCGTCTCGACGCTCCCGACAAGGTGGGCGTAAAGAGCGCCAGCCACTGCGGTCGTCGCCGCGCTCAACGCCAACGGGCGCCAGCGCGCCGCGACGAGACCGATGCCCAGGCTGAGCGTCGTCTCGGGCGATTGGCGAAGGGCGGCGGCAGCGCGGCCGCTCGGCCGGCCGAGGAACGCCTCGTAGCCGAGGCCGAGGGCCAGGACCAGCACGGCCAGCATCACCACGACCGGGGCTGCCGGCCCGTCGAAGCCCGGCGTTTTGGGGAGAAGGAATCCCTCCATCCCGAAAGCCGGCGCGTTCCCGGCCAGGCCTTTCAGAAAGATGGCGTAGGCGAGAGTTGCCAGGCCGAAGCTCGAAGGAGAGAGGCGAAGGCCGGGGATCAACGGGACAGCAGCCAGAGCGCCTGCCGCCGCGCTCGCGCAGAGGGCCAGCCACGGGGAAACCCGTCCGGCCGCAACGAGCCAGGCTTGAGTCAGCGCCCCCACGCCGAAGAACGCCGCCTGCCCGAAGGAGAAAAGCCCGGCGGCGCGCATGCAGCTCCAGCTCGTCGCGAGAGCGGCGTAGAGAAGTCCGAAGGCCAAGACATGGACGCCGTATCGGCCCAAGGTCGCGACGGCGATGCCGCCGGCTCCCAGAACGACCGCCCACAGAAGAAAGAATCGCCTCCGGTCACGCATCGGCGAGCACCGTCCTCCCGGGGAGGAGAAGCCAAAGGAGGACGCAACCGCTCGCCACGATCTCGCGCCAGCCGCCTCCCACGAGCACCGTCGCGAGAGATTCGGCGACTCCAAGCACGACTCCCGCCGCCACGAGGGCACCCGCTCGGGGCCGCCCGCCCAGGAAGACGACGGCGAGCGCCACGAGCGTCCAGGCGGGACCCTCTCCCGGCGAAAGGAAGCGGGTCAGGAGCACGAGTCCGCCGGCGCCGGCCGCGATCGCTCCGCCGGCGAGGAACGCCACCCACTCCATCCGGGCAGGAGAGATGCCGAGGCCGGCCGCGGCGGACGGGGACTGACTTACCGCCCTCAGGCCTAAACCGGTCCAGGAAACGTGAAGCCAGAGGTCGAGACCGACGAGGACCGCGGCCGCCGCGCCGGCCGCCACGAGCGTGACCCGACTGAGAGTCACCGGCCCGAGCGCGATTGTTTGCGGCCAGGTCCCGCCGGGAATCACGCGATAGGTGGCGCTCGCCCCGAGCAGAAGAAGATTCTGAAGGACGAAGGCTACGCCGAGTGTCAACGCTAGGCCGTCCACCTCGCGCCGGGGCAGCCGGCGGACGAGAGGAGGCAGCGCGGCACCGAGGAGCGCGCCGCCGAGAATGGTCAGCGCGAGGGCCGCCGGCCACGGCCAGCCGATCCCATGGCACAGAACAAAGAGGATGTAGCCACCGACGAGAACGAACTCCCCGTGGGCGAGATTCATCAGGCGTCCGGTGGCCATGATGAGCGAAAAGCCGGCCCCGATTCCGGCATAGACCACGCCAAGCGCGAGGCCGGACGCGACGGCCTGCAGGACCATCGGGCTCACGGCGCGGGATGTTAGATCAGATCCGCGCCGTGAGCCGCGTGCCACGCGACGTCCGCTCTACTTCGTGGGCGCCGGCTCCTTGTCCCGCAGGACCCGCCGCAGGAGTTTCCCCTGTAGCGTACGCGGAAGCTCGGTGACGAACTCCACGATCCGCGGCAGCTTGTAAATCGCGACGTGGTCCCGGCAGCTGTCGATGAGTTTCTGTTTCAGCTCCTCGCTCGGCGTGTAGCCGGGCTTCAGGATGACGGCGGCCTTGACGTTCTGCCCGCGGATAGGATCCGGGATCCCGATCACGCCCGCGTCGGCCACTGCGGGGTGCTTGAGCAGCGCGTCCTCGATCTCCTCGGGACCGATGCGGTAGCCGGAACTCTTGATCAGATCCTCCTGGCGGGAGACGAAGCTGAGGTATCCGTCCTCGTCCATCGTGCAGAAGTCGCCGACCAGGACCCACCCGTCGCGGATGAGCGATTTTTGTTTCTCGAGAAGGCTTCCACCCTCCTCGAGTGGACGCCAATAAAGGGTTCCCGTGGGGCCGCGGGCATAGAGCCTTCCCAGCTCTCCCGGCTTCGCGACCTTACCCTCTTCCGTGATGACCTGGATCTCGTACCCGGGGACCGCGGTGCCGATCGCTCCCGGCTTCACCTTGCGCGTGACCACGCTGGAGACGAAGACGTACATCATCTCCGTCGTTCCCAGGCCCTCGTAGATCTCCTGGCCGAAGCGGGCCTTCCAGTCCAGATACGTCTTTGCCGTCAGCGATTCGCCGCCGCCCGTCAGAACGCGGAGGCTCGACAGGTCGTACTTCTTCTCCGCGCCCGCGACGTCGAGCATCTTCCGGTATGCCGTGGGGAGAGCGCTCAGGATCGTCACCTTGTGGTTCTGGATCAACTCGAAGAGCCCATCGGGAGTGAACTTCGGGATCAGGGAAGCCGCGGCGCCGAACCGGAACGGGATCGTCGCCACGGTCGAGTACCCGCCGGCCAGCGAGATGGGAGCGGGGCCGCAGAGGATGTCGTCGGGCTGGACGTCCCACCCGTACTTGCCCATGGTGTCCGGGATGATGAGGGCCTCTTCCATGAGGTGGGCCGTTCCCTTCGGCATGCCAGTCGTTCCCGACGTGTAGAGAAGGACGGAGACCGCCGTGCGCGGGCGGCGGACCGGATCGAGGGCCGGCGACTCGTTCGCGACGAGATCCTCGTAGCAGAGAAGCCCCTGCGCCTTCAGCTCCTCCGGCTTCCCGCCGAAGACGATCACGTGCTTCACCGTCTTGAGATTCGGCCGCGCCTTGACGACCCCCTCCAGGAACGCCGCCGCCACGACGATCACCTTCGCCTCCGCGTTGTTGGCGATGTGGGCGATCTCGTTCGGAGAGAGCATGTGCGAGGTCGGGACTATCACGGCCCCGAGCCTCAGGACGCCGAAGTTCGTGAAAAGGGCAGGCGGGACGTTCGGCGACCGGAGTATGACCCGGTCCGTCTCCTCGACGCCGAGCTTCCTGAGGGCGTTGCCGATCTTGCAGGCGGCCCCCAGGAGCTGTTTGTACGTGATGACCTTGTCCCCGAACAGGATCGCGGGGCTGTCGCCCCTCCCGGCCGCCACCTGCTTGTCGAGAAGCTCTTCGGTGCTGTTCAGCGGATCCGGATAGCTCGCGAACTCCTTGAGCTTGTAGATCCGCTGGGGCTGGAATTCTTTCGGCGGGAGGTAATTCGCGGGAATCGTGCTCAACGACTCGCCTCCTGCTCCTCCCACTTTTCGCGGGTGGTCCCGGGCCTCCGCTCCGCGAGAACGTTCATCGCCAACCTCCTGGAACATCCCCGGTTTCCGGTGCCTTGGCCACGTCATCGAGAGCCTTCTCGCACCCCACGAGCCCCCCCCTGCCCTGATCCTGCCGCGGGTAGGCGTCCGTCGGATAGCGGTCCTTCGGGTCGCCGAAGACGAGGACGGCGGGCGTCACGCGGCCAAAATCGGCCTCGAGCGCGCCCTTCATGCCGAAGACGGCCCGGACGGTCGCGGGAGGACCCGTCAGAGCCGAGTGGTAGAAGCGAAACACGTCCGCGACACCGGCCACGTCGATCGCCTCGGCGTCGACGCCGTATCCCTTCAGCGCCTTGACCTTCTCCAGGCAGGCTGCAACGTTGCACGGGTACTGCTCGCCCGGCTTGTCCTTGCTGGAATAGTAGAACTTGACTTTCATGCTTTCTCCTCTCAGAAATCCATGGGGCAGTTAACCTGCCATTCCGTCTCGAAGTAGGCTTCCCCCAGCCACTCGGCGATGTGGACGCGGTGCTCCTCCATGAGATTGAGGTCCGCCCCGAACTCCAGGCACACGACGCGCCGCTCTTCCCCGTCGAAGAAACGGATGGCGTAGCGCCCGGCTTCGACCCGAGGGGCGTCGATGAGACGGAGTCCCTCGAAGCCGAAGCCGATCCTGTGCATCACCTCTTCGAGCTCATAGGTGACACCCCCGATCACGAGAGACGACGCCCCGGACCAGAGCTGTCCGTACCGCTGCTCGAACTCCTCGCGGGGGCTCGCCACGCCCGTCCCCTGCCGTCTTAAGCTTTCTTCTTGATCGGGGGCTTCGGACACGCGCCCTCCAGACCGCCGATGGGAACCATCACGGTGAAGGGCCATTCGCGCGCCTTGCAGTACCCGAGGTACGCCCTCAGGATGTTCGGATCCAGCGCCGCCTCGAAGTGCTCGCAGCACTTGTAGGAGGACGCTCCCTTTTTCTTTTCAGTCTCTGCCACGGCTGTTTCTCCTTCTTCAGGTCTTGTGCAGGTCCGCGATGAACCTGGCCCGGCTTCCCACGAGATCTTCCTTCTTGAGACGGCTGCCACTCAGCGGCTTGCCCCGGAGGCTTTTCGTGATCTGCTTCTGCTGCCCGGTGAAGGGATCTGGCCGCGCTTGCGGCGCCGGGCGGATCTTTCCCTCTCCGGTGATGCCGGCGCCAGTCTTGTCCTCGGCGTAGCCCGGCAAGAGATCAGCCTTCCCGGAACTGGCCGTTGGTCCGCTCACCTGCTGGCCTTTGACGAACGTCACGGCATAGAGGGCGTCGCAGCCGGCGCATTTCGTATTGCCGCTGAAGTTCCAGAACGGATANNGCCATCTCAGATCACCTCCATCTCTTCCATCTTCGCGAGCTTCGATTTCGTCCACCCGAGGAGCCGGCCGTAGACCCTCTCGTTGTCGGTGCCTACGGGCTTCAACGCCCACTTCAGGCGCGGAGGCGTGTCGGACATCTTGAAGGCCGGACCCTGATGGTGGAGGTCGCCGTAGATGGGATCGTCGATCCACTGGACCGCGCCGCGCAGCTTCCAGTGGGGATGCTCGGAAACCTCCTTCGCATTCCAGACCGGCTGGTTCAGGATGCCGGCCTTGTCGAGGAGGGTTGCCACGTCTTCCTTCGTCTTGTCCTTCGCCCAAGCCTCGATGGCATCGTATACCGTGCCCTGATTCTCGGCCTTGACGCGGTCGTCGTGCTTCGCGAGCGTCGTGGAGAGATCCTTATGCCCGATCACGCCGCACAGCTTCTTGAAGTCCTCGTCCGTGTGGGCCGTGACGAGGATGTACCCCACCTCGGCCTCCTGCGGGTTCTTGGAGCCCGGATAGGACGACTTGCCGCACTGGATGATCCCGTGCGCGCAGAGCTCCGTGTCCCAGTTGCCCCAGCGCTCCCGGCGAACCCCGTACCGCCCGTAGAGCGGAAGGGCGTACTCGAGCATCCGCGTGACACCGTGCACCTGCGAGTACTCGATGAAGCACCCCTCGCCGGAGACCGTGTCCCGGTAATAGAGAGCCGCCAGGACGGCTACCGCGGCCATCATGCCGCCCCAGTAGTCGGC
>PLZI01000042.1:378-50934 GCA_003152095.1 Acidobacteriota bacterium | reverse complement strand
GAATGGTGGGCCCGACAGGGATCGAACCTGCGACAAGCGGTTTAGGAAACCGCTGCTCTATCCAACTGAGCTACGGGCCCCCCGGGGGCGAGGGGTTGATTCTCGCATGCCGAATTCGACAGAATGGCCCCCTCGTGAAGAAGAAGAATCCCGGCGGCGGCGCCGCGGCCGGAACGAAGCGTAAGCGCCGGGGCGTGGATAGAACGAAACTCGTGATTCCGATCGGCGTCCGCGTGGCCGGGCGGCCTCTGACTGCGGGCTGTACACTGAACGTGGGCGAAGGCGGCGCGCTCCTCATCTGCTCCGAAGATGTGCCGGCGGGAACCGAGATGCAGGTCACGAACCTCCGCTCCAAGGAGTCCTTCACCTGTCGCGTCGTGTGGCGTGCCAGCATCCCCGAGTCTGGCAAGGTCGGTCTCGGCGTCGAGATCCTGAGCCGTGGTCGCGAGGCGGCCGGCAATCTCGCGATCTTCGGGCACGACGGCAAAAGGCGCCGCTAGGGACGGACCGCCTTTTCCAAGGCCTGTGTCGCGAGTTTGACTCAGCCGGCCTTCTCTGCCTTCACGTGGACGATGTGGATCACCTTGCTCGCGCGTATGGCGGCCGTCGTGCCGAGAGGCAGAAAGTCGTCCTCCTGGCGCGCCACGTACTTCGCGAAGCCGTCCGTCACCTCCGCGACGTCGCTGAGCTCGTGGAACATCTCGAATTCGACCCGGTCCGACAGGCCCTCCACCGTGAGCCGAAAAGTGTGCAGATAGTTGTGGTCCATGCGGGCCCTCCGGTGGGGATTGTCGCGCAGGACGTATCGGGGGCCGGCGTCGTATCGTTACGGCGCGTGACCGGGACCCGGAACAGCCTGCGCGTGCCCTTCTGGTGCGCGGCCGTCGCGGCCGCGCTCTACCTCTTCGCGGCTGCGGGGCGCGACTTCTGGTCGCCCGACGAGCCTGACTTCGCCGAGCACGTGCGCGAGATGCTGGAGCGGAAGAGCCTCCTCCTCCCGTACGAGAACGGCAAGCCATACTCGGAAAAGCCCATCCTCTTCTACTGGGCGCTCGCGGCGACGACGCCTTTTTCGGGCGGCGACGTCTCGCCCTTCGGGACGCGTGTCCCGTCCGCGCTTTCGGCGGCGATGCTCGTCTTCTGTGCGGCGCTCCTCGCAGGCCGGCGCGGTGGCGAGAAGGAGGCGCTCCTCGCCGGCGCCGCGACGGCCGTGGCGCCGATCGTCTTCTGGCAGGGCCAGTACGTGCAGGTGGACGCGCTTTTTTCCTGTCTGCTGATGCTCGCGTTCGTCTCGCTGTTTTTCTTAGAAGGTGAAGAGGGCGGCGCCCGCGCGAGCCGCTGGCGGTGGGTGCTCCGAGTGGCCCTGGCCGCGGCGGTCCTGACGAAGGGCCCGCTCGCCGTCGCTCTTGCGGGTCTCGTCGTCCTCACCAGTTGTGCGCTGCGCCGCTCGTGGGGACCGCTGCGGGCCACGCACCCCATTCGAAGCATCTTCGTCTTCTTGGTTCTCGTCATCCCCTGGTACGTCTTCGCCGCGCGCGCCGGCGGATCGGTCTACGCCTATGACCTCGTCGTGAACCAGAACTGGAACCGCTTTTTCCAGGCGTTCGATCACATCCAGCCGTGGTGGTTCTATTTCGAGAGCATCTGGAGCGACTTCTTCCCGTGGACGGCGTTCGCGCTCGCGGCGCCCTTCGTTCTCTCGAGCGCGGGGCTGTTCCGCGCGCGGCCCGAGCTGCGCTTCGCGGCGACGGCCGCCGCGGTGAGCTTCGTTTTCCTCTCGTTTTCGCAGGCCAAGCAGGGCAAATACCTGCTCGTCGCGTATCCGTTCGCGGCGGTCCTCGTGGCGGCGCTCGTGGCGGAGGCGGAGCGCCGGGCCGCGGCCGGGAGCCGCGGGATTCTCGGAGCGGTGCGCGGCTGGGCGGCGTTCGTCGCGATCCTCCTTCTCGCCGCCGCGGCGGTGCTCTTCCCGGCCGCGCGCCGGATTGCGCCCACCGAGGCCGGTCTGGCGCCTTTCGTCGCGGTACCGATCGGCCTCGGTGCCGCCGGGACGCTCGTCGCGCTCGTCAGGCGAAGGCGCGAGGCGGTCCCGGCGCTGCTCGTCCTCGCCACCACTCTCGCGGCGGGGGAGATCGTGGCGGGAGCGGTGGTCTTACCGGCGATCGACGTCCTCAAGACCGGAAGGCCTTTTTACGAGCGCCTCCGTCCGCGCGTGTCCCACGGCGAACCGCTCGCGTACTTCGGCGGCACGTATCGCTGCTACCCGATTCTCGTGCTGCGGCGGAAGACCGAGCACTTCAAGACCGACGCCGCGCTCGCGAATTGGGTCGAGAAGACGCCCGGCGCCCTCGTGCTCGCGGACGAGAGCGAGCGGCAGCACTGGACGGACGCCCGCCTCTCGGCGCTCGTCGTCCTCGACCGGCAGCGTGTGGGCGGCGATGAGGCCCTTCTCCTCGGCCGGCCATGACGTCGCTCCGCGATTCCCTCGCGTTTTCGGACGCCCCCGCGCGTCATCCTGGGCGGCACGAGGTCGTGGACGCGGTTCTCGCGCGCGGAGATGAGCGCATCCCCGTCGTCGTCAAGAAGGTGCCGCTCGATCTCCTCCAGCGATTGACGACGCCCAAGGCGCTGCGTTCCTTCACGACGGCGCGGGCCCTCCTCGTCCGCGGCCTCGCGACCCCCGAGCCGCTGGCCGCCGAGGTCGTGGGGAACGAAAGCTGGTACGTGGCCCGCAGGCTCGAGGGGGCTTCGCAGATTCGCGCCTGGTTCCTCCGCCGGGACGATCCGCGCCGGCCCGATCCCCCGCTGCCGTTCTCTTTCGAGCAAATCGTCGAGGCTCTCGGAGCGTTCGCGCGGCGGATGCACGACGCGGGGGTGTTCTTTCGCGACTTCACCGACGGCAACATCCTCGTGACCGGCGAGGAGGGGGCGCCCCGGCTGTGGCTCGTGGATCTGAACCGGGCATGGGTGGGCTCCGCGCGCGTGCCAAGACTCTCCCGCTACCGGGATCTCGCGCGTCCTGGCCTGAACCGACCCGAAGACATCAAGTTTTTTGTTTCCAGCTACTTCCGGCCGGATCCGGCTCCGGATCTGGCGGTCCTCGCCGTGCGTGCCCTAAGGCGGAGGATCGTCATTTGGGACGATTTCAAGGCCTTTGCGAGACCCTGGAGGCGCCGATAGCCCGGGCGGGCTATCCTCACTCCCGACAGCCGGATACGCGGTAAACCGAAGGCCGAAGAGGCGCGTCCAATCGGCATGCGAGGAACCGCGTTGGCCCCTGTCCTGGCGTTTCCGGGAAGAAGCGGAGCCGAACGAGATCTTCGTCATGACAGACACGCGACGGAACACGTGAACGGGGACGAGCGCACCGCGAAGCTGGAGCGCGAGTCGGAGATCCTCGCGCGCGTCGTCGCGGGCGACGTGGACGCTTTCGAGTACTTCGTCATCACGTACCAGAAGCGGATCACGCGCTTCGTCTACACGCTCCTCCGCGATTCCGCCGACGCCGATGGCGTCGCGCAGGACGTTTTCGTGAAGGCCTTTCGCGCGCTTCCCGAATTCAAGGGGCAGTCGGCCTTCGAAACGTGGCTCACGCGCATCGCGATCAACGCCGTGCGCGACCACATTCGCCGCCGCAAGCCGGTCGTGTCCTTCTCGGAGCTTCGCGCCAACGAGGACGACGACGGCCCCGAGCTCCCGGCCGCCTTCGATCCGGCCGACGGCACGTCGCCCGAGCGCGACCTCCTCTCGCGCGACATCCGCCGCCGCATCGCGGACGCGCTCGTGACCCTGTCGCCGCGGCAGCGATCCGTCTTCGTCATGAAGCATTACGAGGAAAAGTCCATCGCCGAGATCGTGGAAGCCACCGGGCTCGATGAAGGCACGATCAAGTCTCACCTCTTTCGCGCCGCCCGCAAGCTGCGCGAGCGTCTGGAGGATCTCCGATGAACATCACCGGCCACCTCACTTCCGACGAGATCGTCGAGCGCGTGTTTCCGGGCGACGACCGCCCAGCCGCCGTGCCCGAGCACCTTGCGACGTGCGTCGCCTGCCAGGAGCGCGTCGCCACCCTGCACGACGCCTGGCTCCTCGACCGCGGTGCCGTGAGCGGGGCCGTGGACGACCTGCCGGCCGCCTTCTGGGAGGCGCAAGTCGTGGCCACGATGGAAGCCGTGCGCGCCAGCGTCCCGGAAGAGACCCCGGCTGCCGACGTGCGCGTCTTCCCGGCGCGCCTGCGCGGGATTCTCCGGCATCCGATGATCGCGCTCTCGAGCCTCGCGGCCGCGCTGCTCCTCATGGGCGGGCTTTCGCTCCTGCGCCCGGGCTCGACGGTTCCCGCCATCCAGACGGCGGCCATGGACAGCATGGAGAGGACTCCTGCCCCCGTGAATGACGCTTCCGACGACGAGCTGCTCGTTTCGATCGACCGAGCGCTCGAAGACTCGTCCCTCGCCGGGTTTATCCCGGAAGAAACGCTGTGAGAGACGCCATGAAAAAATCCGCCGCCGTCCTGTTCGTGTTTCTTGCGACCGCTCTCGCGCGGCCCGTCGCCGCCCAGATGCCGGAAGGGCCTCCCGGAAAGTGGTGGAAGCGCCCGCGGATCGCCCAGTTGCTCAATCTTTCGCCCGAACAGCAGGCCAAGCTCGAGGGCATCTTCTCCCGTCGCCGCCGCGAGTTCGTGGACCTCAAGGCCGACGTGGAACGTCGCCAGATCGACGCCGAGGAGCTCATCGCGAAGAAGGACTCCGATCCGAAAAAAGTCTCGACGGCCGTGGACGCGCTCGAGGAGTCGCGGCTCAAGCTGCGCAAGGCGGCGACGATGATGTTCCTCGAGCAGAAGGAAGTCCTGTCGGCCGCGCAGTGGCAGCTGATCCTGGACCGGCGCGACGAATGGCGCCGAGAACGCCAGCTGGAGAGACGCGGCGCGGCCGGCGACGGCGGGCTCGGGCCGGCGGCCGGGGCGGGCGGAATGGGACAGGGACCCGGCCGTGACCGGGCCACGCAGCAGCCGCCGGTTCAGCGGCCTACGGATCGCTGAGCGTCTCCTAGAATCGAGCGCGGAGGAATCCCCGATGAAGCAAACATTCGCGCTCGCCGCTCTTCTCGTCTCCCTTCCCGCACTCGCGCAGACTCCCGCGCCCTTGCCGAGCCCGCCCGGCTCGGCAAGTGCCGTCGTGGGCGCGACGAAGGTGAACATCGAATACCACCGTCCCTCCGTGAAGGGCCGCGAGATCTGGGGAGGCCTCGTGCCGTACGGTCAGGTCTGGAGGCTCGGAGCGAACGAGGCGACCACGATCACCTTTTCGGGCGCGGTGAAGGTCGAGGGCAAGGACGTGCCCAGTGGCACGTACGCTCTCTTCGCGATCCCGAACAAGGACAAGTGGACGTTCATCGTGAACAAGGTCGCGAAGCAATGGGGTGCGTTCAAGTACAAGGAGAGCGAAGATCTGCTCCGGTTCGATGTCACGCCCCAGGCCGGGAACGCGGTCGAGACCATGACCTTCTCCATCGTCTCGAAGGGTCCGACCACGGCTTCCGTGGAGATGGAATGGGCGAAGGTGAAGGTCGCGTTCACAATTTCGGCGGCCGCGGCCCCCGCGAAGTAACGGAGTCTCAGGGCGCCGGGGTGCCGAGGGCCTTCGGCGCCCCGCCGCGTCCGCGGGCGGCCGCGAGCGCGAAGAGCGCGAGGAGTCCCGGCAGGGCGAGGAAGACCGCGTAGGGAATGCCCGTGCCGCCGCCCGCCTGCAGGCGGTACTGAAGCGCCGTCGCCCCGCCGACGAGAAGCGCGCCCGGCACGAGGCGGAGCGGTTTCCAGCGCGCGAAAACGACGAGCGCGAGAGCGAGAAAGCCCCGCCCGGCCGTCACGCCCTCCACGAAGGTCGGCGACACCGTGAGGACGAGGAGAGCGCCGCCCAAAGCGCCCAGCGCGCCCGCCGCGACGGAGGCCGCCGTGCGCACGGCCACGACGGAGCCTCCCGTCGCCTCGAGCGCGAGCGGGTTATCGCCGGCGGCGACGAGCGCGAGGCCGGGCCGCGTGCGCGTCAGAAAGACCTCCAGCACGGCCGGAACGAAAAAGGCCGCGAGGGCCGCCGCCGGAAGGCCGAACGCGAAGGGCGGCAGCGCCTTGACCTCGAGGACCGAGCCCGTCGCCCCGGCGAGCAGCCGGTAGGAGAACGCGGTTCCTCCCGCGGCCACGAGATTCCAGGCGGTGCCCACGAGGATCGGGTCCGCCCGGCCGGCCACCGCGAAGGCCGCGAACGCCGCACCCGCGAGAAGGCCCGCACACGCGGCCGCGAGAAGCGCGGCATGAGGACCCGCGCCCGAACGCGCGGCGGCGAACGCCGTGAACGCACCGATGAGCATCGTGCCCTCGAGCCCGATCTGGATCGACCCCGCGCGCTCGAGGAGCAGCTCGCCCGTCGCCGCGAGGAGGAGCGGCGCGGCGAGCAGGAGCGCGATGGCGAAAAAGCCGCTCATGCGCGCTTTTGCGTCAGGCGCGCGCGCGCCGCGAGGACCGTGAGGACGAGCACGCCGGGCACGATCGTGGCGAGCGCGCCGGGGACGCCCGTGTCACGCTGCATCGCGGACGAGCCCGCCCCGAGCGCCGCGAACAACATCGCCGAGGCCGCCGCGGCAAGGGGGTGCGATCCGCCGAGGAGCGCCGCGGCAATCCCCGTGTAGCCGGCGCCCGCCGAAAACGGGTCGTAGAGACGGCCCGTGACGGCGAGCACCTCGAGGCCGCCCGCGAGGCCCGCGAGCGCGCCCGAGGCCGAGAACGCGAGGAGCCGCAGTCGCGCGCCGGGGAGGCCGATCGCTCGCGCGGCCGCTGGAGCGAGCCCGGTGGCGCGCAGCTTCAGGCCCAGCGGCGTCGCTTCGACGACGAGCGTGACGAGAAGCGCCAGCGCGATAGCGGCCACGATAGCTGCCGTGGCGCGGCTCCCCGAAACGAGGGGCGCGAGGCGCACGGCGTCCGGGAGCGCACGGCTCTGGGGATAGTCGCCCCTGGGGTCCTGCAGCGCGCCGCGCACGAGGCCGCTCACGGCAGCGGCGGCGATGAGATTCAGGAGGATCGTGGAGAGAACCTCCGGTACGCCACGCCGCGCCTCGAGGTACGCGGCAGGCAGCACCCAGAGCGCTCCCGCGAGGGCGGAGGCGACGAGAAGGCCCGCGCGCGCGACGAACGGGGCTCCGGAAAGCAGGGGTCCCACCGCCGCCGCGGCGACCGCGCCCGCGAGGAACTGCCCCTCGAGGCCGATGTTCAGGACGCCCGCACGGAAAGCGAGGCTCGCCGCGATCGCGGTGAGAACGAGGGCGGTTGCGCGCGCCAACGTCTCGCCGAGCGCCGCACGCGAGCCGACCGATCCTTCGGCGAGAGCGTGGAGCGCGTCGATAGGCGACGCGCCCGCGAGCAGCGTGAGGCCGACGAGCGCGGCGGCGGCGGCCGCGAGCGCGATGGCCGCGACGACGAAACGGCGGGCGGCCGACTCTTGCGTCATGCCGCGAGCCCGGCCATCAGGCGTCCGAGCGTCTCGACAGGCGTCGTGGGTTGGAGCGGCGCCGAGAGCCGCCCGCGGGTGACGACGCGGAGCGGCGCGCCGAAGAGCGGCGCCTCGTCGAGGTCGGCGGTGATGACGAGGGCCGCGGCGCCCGAGCGGCACACGTCGAGGATGCGGCGCCTGACGGCGGCGGCGGAAGCGAGGTCGAGGCCGCGCGTCGGATGGACGGCAACGAGAACGCGGGGGCTTCGCGACAGCTCGCGCGCGAGGACGACCTTCTGCTGATTCCCGCCCGAGAGGGAGCCCGCGAGCGCGGTGGAAGAGGCGGCGCGGACGCCGAAGGAGGCCAGCAGGTCTCCGGCATGGGCGCGCATCGCCGAGCGGTCGAGGAAGACGCGGCCGGGAGGATCGGGGAGCGCGAGATTCTCCTCGAGAGACAGGGAGGCCACGAGCCCTTCTTCGCGCCGGTCGGCGGGCACGAACGCCCCGCCCGCCGCGCGGAATGCGAGCGGGTCGCCAGAGGGCGGCAGCGACACGCCGCCGACCTCGACGCGTCCCGAGAATCGCTCCAGTCCCGCGATCGCGCGGGCGATCGTGTCGGCGCCGTTCCCGTCGATCGCGAGGAGAACGAGGAGCTCGCCGGGAGAGAGGGAGAGAGAAACGTTTTCTGTTCGGACCGCGGATGCGAGATGCGGCGCGAAGCCGGTCAGTTCGAGGCTTGGGAGAGGCTGATTCGCAGCGCTGCGCGCCGCGTGCTTAGAAGGGTGAGTGTCGAAATCCTTCTCTTTCTCTCTTGTTTCTCCCTCCGCGCCCGCGAGGAGCAGTCCCCCGATCTCCTCCGGCGTCGTCTCGCTCACGCGGCAGGTCTTGACCGACCGTCCCCGTGCCAGCAACGTCAGCCGATCCGCGCCCGCGAAGACTTCCGCGAGGCGGTGGGTGATGAGGACGACGGCGCCGCCGGCGTCCGCACGCTTTCGGAGCGAAGCGAAGAGAGCCGCCGTCTCGTCGGGGGAGAGGACGGCCGTCGGCTCGTCGAGGATGAGGACCTCCGGGTGGCCCGTGAGCGCGCCCGCGATCTCGATGCGCTGGCGTGTGCCGACGGGCAACGCGTCGACGCGAGCGTTCGCGTCGCCGAGGTCGAGCGCGAACCTCTGCGCGAGCCGGATGACGCGGGCACGGCGCGCCGCGGGAGATTCGAAGAAGGGCGCATTGGGATCGAGAAAAGCGAGGTTGTCGGCCACGCTCGCCGCGCCGATCAGAAGGTCGTGCTGCGGTACGAGGGCGAGCCCGGCGTCGCGCGCGTCGCGCGCGCGGTCGAACGACACGGGCGATCCGTTCCTGAGGATCTCGCCCGCGTCCGCCGCGAGGCGTCCCGCGGCGATCGACACGAGCGTGGACTTACCCGCGCCGTTCTCGCCGAGGAGGGCGTGGATCTCGCCGGGGAGAATGGAGAGACTTACTTCGGAAAGAGCCTGGGTTTCGCCGAAGCGCTTCGATATTCCGCGAAGCTCGAGTGAGGGGAGCACAGCGGCGCGCAGCGCCGCTGCAGAAATCTCCTCGCTCAGAAATTCCCTCGTGGGACGACGAACGCGCCGGAGCGGATCTTCTCTTCCGCCGACTTCGTCTCTTCGACGACGGCCGGGGGGACGTTCGCCAGCGCGGCGGGATTCCAAACGAACGAGATCACGCCGCTCGCGAGGCCGTAGCGCAGGGTCTGGCCGTCGAACTTCCCGTCCTTCACGCGGCGCGCGGTCTCGACGAAAGCGCGCGGCATGTCGATGACGGCCGAGGCGAGGACGGCCGGCGACAACGCGTTCTGGTTCTTGTTCGTGCCGAACGCCCGGATCTTCCGCTCTTCAGCGCCTTTGAAGACCCCGAGCGCCGCGGCATCGGCGTTCTGGAAGAGGAAGTCGCAGCCCTGATCCGCGAGCGCGAGCGCCGCCGCTTTCGCGCCCGCCACGTCCTCGAACGAGCCCGTGAAGACGGGACGCGCGGTTCCGCCCGGATGCCCGGCCACGAAGCCCGCTTCGTACGCGAGGAAGGTGGACTTGATCGACGGCAGCTCCACGCCGCCCACCATGCCGGCCTTGCCGGTCTTCGTCATGCGGCCCGAGACGAGGCCGCACAGATAGGCTGCCTGCTCGAGCTCGAAGACGATCGGCGCGAGGTTCGGCGCGGTTTTCGAGCCCGACGTCGTCACGAACACGGTGCTCGGGTACTCCTTCGCGACGCGGGCCGCCGCGTCCTGGAACTCGAAGCCGTGGCCGAACACGAGGCGCGTGGCTTTCGCCGCATAGGCGCGAAACTGCTCCTCGAACTCCGAGGGCGATTTCACCTGCACATGCGAGATGGACGCGCCCAGCTCCTTCTCGATCGCCTTGAGCCCCTCGTACGCTCCCGCGTTCCAGCCGGCGTCCGAGATCGGACCGGGCGTCAGGAGCGCCACGCTGAATCCCGTGGACCGCGCGGGCGGCCCGCTCTTGCCGCAGGAGACGAGGGCGAAGGCGGAAACGGCGAGGAGGATCGAAGGCCGAGGCTTCATGCCGTGATTATGCCGCCGAGACTTATCATCGAAGCGTGACGCTCACGCTCGCCGCCGCCGCCCGCGCGCGCCTCCTCGACTTCGTCCGGCCGATCTCGGTCGGCCTCGACGGCGTCACGAACTTCGGGTACGTCGAGCGGCGCCTGCGCGTCGTGGAGAGAGTCCTCGAGGAAACACTCCGAGACGCTCCCGGCGACGCGATCGACGAGAGCCGCCTTTTCCTTCTCGCCGCGTTCGCGGGCCTTCCCGCGCGCCGCATCGATGCCGAGAGCCGGGCCGGCTTGCTGCTGAAGTCCGCCGGGATTCCTTTCGAAGAAGTCCGAATCCTCGTTTCCTCCGTGAATCGCTACGAGAGCGACCCGCGCTCTTTGGAGGAGAGGATCGTGCACGACGCGGTCCTTCTCGAGTCCGTCGGCGCCTACGGCGTCACGCAGCTCCTCGTTTCGGGCGCGCGCGAGCGGCAGACGCTCGCCGAGATGGCGAATGAGATCGCGGAAAAGATGGCCGCGGCACGCTTCGCGACACCGGCCGGCCGGCGGCTCGCGGCCGATCGCGTGGCCTTCGCGACCTTGTTCGCACAGAAGCTGGCTAAGGAGGCGGGGGAGTTCGAGACGGCGCCGGCCTCCTGACGAGAACGGCGATTCTCGCGTCACTCTTCTCTCGACGAGCGTCCCGCGTCCACGGCCACGATCTGGCCGGTCATCGAGCGGTTTTCGAGCAGCGCAATGGCCATCGCGGTGAGGTCCGCAACGTCCACCTTGCGCGCGAGGGGCGTCTTCGCGACCAGGGCCGCGACGGTCCCGGCGCTCATCTCCGCGGGCGGCAGGACGATCCCCGGCGCGATCGCGTTGACGCGCACCTTCGGCCCGAGCGCGACGGCGAGGTTGCGCACGAGCGCGTTGAGCGCCGCCTTCGCGGCCGCATGCGGGACGTGCGAAGGCCAAGCCTGAGTTGCCGCGACGTCGGAGACGAAGAGGATCGACCCGGACGATCGCGCGAGCGCGGGCGCCGCGGCCTGCGCGAGGAAGAACGCGGCGCGGGGGCCGACACGAAACGCGGCTTCCCAGTCGTCGAGCGTGACCTCGGAAAACGGCTTCGGGTTCCAGGGCGACGCGGCATGGACGAGGGCGTCGAGGCGTGGAGGCGAAGAAGGAAAAAGAGAGGAAGAGAAGATTTCTTCGAACAGTTTGAGGGGCGCGCCGCCAACTGCGAGATCGGCCTGAAACGCCTCTGCGCGGGCCCCCACTTCCTTTCTAAGAAAATCGACGGCGCGGGCCGCCGCTTCGGGATCGCTTCTGAAAGAGAGGGCGAGCGAATAGCCGTTCCGAGCCAGCGCTTTCGCGAATTCGAACCCGAGCCTCTTCGCCCCGCCCGTGACGAGCGCGACCTTCATCGGGCCGCGCCGTCCGGCGCGGGGGGCACGAGCGTGGCGGCTTCGTCCATGAGCTGGTTCGTCCCGGCCATCGCCACCACCTCGCGCCCGAAGGCGACCGCGTGCAGGAGCACGCAGAGGATCGCGGCGACGAGGTGCAGCCACGCGGGCGTTTTGCCCGTGTGCGCGGTCACGCCGAGAAGTCCCGTGGCCAGCGCGATCAGCGGAGCGAACGTGCAAAGCGCCGAGGTTCTCATCTTGAAGCCGCGCACGCAGGCGAGGATGTAGTCGCGTCCGGCTGCGTCCGAGCGCTTCGCGGCGGCCTCCTTGAGGAGCTTTCCGGTGCCGATGAAGAAGAAGAGGACCATCGACTGGGTGAAGAGGGAGAAGAGCACCGTGGGGACCGCGATGGCGATGTGGCGCGCCGCGGTGGTCGAGCCGCCGAGCGCATGGGACAGGGTCCAGCCGGACACGGCCGAGAGAACGAGCCCCGCAAGCGTGAAAACAGACAAAAGTGTGAGCGCCAACGCCACGGGCACCCACTATAATCCGTTCGGTTTACGCACAGAACGCGGAGGCTCGCTCATGACGCCACGGACGCTCGTCGACATCTTCCGGAACCTCGCGGACATGCCGAAGCCCGATCTTCTCCTCGTCAAGCAGGGCGGAAAGTGGAATCCGATTTCCACGATGGAGTTCATGGACCGCGTCAAGGCCGTTTCCTCGGCGTTCGAGAGTCTCGGCATCAAGCAGGGCGGCAGGGTGGCGCTTCTCTCCGAGAACCGGCCCGAGTGGTCGATCGTGGACTTCGCCTGCCAGTGCTACGGCGCCGTGCTCGTGCCGATCTTTCCGACGATGGTGACCGACCAGGTGGCCTACCTCCTCAAGGACTCCGGAGCGACCGTGGCGTTCGCGTCGACGTCCGAACAGGCGGCGAAGATCCTCGCGGCGAAGGAGACCTCTGAACCCGTCACGCAGGCGCTGAAGCACGTGATCGTCTTCGAGGCCTCGTCGCTCGCCGGCACGACGCCCTACGCCAGCGTCGTCGAAACGGGGCGCGTCGCGTACGCCGCCGACCCCTCGGCGTTCGAGAAGCGCGCCGACGCGCGCGTCCCCTCCGACCTCGCGACGCTCATCTATACCTCCGGCACGACGGGACAGCCGAAAGGCGCGATGCTCATGCAGAGCAACTTCGTCTCGAACGTTTTCGCGGGCGCCTCCATCCTTCCGATTGATTCCTCCGCCGTCGCCCTCTCGTTCCTGCCGCTCTCGCACGTCTTCGAACGCTGCATCGAGTATTGCTACTACTACCGGTCCGCCACGATCGCGTACGCGGAGTCGGTCGACAAGCTGCGCGACAACCTCTCCGAGGTGAACCCGCACCTGTTCGGCGCGGTCCCCCGCGTCTACGAGAAGGTCTACGGCCGCGTGCAAGAGAATCTGTCGAAGTCCTCTTTGGCCAAGCAGAAGCTTTTCGCGAAGGCGATCGAGACGGGGAAGAGGGTCACGGCGCTCCGCGCGGAGAGGAGGACGCCGGGATTCGCCCTCGCCCTCGAGCATTTCGTTTACGAGCGGCTCGTGTACCGCAAGGTGCGCGCGGCTCTCGGCTCGCGGTTCCAATTCGCGATCTCCGGCGGCGCGCCTCTCGCGAAAGAGCTGGCGGAGTTCTTCTGGGCGGTCGGCATCGAGATCTACGAAGGCTACGGCCTGACGGAGACGAGCCCGGTGATCGCCGTCGCCTGTCCGTCCGCGTGGCGGCTCGGCACGGTGGGAAAGATCCTGCCCGGCGTCGAGTGCCGCATCGCGCCTGACGGAGAGATCCTGACGCGCGGACCCCACGTCATGAAGGGCTATTTCAACAAGCCGAAGGAGACCGCCGAGGCGATCGACGAGGGGGGCTGGTTCCACACGGGGGACATCGGCCGGATCGACGAGGACGGCTTCCTCATGATCACGGACCGCAAGAAGGAGATCCTCGTCAATTCGTACGGCAAGAACGTGGCCCCCGCGCCGATCGAGGGGTTCCTCAAGGGACATCCGTTCGTCTCGCTCCCGGTTCTCATCGGCGACCGGCGGAAGTTCCTCGCATGCCTCTTCGTACCGAACTTCGAGAACCTCGCGAGCTGGGCGAAGGAGAACGGTCTCGGCAGCCTGCCGATGGAGAACCTCGTGGAGGAGCCGCGGGTTCTCGCGCTCTTCCAGGCCGCCGTTGACGAGTGGAATGTGGGCAAGCCCCACGAGATGCTCATCAATCGTTTCGCGATCCTGCCGCGCGACCTCACGATCGAGAGCGGCGAGCTCACGCCGACGCTCAAGGTGAAGCGCCGCATCATCGACCAGCATTTCAAGCATCTCATTGACGAGATGTACGAGGGAGCGGGAGCGTAGGCGCCGCGGGCGTCCGGCAGAGGAACGCATGCGCGTCGTCGTCGCCCTCGGGGGGAATGCCCTGCTGCGTCGCGGTGAGCCGATGACGGCGGAGCGGCAGCGCGCAAACGTCCGCCGGGCCGCCGTGGCACTCGCCCCGGTCGCGCGGGAGCACGAGCTCGTCATCTCGCATGGGAACGGCCCGCAGGTGGGACTTCTCGCCCTGCAGGCCGAGGCCGGGCTCGATGCCCCGCACTTCCCGCTCGATGTCCTCGGTGCCCAGACCGAGGGGATGATCGGCTACATGATCGAGCAGGAGCTCGGGAATCTCCTGCCGTTCGAGGTTCCCTTCGCGACGCTCCTGACCATGGTGGAGGTGGACCCCGCCGACCCTGCATTCGCGAAGCCCGACAAGCCCATCGGCCCGGTCTATGCGGAGGACGAGGCGCGGCGGCTCGCGAAAGAACGCGGCTGGTCGATCGCGCGGGACGGAGACGCGTGGAGGCGCGTCGTCGCCTCGCCGCTGCCGAAGCGGATCTTCGAGATCAGGCCCGTGAAATGGCTCCTCGAAAAGGGGACGATCGTGATCTGCGGGGGAGGCGGCGGCATCCCGACCGTTTACGGAGAGGACGGCAAGCTCCGAGGCGTCGAGGCCGTCATCGACAAGGACCGCGTGGCATCGCTTCTCGCGCAGCAGCTTGACGCCGACTTCTTCGTCATGGCGACGGACGTGCCGGCGGTCTCCGTCGGGTGGGGGACGCCGTCGGCGAAGGCGATCCGCCGAGCCTCACCGGCCGCGATCGGGAAACTCGACTTCGCGTCCGGCTCGATGAGCCCGAAGGTGGAGGCGGCCCGCAGCTTCGCCGAGCGGACCGGGAAGACCGCCGCGATTGGCGCTCTCGAGGACATCCCGCGGATCTTGGTGGGCGAAGCCGGGACGCTCGTCTCGAACGGCGTCGCCACGATCGAGTGGGCGTCGCCGGAGACCCTCACGCTCTTCCAGGAGTAACCCGTCCCCTTGACAGTCGGGAGCACGCCATCGTAGGCTACTGAGTGATGGCTCATTCAGCGCACCGCGACGCGCTCCCGCATGCGGCACCCGCGGCCGCTGTGGAGGAGCGCGCGCCCTTCGGCGCCGATCCCGAGAAACGGCGCCGCATCCTCAAGGCCGCCGTCCGGACGTTCGGCCGGCGGGGCTTTCACGAGGCGCGCATCGCCGAGATCGCGGCCGCTGCGAAGGTGGCCGAAGGCACGGTCTATCTCTACTTTCGCAACAAAGAAGACCTCCTCGGCGTCGTGTTCGACGAGTCGATGGAAGACGTCCTCGAGAAGGGGCGCTCGCTCGCGCGCTCGAAGGCGCCGGCCGCCGAGCAGCTGACGGCTCTCGTGGACCTGCACCTCCAGTTCATCGGCTCCGACCGCGACCTCGCGTCGGTGTTCCAGATCGAGCTTCGGCGGAGCGCCCGGCTCGTCGAGCGTTTCTCGCGCAGCAAGCTCGTCGAGTACTTCCGGCTCCTCGCCGATGTCCTGCGCGCCGGCATCGCGAGCGGCGAGTTCCGCCGCAATCTCGAGCCGCGCCTCGCCGTCCGCATTCTCTTTGGCGCCGCGGACGAAATCCTCTCGGAGTGGCTGCTGTCGGGGGAGAAGAAGCCGATCGCGGACGCGAAACAGCTCGTGGGCACGCTTCTGCGCGGCTTCGCCGCGCCCGGAGATTCTTTGAAGGTCGCCGCGAGGCGCAGGAGAAAACCCCAGTGAGCAAAGCCGCATTCGTCATCCACGGAGCGCGCACGCCGTTCGCGCGCGCCGGCACCGACTTCACGGGCGTCTCCGCCGTCGACCTCGGCCGCACGGCCGCTGTCGAGGCGATGGCCCGCGCGGGCGTCGAGCCCGCCGCGATCGATCAGGCCATCTTCGGCAACATCGCGACGCCCGTGGACGCGGCGAATATCGCGCGCATCATCGCGCTCCGGGCCGGCGTTCCGAAGGAAAGACCGGCGCACTCGGTGTCGCGCAACTGCGCCTCGGGCGTCGAGTCCGTCGTGGAGGCCGCACGCCTCATCGCGACNNAATCCGGTGATCGGCCTCAAGGAAGGCCTGACGGACCCCGTGTGCGGCCTCGGCATGGGCGACACGGCCGAGATTCTCGCGAGGGAAGGCCATCTCACGCGCGAAATGCAGGACACGTTCGCGCTGCGCTCACACCACCGGGCTACGGCGGCCCGCGCGAAGCTGGCCGAGGAGATCGTCCCCGTGCCGGTTCCACCCGACTACGACCGCGTTCTCACGCTCGACAACGGCGTGCGCGAGAACCAGACGATGGAAGCTCTCGCGAAGCTTCGGCCCTTCTTCGACCGGAAATTCGGAACGGTCACGGCGGGCAACTCCTCCCAGATCACGGATGGCGGCGCGGCCGTCGTCGTCGCGTCCGAGGACTACGTGAAAAAGCATGGGTTGAAGCCGCTCGGCCGGATCTCCGGATGGGGCTTCGCCGGCCTCGAGCCCGAGCGCATGGGTCTCGGGCCGTCGCGTTCGACGCCGATCGCGCTGAAGAGGGCCGGCCTCTCGATGAAGGACGTGGGTCTTGTCGAGATGAACGAGGCGTTCGCGGCCCAGGTCCTCGCGAATCTCGACGCGTTCGCGAGGTCTCCCGAGCTCGGAGAGATCGCGGACGACATCCTCAACGTGAACGGCGGCGCGATCGCCCTCGGGCATCCGGTCGGGAGCTCGGGTACGCGCCTCATCCTGACGCTCCTTCTCGAGATGCGCCGCCGCAAGGTCGCGCACGGCCTCGCGACGCTTTGCGTCGGGGGCGGGCAGGGCGCATCGATCCTCCTGGAGGCAGTCTGATGTCCACGCTCGTCGATGAAACGGTCCCTCTCACAGCGCCCGCGGACGTGCTTTCTCCCTTCCGGCTGACGGTCGAGGGAGACGGACTCGCCGTTCTCGTCTTCGACACGCCGGGCGAAAAGGTGAACAAGTTCTCGACGCCCGTCATGAAGGAGTTCGACCGCGTCCTGGATTCGCTCGCCGGCCGGTCCGACGTCAAGGCGCTGCTCCTTCTCTCCGCGAAACCCGGCATCTTCATCGCCGGGGCGGACGTGAACGAGATCGCAAAGGCCGACCGGAACGCGGATCCCGAGATGATCCGGGACGGGCACCGGACCTTCAACAAGCTCGCGAACCTCCCGTTCCCCACGGTCGCGGCGATCGACGGCGCCTGCGTGGGCGGCGGCTGCGAGACGGCGCTCTCGATGGACTGGCGCCTCATCTCGGACTCGAAGAAGGCCCAGATCGGGCTCCCCGAGATCAAACTCGGCATCCTGCCGGCCTGGGGCGGCACGACGCGGCTCCCCCGGATGGTCGGCCTCGCGAACGCCCTCGACGTCATTCTCGCGGGCAAGGTCCTCGACGCGAAGCGCGCAAAGAGGATCGGGCTCGTGGACGAGGTCGTTCCCCAGGCGATCATCGAGGAATGGGCGAAGAATTTCGCCCGCGCGAAGTTCGGCTCGAAAAAGCGCTCGAACGCGGGTCCGAGCGGGGGCCCTTCGCGCGTCCGCGAGCCGAAGTTCGCCGAAAGGCTCCTGGAGGGTCCGGGCAAGGGGATCGTCTTCTCGAAGGCGCGCCAGTCGGTCCTGAAGGAGACGAAGGGGCACTACCCGGCGCCGCTCGCGGCCCTGTCCGTCATCGAAAAGGGCTTCTCACGGCCGTTCGCCGAAGCGCTCGAGCTCGAGGTTGAGGGGGTCGGATCGCTCATCGGCACGCCCGTGATGCGGAGCCTCGTGGGCCTTTTCTTCCGGATGGAAGAGGTCAAGAAGGAGACCGGCGTCGAGGCACTCGGCGGGTCCGGCGCCCGGGTCAAGCCCCGGAAGATCGGGCGGGTCGGCGTCCTCGGCGCGGGCGTCATGGGCGGCGGCATCGCGCAGCTCGCGGCCGACAAGGGCTTCCCGACGCGCATGAAGGACATCAAACCCGAGGCGCTGGCGCTCGGATTCGCGCAGGCGGCCCGCATCTGGAAAGAGAAGCTCAAGAAGCGCCGGATGACCCGCGCGGAGTTCGCGGCGAAGATGTCGCTCCTCGGCGGCTCGCTGGAGTACGCGGGCTTCCAGGGCTGCGACATCACGATCGAGGCCGTGCTCGAGAAGATGTCCGTCAAGCAGGCGGTCCTCGCCGATTGGGAGCACGTCGTCTCGCCGACCGCAATCTTCGCGTCGAACACGTCGACGCTCCCGATCACGGAGATCGCCTCGAAGGCGGCGCACCCCGAGCGCGTCGCGGGCATGCACTTCTTCAACCCCGTCCACAAGATGCCTCTCGTCGAGGTCATCTACGGGCAAAAGACGGATCCCGAGGTGACGGCGACGGTCTTCGATCTCGCGAAGAAGATGGGGAAGACGCCGGTCGTCGTGAAGGACGCGCCGGGCTTCCTCGTGAACCGCATCCTCAGCCCGTACATCGGCGAGGCGGCGCGGCTCCTCCTCGAAGGCGCTGACTTTGCCGCCGTCGACAAGGCGATGCGGGCCTTCGGAATGCCGGTCGGGCCCTTCGAGCTGCTGGACGACGTCGGGATCGACGTCGTCGTAAAAGCGGCCGGGACGATGGCGAACGCGTTTCCCGCGCGGATGCCCGAGGATCCCGCCCTGGAGAAGCTCGTCACGAGCGGTCGGCTCGGCCGCAAGGCAGGAAAGGGATTCTATTTGTACGAAAAAGAGAAACGCGGCGCGCCGGATCCCGCCGTCTACGCCGCTCTCGGCCTTTCTTCCCCTTCGAAGAATCCCTCGTCCTCGGAAATCGAGGGGCGGCTTCTGCTTCCGATGATCAACGAGGCGGCGTTCTGCCTCGCGGACGGCATCGTCGCGAGCCCGGCGAAGCTCGACCTCGCGATGATCTTCGGCACGGGTTTCCCGCCGTTCCGCGGGGGCCTGTGCGCGTATGCCGACACGCTCGGTGCGAAGGCGATCGTCGAGGGCCTCCAGCAACTCGCGAAGGAAAAAGGCGGCCGGTTCGCCTCGGCTCCGCTGCTGATCGAGATGGCCAGAACCGGCAAGAGATTCTTCGAATGAGTCCTTCAGGAGCCGATATGTCCACAGTCAAAGAAGAGACGAAACCTGAAACCACCGTCGAAGTCGAGTCGTTCCTCAAGACCCTGTTTCAGGGCCACATCGCCGAGGATCTCGTCTTCCCCTTCCCGGAGATCCCCAAGGACGTGAAGGAGACGGTGGAGGCTTTCGCGGGCGCCTACACGGAGTTCGACGCGGCGAACCTCGACTCCGACAAGATGGACAAGGAGCACTTCTTCCCGCGCGAAGCCGTGAAAGCCATGGGCGAGCTGGGCGTGATGGGGATGACGATCCCCGAGGAGTACGGCGGCAGCGCGTTCTCGTCGGCGGCGTACTGCCGCATGACGGAGGTGATCGCGCCGCTCGATGCCTCGGCCTCCATCGTCGTCGGAGCGCACCTGTCCATCGGCTGCAAGCCCCTCGTCCTCTTCGGGAACGAGGAGCAGAAGAAGAAGTGGCTGCCCGACCTCGCGAGCGGAAAGCTGGTCGCGGCGTTCTGCCTCACCGAGCCGGAGGCCGGCTCGGACGCGGGCTCGCTCAAGATGACCGCCGTCTACGACCCCGCGACGAACGAGTACGTTTTGAACGGCACGAAACAGTGGATCTCGAACGGCGCCTTCGCCCGCTTCTTCTCGGTCTTCGCCCGTATCCCCTCCGACACCGCCGAGAAGGAAAAGCACAAGGAGATCTCCTGCTTCGCGGTCATCGCGAACGAGGACGGCGCCCTGCCCGGCCTTTCGCGCGGGCCCGAGGAGAAGAAGCTCGGCCTCTGCGCATCCTCGACCTGCCAGATCATCTTCGAGAACTGCCGCGTCCCCGCCGCGAACCTCATCGGCGAGAAGGGTCACGGCTTCAAGATCGCCCTCGAGACGCTGAATACGGGACGCACGTCGCTCGGCGCCGGATCGGTCGGCGGCTCGAAGATGATGATCAAGCTCGCGGTCGACCACGCGACGCAGCGCAAGCAGTTCAAGACCCGCATCGCCGACTTCGAGATGATCCGCCACAAGATCACGCGGATGACGGCGACCACGTACGTGCTGGAGTCGATGGTCTACCTGACGGCCGGCCTCGTGGACCGACACATCGGCGACTATTCCCTCGAGGGCGCCTGCTGCAAGGTGTTCGGCACCGAGGTGCTCTGGCAGAACATCAACGACGGGCTGCAGATCGCGGGCGGCAACGGTTTCATGAACGAGTACCCCTACGGGCGCGCTCTCCGCGACAGCCGCATCAACATGATCTTCGAGGGCACGAACGAGATCCTGCGCCTTCTCATCGCCCTCTCGGGCATGAAGGAACTGGGCGACTCGCTGAAGGAAGTCCAGAGCGCGCTCAAGAGCCCGCTCGCGCAGCGCGGAATCCTGACCGAGTACGCGCACAAGCGGCTGAAGGGGGTCATCACGCACGACAAGCTGACGAAGGTCCACCCGTCGCTCGCGCCCGAGGCCGACCAGGTCGGGCGCTACGCCGGTATCTTCGCGAATGCGTGCGAGACGATTCTCAGGAAGCACGGGAAGAAGGTCGTCGACAAGGAGTATCAGCAGGAGCGCATCGCCGACGTCCTCATCGACCTCTACGCTCAGGTCGCGACGCTCTCGCGGGTGACGGCCTCTCTCGCGAAGAAAGGCGAGGAGAAGGCGGCGGGGGAGATCGAGATCGCGCGCTGGTTCTGCGCCCACGCCCGGCATCGCATGGTTGCGAACCTCAAGGCGCTCGAGAAGAACCGCGACGATGCGTGCACGTCTATCAGCGATCGCGTCTACGAGGCGGGCGGGTATCCGTACGATCTTTGGGCCTAGGAGCCTCGCGTGAAGCGATGGCTGCCTCATTCACCATTCATCGAAACTCTTCCTCTTCCGACTCCCTTTCCTGTCGGGCCGGTGAACGTCCATCTGATTCGCCGTGATCCCATCACGCTCATCGACAGCGGGCCGTTGACGGGGGAGGCCTGGGACGCGCTCGGAGCGGGCCTGAAGAGGTTTGGCCTCGAGGTCTCCGACGTGAAGCGCATCCTGCTCACCCACGGCCATCAGGATCATTACGGCCTCGCGGAGAAGGTGGCCGACGCTTCGGGCGCGACGCTGTACGGCGGGAGGCTCGACCGCCGCAATTTCCGGCAGGAGCGCAGCCATGGGCTGCTCCTCGAGGACATGGCCCGCGCGGGCTTCGGCCTTCTGCCGCGCCTCGCGGTCGTCGCCTCCGTCACCGCCGTCGACCGCTTCGCGAAGCCGCTCGAGGTGTGGGACGAGCTCTCGGGCGGGGAAACTCTGCCGGGCGACGGCTGGTCCGTCGTCGTGCGATCGACACCCGGGCACACGCCCGGCAGCCTCACGTTCTCGATCCCGGAGGCGGGCGTCCTCTTCACGGGAGACACCGTGCTGAAGGAGATCACGCCGAACGCGGTCGTCGACGAAGACCCCGAGGAGCCCGGCCGGCCGTTCCGCAGCGTCACGCGCTATTTCGAGACGCTCGATGAGCTCGGCAGGACGAGCGGCGATGCGACGCTGCTCACCGGACACGGCGCGCCGGTCACGAACTGGTCCGCTCACCGCAAGACGCTCGACCGGCGCTATAAGTTGCGCGTCGGCCAGATCGAGAGCGAGCTCGCGAAGGGCCCGGCGACGGTGCGCGACCTCGTCGCGGCGATCTTTCCACGCGTGAAGACGCTCAACGTCTTTCTCGCATACAGCGAGGTTCTCGGATTCCTGATGTACCTCGAGGACGCGGGGCGCGTGGAGAAGCTCGCCTCTTCCACGCGCGACCATTACCGGCTGCTCACGCATGGAAGCTAGGCTGCTGCGAAATCGGCGCTTTCAACTTTACTTTGATATCCTCCGCCATCGGAGGACCGCCAGATGGCCGATGAAACGAAGCCTTCCGCGCCCTTGAGTGCCGGTTCGACCGCCCCTGATTTTTCGCTTCCGGCTCGCTCGGGTAAGACGATCTCGCTGCGTGACTTTCGGGGCAGCAAGGACGTCTTGATCTATTTTTACCCGAAAGATGACACGCCCGGTTGTACACGGGAGTCGTGCAGCCTGCGCGATGGCTGGGCCGAGCTGCAGAAGGCCGGCATCGAGGTTCTCGGGATCTCGCGCGACGACGCGTCGTCGCACAACGCCTTCGCCGTCAAGTACAACCTGCCGTTCGAGCTCCTGACGGATGCCGACCACGCCGTCCACGAGGCGTACGGGTCCTGGGGCCAGAATCCGAACCCCGCCTGGGGAGTCGGTCCGCTCCGCAAGTCGTTCCTCGTGGGCAAGGACGGGCGCATCCGCCACGCCTTCGACAAGGTAGACACCGAACATCATGCTGACCAGGTCCTTAGGGCCGCCGGCGTCGTCGTGACGCCAAAGCCTGTGCCCGCGCCCGCCCCGGCCCCGAGGCCCGCCGCTCCGCCCGCTGCCGCGGCGCCCGCCCCGGCCCCGAAGCCCGCCGGTCCACCCGCTGCCGCGGCGCCCGCCCCGGCCCCGAAGCCCGCCGCTCCGCCCGCTCCGAAACCCGCTGCTCCGGCGGCGAAGGTGGCGATCCCGCCCGCTCTGAAACCCGCTGCTCCGGCGGCTAAGGCGGCGACCCCGCCCGCTCCGAAACCCGCTGCTCCGGCGGCGAAGGCGGCTCCGAAGAAGAAGGCCGCCCCGAAGAAGAAGGCGAAGGCCGCGCCCAAGAAGAAAGCCGCGAAGAAGGCCGCTCCGAAAAAGAAGGCCTCTCCCAAGAAGAAGGCTGCGAAAAAGACCACGAAGAAGAAGGCCCACAAGAAGGCCAAGCCGGCGAAGAAGTCGGGGAAGCGGAAGAAGAAGCGCTGAGGATGCGGCGCTCGCCGCTTTCTGCTGAGGCGAGCCCCGAAACCAACATGTCGAACCGACTCACGAAACAGCAGATGAAGACGGATCAGCTCCAGCACGCGCTGACGGACGCCCGCGATTTCGTCGCGACGCACCGGTCAGAAACCACGCGTTGGATCGTGATCGCCGGCGGCGCCATCCTCGTCGCGGGCGCCATCTGGGGCGGAATCGTCTTCCGAAACAACGGTCTCGCGGCGCGGCTCTCCTCCGCGCTGGCCCTTTTCGACGCGCCCCTCGCGTCTGACGCGGCCCTCGCGCCCGGCGTGCGCGCCTTCAAGGACGTCGCCGAACGGACCGCGGCGGCGAGAGCGGAGCTCGCCTCTCTCGTCAAGGACGCGCCTTCCTCCCCGGCCGGCCGCGCGGCGGCGGTCCTCCTGCTTTCGCTCGACGGCACGAAGGCGGCGACGGGCGCGAACCTCGACGCGGCGAAGGCCTTCGCGAAGTCCGAAAGCGGCAGCATGGCGGCGGGAGTCGCCGCGGTCGCGGCGATCGACGCCGAGGCGGCGGCCGGCCGCCCTAAGGAGGCTCTCGAAACGGCGAAGAAGTACCTCGAGGCCGCCGACGCACCCGTCTCCAAGGACCTGCTCGTCTTCACGATGGCGCGCCTCTACGAGCAAACGGGGCAGAACATCGAGGCGAAGAGCTTCTACCAACGCCTCGTGACGGATTTCCCGGATTCGCCCCTCCGCACCGACGCGCAGCAGCGCCTGGCCTCCCTTTAGTTTCCAGGGAGAACCCGGGCTCGGGTTCTCCCTGACCCCCTCCGCGCCGGAGAGGAGACGAGGAAATCCGCTATGAAGGCACGCGCCATCGTGATCGTCTGCGATGGCCTCGGCGTGGGAACGGCGCCGGACGCGGCGCTCTTCGGGGACGAGGGCAAGAAGACGCTTCAACACATCCTCCGCGACGGGAAGCCGCGTCTCCCGAACCTGACGGGCCTCGGGCTGCTGCACACGATGTACGCCGAGGCGCCGGCCGGTCTGGCCGTGCCGGCGGGCGCGTTCGGGCGGCTCGCCGAGGCCGCCGCGGGGAAGGACACGACGACGGGCCATTGGGAGCTGATGGGTCTGACGCTCGACGTGCCCTTTCCCCTCTATCCAGACGGATTTCCTCCCGAGGTCGTCGAGCCGTTCGAGAGGGCGATCGAGCGGAAAGTGCTCTGCAACAAGGCCGCGTCGGGGACGACGATCCTCGAGGAGCTGGGCGACGAGCACGTGAGGACCGGACGGCCGATTCTCTACACCTCCGGCGACTCGGTCTTTCAGATCGCGGCGCACGAGGACGTCGTTCCGATCGACACGCTGTACGCGTGGTGCCGGGCGGCGCGCGAGATCCTCAAGCCTCCTCATCAGGTGGGCCGCGTCATCGCGCGGCCGTTCGTGGGTGCGAAGGGAAAATACCAGCGCACGCATCGGCGGAAGGATTTCAGCGTCCCGCCATCCGGCGAGACGCTCCTCGACCGTGCGGCGCGGCACGGGCTGAAGGTGCACGCCCTCGGCAAGATCGAGGACATCTTCTGCGGCCGTGGCATCGCGACCGCCGTGCACACGGTGTCGAACCGCGACGGCATCGAGAAGACGATCGCGGCCATTCGCGACCGCCATGATGACTTCGTCTTCACGAACCTCGTGGACTTCGACACGAAGTACGGCCACCGAAACGACGTGATGGGCTACGCGAAGTGCCTCGAAGAGCTCGATTCCTTCGTGCCCGGGATGGTCGCCGCCCTCCTGCCGGGCGACCTGCTCATGTTTTCCGCCGACCACGGCGGCGACCCTTGCGACGAATCCACCGACCACACGCGTGAGTACGTCCCGATGGTCGCTGCGGGTCCGGGCGTGATGAACGGGGCCGACATCGGCACGCGGAAGACGTTCGCCGACCTCGGGGCGACCGTGGCCGAGCATCTCGGCGTCCCGCCTCTCGCCGGCACGAGCTTCCTTGGCGCGATCCGTCCGGCGGCCTGACGAGCCGCCCGACGCGGGCGTGCGCGCGGCCTGCGGCCGGATCGTCTGCTTCTATACTGCGACCAGGTCTCATATGACGATGGCGCGGGCCCCGGGAGGCTCCAGATGAGCGACTCCGTGGATTCCAGCACGCTCGACCTCTTCGAGAGGAGCCTCGCGAGGTGCGAGGCGCGGCCGGGCTTTCTCGACCTGTTCTACGAGAAGTTCATGGCCTCGTCGCCCGAGGTGGCCGGGAAATTCGCGGGAACGGACTTCGTGCGGCAGAAGCGCGCCTTGAAAGCTTCCTTCCATCACCTTCTTCTCGTCGCGCATGACCGCAAGCAGACGCCGGACGTCTATCTTTCGGACGTCGCGGCGCGGCATGGATCCGGGCAGCTCGAGATCGGAGCCAGCCTCTACGATTTCTGGCTCGACAGTCTCCTCGAGACCGTGAAGGCATGCGATCCGGAGTGGTCCCTCGAGGTCGACCACGCGTGGGAGGCCGTCATGATGGTCGGCATCCACTATCTCTGCCAGAGTTACCACGGCCGGCACGAGAAATGACGAAGCGCTGAGCCTCGCCTTCCTCGCCGGGACGCTCGAGCTCTTGAGCGCGGTTCGAGTGGCTCTCGTTCGGAGTATTCTTCCCGTTCATTGCCCGGGAGATGGAGGATTCGTGGAGCGATTCACCGGTCTGATCGGTCTGGCGGTCGTGCTCGCCGTCGCGTTCGCGCTCTCGAAAAACCGGCGGGCGATTCGCTGGCGCACGATCGGCTGGGCGTTCGCGCTCCAGATGGCCTTCGGCCTCCTCGTCCTCTACTGGGAGCGGGGCAAGCGGGCGCTCGAGTCCTTCTCGAACGGCGTTTCGCACGCCATCGCGTACGCTGACCAGGGCTCGGGCTTCCTCTTCGGCTGGCTCGCGGGACCGATGGACACCGTCGGCGAGAAGACGGGCCTGCCGCTGCGCGGCTTCATTTTCGCTTTCAAGGTCCTCCCGATCGTCATCTTCATCTGCGCNNCTCATCGCGCCCTACATCGCGACGATGACGACGTCCGAGCTCCTCACGATGATGACCGGCGGCATGGCGCATGTCTCGGGCGCCGTCATGCTGGCCTACGTGACGATGGGGGCGCCGCTGAAGTACCTCATCACGGCCTCCGTGATGGCGGCGCCGGGCACGTTCCTCATCTCGAAGATCCTCTGGCCCGAGACCGAGACGCCGACGACGATGGGCACCGTGAAGATGCAGGTCGAGAAGACGAGCGCGAATTTCATCGACGCGGCCGCGACCGGCGCCTCGCAGGGCATGATGCTTGTCCTCAACATCTCGGCGATGCTCATTGCCTTCGTCGCCCTCATCGCGATGTTGAACGGGTTTCTCGGTTGGGTCGGGCAGCTCTGGGGGAATCCCGCTTTCTCTCTCCAGACGATCTTCGGATGGGTCCTCGGGCCGCTTGCCTGGAGCCTCGGCGCGCCGGAGAAGGACATGGCCACGGTGGGCAACCTCATCGCGAACAAGACCGTCATCAACGAGTTCTTCGCCTTCTCGATGATGAAGGACGTCGTCGGCAGCCTGTCGGAGAAGGGCAAGGTCATCGCGACCTTCGCCCTTTGTGGCTTCGCGAACTTCTCGTCGATCGGCATCCAGATCGGCGGCATCGGCGGCCTCGCCCCTTCGCGCAAGTCCGACCTCGCGCGGCTCGGATTCCGGGCGCTTCTCGCCGGGTCGCTCGTGAGCTTCATGACGGCGGCCATCGCCGGCATCCTGATGGGTTAGGGAGGACGAATGGACTCGAAACTCTCGGCCGCCGCCGAGTGGCTCCGCGGGCGGCTGCCGCACCCGCCGCTCGTCGGCGTGATCCTGGGCTCCGGCCTCGGCGACTTCGCCGACAGCGTGGACGAGCGCGTCACGATCCCGTACGGCGACATCCCGGGATTCCCGGCGTCGGCCGTGGTCGGGCACTCGGGGACGCTCGTGGCGGGTACGGTGCGCGGCGTTCCGACGGTCGTCCTCTCCGGACGCGTGCACTATTACGAAGGCCACCCCATGACGGCGGTCGTTTTTCCCGCGCGCGTCCTGGGTCTCCTCGGCTGTAGGACCGTCATCGTGACGAACGCGGCGGGAGGGATCGACCGGTCGTTCAAGTCCGGCAACCTGATGCTGATCGAGGATCACATCAACGAGTTCGGAACGAACCCGCTCATCGGCGCGAACGACGAGGACCTCGGGCCGCGGTTCCCGGACATGTCCGACGCGTACCGCAAGGACCTCCGGACGCTCGCCCTCGCCGTCGCGAAGCGGCAGCGCATCCCGCTGAAGCGCGGCGTGTATCTCGGCGTCCACGGCCCCTCGTACGAGACGCCGGCCGAGATCAGGGCCTTCCGGACGTGGGGCGCGCACGCGGTCGGGATGTCCACCGTGCCCGAGGTCATCGCGCTCAACCAGATGGGAGTCGGCGTCCTCGGCATCTCGTGCATCACGAACATGGCCGCCGGCGTTCTCAAGCAAAGGCTCGACCACCGGGAAGTCCTCGAGACGACGCAGCGCGTGAAGGGCGACTTCGTTCGCCTTCTGACGTTTCTCGTCCAGGCCCTCGGCACGGGACGTTCGGGAGCGACGCAAGACGCCTTCGCCCCGGTGTCGCGTCCCGGCGCTGCCCGCAAGAAGGCGAAGAAGAAGTGAACGGCGGCCGGCCTCTCACGACGGACGAGGAGAACCGCCTCGTCGACGCGGCTCGAAAGGCCCGTGAGAACGCCTCCGCCCCATACTCGAGATTCAGGGTCGGCGCGGCGCTGCTTGCCGAGGACGGCGCGATCTTCGGCGGCTGCAACGTCGAGTCCGCGTCGTACGGGCTCACGGTGTGCGGCGAACGAACGGCCGTNNGACATCGACGTCATTCTCGCGACGCCGGCGCGCGTCGTGAGCCGCATGCGGCTCTCGACGCTGCTCCCGCTGGCCTTCGAGTTCGAGGGGCCGAAGTGAGTGAGAAAGAAAGAGAAAGAGAAGAAAAGACTTCTTTGAAGGTGAAAAGGGCACGAGGGCCGGCTGCCCGCGTGACGCATGCCGCCGCTCGCGTCGCGGCTGGGTTCGTCGCTGCTCTTCTGTCGTGCGCGGCGCTCTCGTTCGCGGCGCCGCCGGCTGCGGCCGCCGAAACGGCCCACGCGCCTTCGAAGAACTCCCCGATCTCTTCGGTCTCCTCGGTCGACACGATCGTGACGGCCGGTTGGGTACTGACGATGGACGGCTCGGACCGCGTCTTCTCCCCCGGCGCGGTGGCGATCGCCGGTGGCAGGATCCTCGCCGTCGGCAAAGAGAGTGAGCTTCTTTCCCGCTATCTTCCGAAGCAAAGGATTTCCCGTCCTCATTCGGTGGTGCTGCCCGGCCTCATCAATACGCACACGCACGCCGCGATGAGCCTGTTTCGCGGCATCGCGGACGACCTGCCGCTCATGGAGTGGCTCACGAAGTTCATCTTTCCGGCGGAGGCGAAGAACGTCTCGCCCGCGTTCGTGAAGGCCGGGACGACGCTCGCGTGCCTCGAGATGATCCGTGGCGGGACGACGACGTTCGCGGACATGTATTACTTCGAGTCCGACGTCGCCGAAGCCGTGAACGCGTGCGGGCTGCGCGGCGTCCTCGGCGAAACGTGGCTGGACTTCCCGGTGCCCGACCATAAAGACCTCGCCGAGGCGGAGAAGGTGACGCGGGCTTTCCTCGAGAAATGGAAGGGCCATCCGCGCATCACGGCGGCCGTCGCTCCGCACGCGCCGTACACCTGCTCGAAGGAGACGCTCCAGGCGGCCAAGGCGCTCGCGGACGAGTTCCACGCGCCCCTTCTCATTCACCTTTCCGAAACGAGGGACGAGCAGAAGCAGATCGGCGACAAGTACGGGACGACGCCGGCGAAGTGGCTCGACGCGATTGGCTTCCTTGGCCCGAGCGTCCTCGCCGCGCATTGCGTCTGGTGCGATGCGGACGATTTTCGGCTCCTGGCCTCGAAGAGGGTGGGCCTTTCGCACAATCCGGAGTCCAACATGAAGCTCGCCTCGGGCATCCTCAACGTCGTCGCGGCGCGTCAGGCCGGCCTCGCCGTGGGGCTCGGAACAGACGGCGTCGCGGGCTCGAACAACGACCACGACATGTGGGAGGCGATGGACTTCGCGGGAAAGCTGGCGAAGGTATCGACGATGGATCCGACGGCTCTCCCCGCGAGGGATCTCCTCCGCATGGCGACGATCGAGGGTGCGCGCGCGATGAAAATGGACGACCGGATCGGTTCCCTGGAAACGGACAAGCGCGCGGACCTCGTCGCGGTGGATCTCTCGGGGGCGCGCACGCGGCCTCTTTGGGATGTCTTCTCGACGCTCGTCTATGCCGTCAAGGAGGGAGACGTCTCCCTCACGATGGTCGAAGGGCGCGTTTTGTGGGACGGCCGAAGCGTGCGCACGATCAACGCGGCGAAAACGCTGCGCGAGGCGGAGGAGTGGAGACGGAAGATCGCCGCCTCACTCAGCGAGCCGGTTTCAAAATGAGCCTCTTCGTCCGGACGATCGTGAAGAAGCGCGACGGCGCCGAGTTGGACGCCGGCGAGATATCGGCCTTCGTGGAAGGGGTCACGCGCGGCGAGATCCCGGACGAGCAGGCCGCGGCGTTCCTCATGGCGATCTGTTGCCGCGGAATGACCACGGCCGAGACGGCCGTCCTCACGTTCTCGATGATGAAATCGGGCGAAACATGGGACCTTTCGCGGCACGGGTTCGTGGCCGACAAGCACTCAACGGGCGGCGTCGGCGACAAGACGACACTCGTCCTCGCGCCGCTCCTTGCCTCCGTCGGCGTCAAGGCCGGAATGATGTCGGGCCGCGGCCTCGGGCACACGGGTGGCACGCTCGACAAGCTCGAGGCGATCCCGGGCGTCAAGACCGCGCTGCCGAAGGCTGACTTCGACCGTCTCCTCGACACGGTCGGCTGCGCGCTCATCGGGCAGACGGATTCCATCGCGCCGGCCGACCGGCGGCTCTACGCGCTCCGCGACGTGACGGGGACGGTCGAGTCCATCCCTCTCATCACGGCCTCGATCCTCTCGAAGAAGCTCGCGACCGGTGCGAACGCCGTCGTGTTCGACGTGAAGACGGGCAACGGCGCGTTCATGTCCGACCCCCGGGATGCCAAGAGGTTGGGCTCGGCTCTCGTCGAGACGACGCGCGCGACCGGCCGCAAGGCCTCCGGCTACATCACGGCGATGGACCGCCCTCTCGGCGAGGCTGTCGGGAACGCGAACGAGGTCGAGGAGTCGATCCGGATGTTGGGAGGCGAGGGGCCGGCCGACCTTCGGGAGAACACCCTGCTTCTCGGCGCGGACCTCGTCCTCGCTGCCGGCCTCGAGACGAGCGCGAAGGAAGCCCGACGGCGGCTCAACGCGGCCCTCTCCGACGGCCGGGCGCTGGAAATCTTCGCGAAGCTCATCGCCGCGCAGGGTGGAGACGCCGGCGTCTGTGACGATGCCACGCGACTGCCGCAGCCGCTTTCACGGCGCGACGTCCCGGCGCCCACCGCCGGCGTCGTTGCCCGGATCGCCACGCGCGAGGTCGGGCTCCTCGCGATCGAGCTCGGTTGCGGCCGCGCCCGGAAAGACGACGTCGTCGATCCGGCCTCGGGTTTTCGCGTGAAGAAAAAGCCCGGCGACGCCGTGGAAAAGGGCGAGCCGCTGCTCGTCGTCGAGCTCGGGCCGACGGCGAAGCCGAACCCCACGTTCTACGCGCGGCTCGCGGGCTGCTTCACGATCGCTCCCGCCGGCACGGTGGTCGAGTCGCTGCCGTTCGTGGTGGGGACGCTCTGATGGACCGGGAGTGCTTCGTCGTTGAGGGCCTGAAGTAGCGAGTTTGCGGCTCAGGCTCCGAGCGGCCCGGCGGCCTCGAGCGCCGTGCCCTCGCGCCGGATGCGGCGGTAAGCGAGGACGAGGGCGACCGTGAAGACGGCGCCGAAGATCACGAGGAGACGCACGAGGCCGGGGTCGGACGAGAGCGGGGGTGCCACGCCCGCGCGCCACTCGCGGTACGTGCCGAGGACGAGCGTGCGCTCCTTCTGCAGGAATACCCAGCCCGTCGCGAACAGCCAGCACGCGGCGATGACGAACCGGTTCAGGCTCACACGCCCCGCGCGCACGAGCGTGACGCCCGCCGCGAGGCCCGCGACGTTCGCCGCGAGGTAGAGCGTCATGAACGCAGGGATGTAGAGCGGGTACGCGAGGACCGAGTCCTCGTGCCACCACATGTGCGAGGTCTCGAAGCCGAAGTGCCGCGCGAGGAGCTGGATCGGCAGCCAGCTCGCGAAGAAGCTGAAGAAGAGAAGGTCGCGCGCGAGCGTGCGCCAGAGGTGCTCGCTCTTCCCCGTCGCGAGCTGGGCGCGCGCGGCGTCGGCGTGGAGTCCGCCGAGGGCGAACGCCACCGGGATGTCGATCTGGACCATCGAAGCCTCCTGAAGCCTAGAAGTGGAACCGCAGCTCGGCGGTCACGCGCCGGCGCAGGATGTCGCCGAAGACGTGCTGCTGGACGCGCGCGTCGGTCACGTTCACGGCGCGCACGGCGACCGTGAGGTTGTTCGCGAAGGTCCAGCCCGCGGCCGCGTTCCAGAGCGTGAATGGCGCTGTCGGGCCGACGTACGGCGGCACGTCGGTCCAGAACGCCGACGCCGTGTAGTTCACGGAAGCCGATCCGAAAAAGGCGCCCGCCCCGACACTGAGCCCCGCGTTGATCCGGTTGCGGGCCGGCAGGTTCACGGGAATCGTCGTCGCGCCCTGCTCGCTCACCTGCGGGTCCGCCTGCCACGAGTAGTTCGCGAAAGCCGTGAGGGCGCGCGAGATTTTCATGTCGGCGGAGACCTCGATGCCGCGATCCACGATGCGCCCGAGGTTGCGGTAGCTGAACGCCTTCGGGATCGGGTACTGGTCGAGGGCGGAAGGCGGCAGAGGCCAGCCGGGCGGCGGGTCGGCGGGGGAGTAGTACTCGACGGGCACGAAGAAGATGCGGTTGCGCGAGATGTCGTAGTACGCCGAGACGGTCACGGTGACGCGCCGGGCGAACGAGCCGGTGTAGCCGACCTCGAAAGCGTTCATCGTCTCGGCGTTGAGGTCGCGCGAGCCCGTCGCCAGGATTGGGTAGACGTACGACCCGGTCGGGAGCGTCGCGAGGGCGACGCTCGGAAATTCGAGGAAGTTCTCGACGAGCGACGGCGCGATGAACGCGTGGTTCCAGCTCAGCCGGAAGGTATGGTCCTTGTGCGGCTCGAAGATGAGGCCCGTGCGCGGCGAGAGGGCGCCGCCATAGGTGTCGGACCAGTCGTAACGCGCGCCGGCCCTCAGGCGCAGCGTCTCGGCGAGGAAAATCTCGTCCTCCGCGAAGGCGCCGAGGTCGGTGCGCGCGTGGACGTCTGGCACGAGGCTCAGGTCGAAGTGGCTGGTGCGCGCGCTCGCGCCCCACGAGACGAGGTTCTTCTCTCCGAAGAGGTGGCGGTCGCCCGCCTCCGCCGCGATCGTCTGGTTCTTCATCGTGACGATTTCCGGGGCGAGGAAGCCAACGTACCTCGCGTCGTGCAGCGTGAGGTTCGCCGAGGCGTGGAAGTCGCCCTTGAGGTACTCGGCTGTCGCGTGGCCCTGATAGAGGTTCGTGGCGTCGAAGGGCCCCAGGCCGGTGAGGATCGGGCCGTCGCTGGACGCGAAGCCCGCTCCGAACTTCCATTTGCCGTTATCGGGGCGGTCGAGGTCGAAGCGCAGGTCGATGCGGTACTGGTGCGTGCCCGTGTTGTCGTACGTGGGCAGCGGGGTGCCGTCGGGCAGCGCCGTGGGGCGCTCCCAGGCGTCCTGTGCGAAATACGAGGCGCTGACCTTGTACGACGCGGCGCCGGACGTGCCCGCGTGGATGACGCCGGCCTCGCGGGTGCCGAGGGTGCCTCCGCCCAGTTTCACGGACGTGCCGAGCATCTCGGCGGGGTCCTTCGTGAGGATGTTCACGACGCCGCCCATCGCGTTCGCGCCCCACATCGCGGAGTCGGGCCCGCGGACGACCTCCACCTGCTTGACCTCGTCGAAGTCGATGGGCAGGAGGTCCCACAGGACCATGCCGAAGTAGTCCTGGTAGATGGTGCGTCCGTCGAGGAGCGCGAGCGTCGCGTTCGCGTTGCGCCCCGTCGCGAGGCGCGGCGTGAGGTTCACGTCGCGCGCGGACATCTGTGCGACGTTGAGACCTGGCACTGTGCGCAGGAGATCTCCGTAGCTCTCGGCCGAGGACTTTTCGATCTCGGACGCGGGAACGACGGTGACGGCGACGGGGGCGTCGCGAACCTCCTCGGCCGTCTTGCTCGCGGTGACGACGACCGTCTCGGCGTACGTGCGCTCGGGCATCTCGTCCGCGTCCGGCTTCGACGCAGTCCGCGCCGGGGCTGCAGGCGTCGGTGCGGGCGCGGGCTCCTGCGCGAAGGCGGTGCGCGCGAGCGCGAACGCGGCGGCTGCGAGTGGAACGATGAGCCGCCGCGTCACGCGTCCACCGGGTCCGGCGGCGCGCCGGGGCCCGCGCGCCGGAGCGATTCCGGCAGGAACGTCTGTTTGTAGCCGGGCGGGAGCTTGGACAGCTCCTCCGTGAGGACGATGTGGAGCGACTCGGACGCACGCCCGAGGAAGGTGCCCCCTGAGAGGCGCTGGAGGACGTCGTAGACGAAACGCAGCGCGAGGAGGCCGAGCTCCTCGATGAGCCCGGCAAGGCCCACCTTGCTCGAAAGCTCCACGCCGAGGAGCTTCATCGTCTCCGGCCCGAGGATGTCCCGCATGACGAGGCGCGGCAGCCGCGCGAGGTCCGTGCCGCGCAGGTGCTTCAGCGGCAGCTCGCGCGGCACGCGGTTGCCCAGGAGCTTTTCGACGAACTCGACGAGGGCGCGCGTGATCGCGACGCCGTCGTCCGTCCGGCCCGCTTGCCGCGCGTGGATCGCCTCGTAGAGCATCTCGGCGCGCGTGAAGCGCGACGGGCCGCCGTCGCCCGGCTCGGGCTCGGGAAGGAGGCTCCGGTCGACGCCGAGGACGTGCCCGACCACGTTCCAGCAGTGGAGGAACGCATCCGCCTCTGCGGGCGTGAACGCCGCGTCCATCGTCTTCAGGCCGCGGAGGACGACGTACGCGAACGTCTGCAGCGTGTAGGCCATGTCCTCCTGGCAGATCGGATGGCCCCACTCCGGGTTCCAGCGCGCCTCGCCGTAGACCTTGCCCATGTCGTGGCCGTCGCCCGCCGCGGTCGTGAGGATCAGGTGACGCACGGCCGCGTGCAGGAGGCGCACCTTCTGGACCGCGAGGATGCCCTTGGCGCCGGGCGCGAGGCCGCCCGGGAGCATCGCGTCGCGCACCATCTGCGACGTCTCGAGGATGCGCAGGCCGGGGCGGTCCTTGAGATACCTCGTCAGGCCGAGCACGTGGATGCCGTTCTGCATCACGTAGCACTCTGGCAGGCTCGCGCACACGAGCAGCACCGTCGCGCCGAGGCCGTTGTCGTAGAAGAACTTCTGGCCGGCCTCGACGCGCGCGGGGTCGGCCCACGCGGGCGGGTCGGCGCTCCGGACCGCGAAGTCATGCACGGGCCCGGGGAGACTCGCGTGCGTGAACTCGCCCTCGAAGGTGAGGCCGAAGAGGAAGTCGTTCAGCTTCTTCAGCCCCGCGCCCCCGCCTCCCGCCTCCTCGTAGAGCGCCGCGACGGCCGCGTCGGCGGGCGGGTCGCCCACGAGGCGCATCGGCGCGAGCGACTCATCGGTCCAGGGCTTGAAGCTCATGTGTCGTCCCTTTCGGCGCGCGGCGGCGTGAACGCCAGCCGGAAGCTGATCGCCGGATTCAGGTAGAAGGCCGGGATCACGTAGCGGAAAGCCGCGCGGCTCATGTGGCTGAACTCCGTCGAGCCCGCGAACTCGGCCGCGCCGCCGCGGATGACGCTCGACACCATCGCGGCCTCGCCGCGGCCCTGCGTCACGAGGGTGGCCGTCCAGTCGCGCGCGTTGCCCGCCGTGCCGCGCACGCCGTAGACGGAAACGTCCGCCTCGTACGAGTCGACCGGCAGCGGCCGCGGGCGGCCCGGGTTGCTCTCTCCCGAGTTGCAGAAGGTGGCGTCGAAGCGGTCGCCCCACGGGAACGCGCGGCCGTCCACGCCGCGCGCGGCCTTCTCCCACTCGAACTCCGTCGGAAGGCGGTACATGCGCCCGTCGCGTGCCGAGCGCCACTCGGCGTACGCGACGGCGGAGTGCCACGTGATGCTCACGCACGGGCGGCGAGGATGCATCTCCTCGCCGAGGAGGTCCCGCGGCGGGAGCGAGAAGCGACCGTTCGCGTCCACCTCGAGGTACGTGCTCCCGCCCACGTCCTTCTTGGGGGAGTGGAGCTGGGCCTTCGCGGGGTCGATCGCGACGAGGTCGTTCAGGAACTCGACGTACTCGCCCATCGTGACGGGATGCACGCCGATGCCGAAGTCCTCGCTCTCGGCCATGCGGCCGGGCAGGCCCCAACCGGGGAGCGCGGGGTCGCCACCGAGGACGTACGGGCCGGCGGGTACGTGGACGAAACCCTCCCCGATCTCGGCCGGAGTGAGCAGCCGCACGCGGCCCGTCCACGCGCGTCCGCGCGAGATGAAGACGGGATAGCGCGTGTCGGCGCGTCCGCGCGCGCGCAAGATGACGAGGTAGTTCCCCATGGGCAGCGGCACGGGCGGAAGCGGCGTGCGCCCGAGAAGGCGCTCGTTCTCGGGGACGAGCCGGAGGCTCTTCTCCACGAACTCGTAAAGCCACACCTCGGCGCCCGGCGGATCCGACTCCAGCGCGAGCGAGCCGTCGCCCTTCAGCGCGGCTGCGTGGCGCCCATCGTCGAAGGCCGCGACGATCTGCCCGAAGTACCGCACGTTCCGGTGGTCGTGCGTCTCCTCGGCCTCGAGGAGCTGCTCGAAGAAGTAGTCGGCCATGACGGCGCGCGCCTCGGAGTGGCTCTCGTCGTGCCCGAGGGCGCCCGCGAGCGTCATGACGAGGTTCGAGCCCGTGGTCGCGAGCTCCGCGCGCGCGTCGCGCAGGCGGTCTTCGGCCGAGTAGAGCGGCGCCTTCTCGCGGACGGGCTGCCAGGGATGAAAGCTGCCGCGCAGCGATTCGACCTCGCGTTCGAGGGCGGCCATCTCCGCCTTCTTCCGGCGGTAGTGCTCGAGGATCTCGCGGCCGCGCCGGGCGAGCTTGCCTGCGTTCTCCTGCCGCTTGACCTTGTCGGCCTCGGCCTCGAGCCACGCCTGGATCTCGTCCTGCAGCTCGCGCACGGAGGCGTGGCGTGCGTCGGGCGGCTTCGCGAGGGCCTTGAGGCACGTGCGCTCGAGGGCGACGGGGATCTCGCGGCGCGGCGCCCGCTCGCGCGGCGGCTTGGGGTCGTCGCGCAGGACGCCCGCGAGCGTCGCGATCGGGTTCGCCCCCGAGAAGGGCCGCTGGAGTGTGAGGATCTCGTACATCATGACGCCCAGCGCCCAGACATCGGAGCGCTCGTCCAGCGGAGAGGACGCGGCCTGCTCGGGCGACATGTACGCGGGCGTCCCGATCACCTCTCCCGCACGGGTGTGGTCCGAGCCCGAGGCGATGACCTTCCCGTCCCCGCGGTCGATCACCTTCGCGAGGCCCCAGTCGAGGACCTGCACCTCGCCGTGCTCGCCGAGCATGACGTTCGAGGGCTTGAGGTCGCGGTGGAGGACGCCGCGCGAATGCGCGAAGTCGATCGCCTGGGTGACCTGCAACAGCACCTGCACGAGGCGCGTGATCGAGTAGCGAGCCGTCGTCTCGGGATCGGCCGCGCGAAGCCCGCCGAGCACCTCGGCGAGCGTGCGGCCGCGGACGTACCGCATCGTGCAGAAGGTGGCGCGATCGGCCATGACGAGCGCGTGCAGCGGCACCACGTTCGGGTGCTCGAGCTGGCCCAGGATGCGCATCTCGTCGATGAAGCGCGCGCGCCGGGAGGGGTCGTCGCCCTTGGCGACCTTCAGCGCGACCTCGCGCCCGAGGGCGGGGTCGCGGGCGAGGAACACCGCCCCCATGCCGCCCGCGGCGAGGAGCCTCACGACGTCGTAGCGGACGGCGCCCGAGGCGTTCTGTGGCGCATCGGCCGCCGGCGCGGGCGCAGCCGCGCCGTCCGGCGTCGGGATGAAGGTCTCCTCTTCGGAGGGATCGCTCTCATGGTGGCTCATCGGCCCTCCAGCGTCATGCCGGTCCATTCCTCTCCTCGTTTGTTCCGAAGTGCGACTCTGTCTCACGGATCGTACCAGCCCCGACCACTCGTTTATCCTCTCGCCGTGCTGTACCGGCTCGAAAACGTCCGCAAGAGCTTCGGAACGAAGGATGTCCTCGTGGACGCCACGTGGCAGCACGACCCGGGCCGGATCGTGGGCCTCGTGGGCCGGAACGGAGCGGGGAAGTCGACGGTCCTGAAGATCGTCCTCGGGCTGGTGGAGCCCGACGGCGGCAAGCTGCACGTGGCGGGCGGCACGACGTTCGCCTCTCTCGACCAGGCGGTCGAGCCCGAAGGGGACGAGCCGCTCCGGGCGTTCGTGGCGCGCGCGCAGGAGCCTCTCCTCGCGCTCGAGCGCGAGATGAGGCGCCTCGAGGAAGCCATCGCCGCGCACGGTGCCGGCGGCGATCGCGCGGCGCTCGACGTGCTGCTGGCCGAGCACGACGAGGTGCGCGAGCATTTCGAGCGCGCGGGCGGCTACGAGGCGGACGCGCGTGTGGACCGCGTGCTCATGGGCGTCGGTCTCGACCGCGCGCTCTGGGAGCGGCCTGTGGGCGCGCTTTCGGGCGGGCAGAAACACCGCGCCCAGATCGGCCGCCTCCTCCTGACGGACGCCTCGGTCCTCCTCCTCGACGAGCCCACGAATCATCTCGATGTGGCTGGAATCGAGTTCCTCGAAGGCTGGCTCGTCGAGCGGAAGACGGGCGCGGGCCTCTCCGCGCTCGTCGTCTCGCACGATCGCCGCTTCCTCGACGCAGTCGCGGACCGGATCGTCGAGGTCGCGCACGGCCGCCTCGAGGACTATCCGGGCGATTACGCCACGTACCGCAAGCTGAAGGCCGAGCGTGATCGACTGAGGGCGAAGGAAGCGGAGAAGCAGCGGCAGATGATCGAGCGGACCGAGGAATTCATCCGCCGCAACATCGCCGGCCAGAAGACGAAACAGGCCCGCAGCCGCCGCACGATGCTCGCGCGGATCGAGAGAATCGAGGCGCCACGGGACGACGCGAACGACGTCTCGATCCGCTTCGAGGAGGCCCGCGTCTCCGGCGGGCGCGTTCTCGAGGCGAAGAAACTCGTGCCGGGCTACAAGGAGACGGGGCCGCTCCTTCAGCCCGTGTCGCTTCTCCTCCGCCGCGGGGACCGGCTGGCGCTGTGGGGTCCGAACGGCTGCGGCAAGACGACGCTTCTGAAGACGCTCGCCCGCGTGCTCCCTCCGCTTTCCGGCTCGGCCCTGCCGGGCACCGGCGTGCTCACCGGTTACTACGATCAGGAGATGGGCGACCTTCCGGTCCAGGCGACGGCGCTCGACGCCGTGATGGACCTCGACCCCACGATGAAGGAGAACGAAGCGCGCGACTTCCTCGCTCTCTTCGACTTCCGGGGCGACGAGGTCTTCCAGAGAATCGCGACTTTCTCGGGCGGCGAGAAGGGGCGCCTGTCGCTCGCGCGTATCGTCTTCGGCGGCGCGAATTTCCTGCTTCTCGACGAGCCCACGAACCACCTCGACCTGGACGCGCGCGAGCAGCTCGAGGACGCCCTCGCGGACTTCGAGGGCGCGATCGTGTTCGTGTCGCACGACCGCTGGTTCGTGGACCGCATCGCGACGCAGATCCTCGAGATCGGCCCGGGCGGGGCGACCGAGCTTCACGACGGGAATTATTCGGATCTGCTCAAGAGGAAGAAGGAAAGGCTTGCTCCCTCGAAGGCCGATTTGGCGGCGCGCGACGACCTACCCCACCCCTCTTCACCTTCTAAGAAATCTTCCTCTTCTTCCGACAAGGCCGCCGAAAGGCGACGGCTGAAGAACGAGCGCATCCTGGCCGCCCTCGAAGAGGAGATTTCCCGTCTCGAAGAAGAGGTGCGAAATCTCGATCTGTCGCTTTCGAACCCTGACGTCTTTCGTGACGGGGAGAAAGCCCGGCAGGTGAATGCCGCGCGCGAACACGCGCGGAAAACGCTCGAGGCGAAGATGTGGGAGTGGGAGGAGACGTCCCGCAAGCTCCAGGTGGGCGAGCAGGTACCGGCGTGAGCGCCGTGTCGCCCTTGCGCCCGGGCACGGCTTCGATCCTGGCCGTCGGAAGCGAGCTCCTCGGCACGACGCGCCTCGACACGAACTCGCTCTACCTCACGGGCCGCCTCGAAGCCCTCGGGATCTCCGTCGTGCGGAAAGCCTGCGTGGGTGACGGTTGGGGCGACCTCCTCGCGGAGATTCCGCTCGCTCTCTCTCGCGCCCCGCTCCTCGTCGTGACGGGCGGCCTCGGCCCGACGGATGACGACCGCACGAAAGAGGCGGTCGCGAAGGTCTTCGGCCGCGCCCTCGTGCGCGACGAGGCGCTCCTCCTCGGACTCAGGGAGCGGTTTCGCCGGCGGGGCTTCGAGATGCCGAAGGTGAACGAGAAGCAGGCCGACGTGATCGAGGGCGCGGTCATCCTGGCGAACACGCGCGGTTCGGCTCCCGGCTTCCTCGTGGCGGCCGGCGGCACCGTCGTTCTTCTGCCCGGGGTGCCGCACGAGATGAAGGCGATGTGGGTCGACGCCGTCGAGCCCCTCCTCGCGCGCGGCGGGGCGCCGGGCCTGCACCGGCGCACGCTCAAGATCGCGGCGGTGCCCGAGAGCGTCGTGGAGACGCTCGTGAAGCCCGTTTACGCGGCATATCCCGAAGTGCCGTTCACGATTCTGGCCGCGCCCGGCGAGGTGCAGCTTCAATTCGCGGCGCGCGGAACTCCCGAAGAGGCGACCCGCGTTCTCGACCGGATCGAGTCCGACTTTCACAAGGCGCTCGCGGGCGAGATCTTCGGCCGCGACGAGGACACTCTCGAAGAGGTCGCCGGCAAGCTCCTCCGCGCGAAGTCGCAGTCGCTCGCCCTCGCCGAGTCGTGCACGGGCGGTCAGCTCGCGGGCCGCGTCACGGACGTTCCGGGCTCGTCGGACTACTTTCTCGGCGCCGCCGTGACGTACGCGAACGCCGCGAAAGCGGATCTCGTGGGCGTCTCGACAGCCACGCTCGAACGTCACGGGGCCGTGTCGGAGGAGACCGCGCGCGAGATGGCGCTCGGCGCGCGCAAGAGGTTCGGCGCGACGATCGGGCTTTCGACGACGGGAATCGCCGGCCCTGGAGGCGGCACGCCGGAAAAGCCTGTCGGAACGGTTCACATCGCACTCGACGCGGCGGACGGGACCCGCCTCCACAAGCGGCTTCTCCTGCCGGGGGAGCGCTCGCTCATCCGGCGCTGGACGACTTCGACGGCGCTCGGGATGCTGCGCAAGCACCTCCTCGGTCTCGCCGACGGAGCGCGCCGATGACGCGCGAGCTCGCTTGCGTCGTCGCGGCCTACCTTCTCGGGTCGATCTCCTTCGCAGTCGTCCTCGTGCGTTTGGTCCGCGGCGTGGACGTCAGGCGTGAGGGCTCCGGCAACGCGGGCGCGACGAATGTGCTCAGGACGTCCGGGAAAGCGCTCGCGATCCTGACCATGCTCCTGGACGTCGGGAAGGGAGCGCTCGCCGTACTCGTGATGCGGTCCATCACGTATGACCCGCGCTGGCTCGGCGCCGCCGCGTGCGCGGCCGTTCTCGGGCACGTCTTCCCGATCTGGTTCGGATTCCGCGGGGGCAAGGGCATGGCGACGGCCATCGGAGGTTTCTTCGTGCTGTGCCCGTTCGCGGTCCTGGCGGTCGTGGCCGCCTTTGTCGCGGTCGTGGCCGCGACGCGCTTCGTGTCGCTCGGCTCGATCACGGCGGCGTGCCTCCTTCCGCTCGCGATGCGGCTGCTTTTCCACGCGCCCGATGCGGAGGTCGCGGCGGCTTCCGTGACGACCGCGCTTCTCCTCGTCTCTCACCGCGCGAACATCCGGCGGCTCCTCGACGGGACCGAGCGCCGGCTGGGACGGAGGGACTCGTGACCCGGGTCGCGATCGTCGGCACGGGCGCCTGGGGAACCGCGCTCGCCATCCATGGCGCGAACAAGGGCCTCGACGTCGCGCTTCTCGGCCGCCGTCCGGACGTCGTCGCGCGGCTCGCGGCGACGCGGGCGCATCCCGCGCTTGCGGGCGCCCCGCCGATTCCGTCCCGGGTGATGATCACGAGCGACGCACGGGCTGCTTTCGCGGAGGCGGCCGCGGTCCTCTGGTCGGTCTCCGTGCAGGCGACCGCGGGGGAGCTCAACCGGCTCGCGCCGTTCCTTCCGGGCGCACCTCTCGTCGCGACCTCCAAGGGCCTCGAGATCGGCTCGCACCGGCGGACGACCGAGATCATGTCCTTCGTGACCGGACGGAAGGAAGGTCTCGCCGTACTCTCGGGCCCGACGTTCGCGGCCGAAGTCGCGCGCGGCCTTCCGGCGGCAGCCGTCGTCGCGAGCGTGGACCCGGACCTCGCCCGGGCGCTTCAGGCGCTTCTGTCCTCGCCCACTCTGCGGCTCTATCGCTCGGCCGACGTGCTGGGGGTCGAGATCGCGGGAGCCGCGAAGAACGTCGTGGCGATCGCGGCAGGCCTCGTCGACGGCCTGCGCCTCGGGCACAACACGCGGGCGGCGCTCCTGACGCGGGCCCTCGCTGAGATCCGGCGGCTCGGAACTCGCCTCGGCGGGAGCCCCGAGACGTTTTCAGGGCTCGCCGGCGTCGGGGACCTCATTCTCACCGCCACGGGGGACCTTTCGCGCAACCGGCGCGTGGGCCTCGCGCTCGCTTCGGGGAAATCGCTCACCGATGCGGTCGCGGCGCTCGGCGGCGAGGTGGCCGAGGGCGTCGCGACCTCGCCCGTTCTCCTCGAGCTCGCGGAAAAGGCAGGCGTCGAAATGCCGATTGCCGCGATGGTCGCGTCGATCCTTTCAGGCGCGACGACCCCCTCGGATGCGGTGCGCAGCCTCATGACGCGCGCCCTCAAAGAAGAAAAGGTCTGAGCGAGAAACCATCATCCATGTCGCTCCGCGCGCCCGCTCCCGGCTCTCAGTTCGTGATCCCCCGGGGGCTCGGCCTCTCGTACGCGCGCGTGGACAAGCCGGGCGACGAACCTCCGCCGGAGGCGGGTGTCGTCGACGTGGCGGTGCTCGACATGCACCACGGCTACGCGAACCTCGGGCACGCGTCGATCGTGGAAAGCCTCCTCAACTACGCGCACGAGGTGCGTCAGCGCCATCCGGGAGCGCCGGCAGTCCGTGTGATCAGCTACGACGTCCGCGCGGGACTTGCCATCCCATCGGATCCCGCGCGCTTTCCGCTCGTGGTGGGATCGGGCGGCCCCGGCGCCCTCGACCCGCGCGACAACGACGGCGTCTCGGCCAGCTCGCAGGGCATCCGCGAGAGCGCGGCCTGGGAAGCGCCGCTTTTTCGCTTTTTCGACGGGGTCATCGCGAGTCCGGACACGGCGATGCTCGGCATCTGCCATTCGTTCGGTCTTCTCGCTCGGTGGGCGGGCGTCGCCCGCGCGGTCCTCAGGGGGCCGGAGAGGGGTGGCAAGAGCGCGGGCGTCGTGACGAACTTCCTCACGGACGACGCCTGGGCGCACCCGTTTTTCGGGGACTACTTCGCCGAGAACGGAGGCCCCGAAGTGAAGGTGCTCGACAGCCGCCTCTTCGACCTCCTGCCGACGGGCGCGGGCATGGCCCGGCCTCTTGGCTTCGACGGCGACGCGACGGGAACGAACCGGGGTGAGGCCGTGACGATGCTCGAGTTCGCGTGCATGGAGGACGGCAAGGTGCCGCGCATCTGGGGCGTGAACCACCACCCCGAGATCGGGCACGTGAACCTCCAGCGGGAGCGGCTCGAGCGGATGTGGGCGAACGGCGGCGTCTCCGAGGCGTGGCACAAGGAGCGCCTCACGGCCCTCGCCGAGTGGAACGCCTCGGCCGCGACGGAGCAGAGCCTTCAGCGCACGGCGCGCTGGACGTTCGAAAAGCCGCTCAGCTTCCACCTCGAGCGCGCTTTGGGGAGTTAGGAATCAGGGCGGACCCCCTCACCTGCGGACGCGTCCTCAATGTGGTTTCGGCGGATCGTGAACATCCCCGACCTCGAGCTTCAGGACTCAAATCACAGCCCACGCGTGGGCGTGCGCCTACTAGAAGTGGTCGTGTCGCATCTCGGCTTCCGAATCCTCGCGCGAAGCCCACGCGAGGTAGTGCGCTTCTAATCTCCGAAGGGCGGCCGCCGTTCGTGGACTCTCCGCGACGAGAGCATCAGCGAACGCGCCATACTTCTTCGCGAGAGCGCGCTCCTGGTCGCCTCCGGTCGACGGATCTTTCGTGTACATACCCCTGCTGTTGAGGACGGCGGTTTCGAATCCACCTTCCATCTCGCTACTTTCTGCGTTCTCAAGAATTTCACGCACGGCCGAATGGGGAAAGATGCCGTCAGAACCTGGGGGCGCCGACGCGAGGATCTGACCTATCCGTAGGTCTGCGATCTCGCGTCGACCATCACGCGTGGCAATCTCACGCGCTTGCCGTACCCATGCCGTCAGCAACTCCGGATCCAGAGTCCCATCTACTTGCCGACCGGGGATGAGATGCCACCGATGAAGAACATCGTAGGCTCGTTCAGCACGCGCACGTTCATCAGGTGTCACGTCGCGCGAACTCTTGCCCTCGAGCGGGTAGGCAAAGGACAGAAGGAGGTTGAAGAATTCATGGCTTCGCTGAAGCTCTCGATAGAGGTAAGTCGGACCGCCTTGGTGCTCAAGAAGTGGTAGGAAAGCCCACTCAAGGGCGGCGAGCCTGCTTTCGTCGACCTCGCCCGATTCTCCGAGCCGGTCAAGGAGGGCCCTGACCGTGTAGCCGATGGTCGGTGTAAGCGGCGTCGGTCCAGGTTCGATGCGAAATGCCTCGAGCACTTCGAGAACGAGATCTGACGGCACCATAGGCGCATCCCGCCGATGTGTTACGAGCCCAAGGATGTCTACGGCTGCGGCCGATCGGCCATGTTGAATTAGTGCGCGTACGACACGAACGCAGTCCTCGATACTCGTCGCAGGGTATGGCCGGGCGCGCTCCCAATAAAGCCGGCGTGTCTCTCGTCGTAGAGATCCACACGATCGCAGGTGCCTGCGTCATCCGGAAGGCATAGCAGGACCTCGGCTCGCTGCAGCGGCGTCCACGTCTCGGCGTAAACCGCGAGCGCTTCCTGTGCCCAGCTCGCGCTTACGCGCTGTCGTCCAAGTACGAAGCCCCGCACGAGGCTCGCAAGGGCGGCGCTCTCGGACGCAACACCGGTCAGAAGGAGTGTCCTTTCGTCCTCAGGAGTGAGTAGCCCCTGTTCACCTACGGCATCCCCGCCGATTCCGGGCACGGCGGCGCGCGACGCTAGGGCAACGAGTGCGTCGAGGCCTCCGGCGGCATGCACTTCGACCACAGCACTCAGGCGCTGTGCGCGAAGGGATTCCTGTCGCCTCTCCCAGTCGTCCTCCTGTCCGAGGAGGAGTTTCGGTGTGTGGTCGAAGAGCCACATATGGCGCGGAAGTGGGTCGGTTGGCTGAAATCGCGCGACAAGCGCTTCAATGCGATCGACCTGCTCGCCAGGGAGCGCCCAGGTGGCGGACGAGAAGTTCCGATGCGTGGCGACGCATTCGCGGAGCGCGTCCCATAGCTGTTCTCCTGCCGAAGGCGCGAACGTTGCCAGGTCAAGGGTGGACAGCCGTTCAACGATTGTGTTGAAGGCTTCGGCAGGAAGGGTATCGATTCTCGAGATGAGGTCGTTCCAGCGGCTGCCATCGACGGCGACGTCCTGTATGAGACGTTCCACGATGCCGGAGACCGTTCGCCGGTACTCGAGGGCGTCCACCTTCGCGTCGCCATCTGGAGTCCACTCGCGCCAGCGCGGCTCGGCAGTCGGAAAGGTCATGCTCGACGTCCGCTCGGGTAGCAGGTCGCGGAGGAGCTGCCAAGCGACAGACTGTTCCTTAGCGCGGAGGCGGTCCAGTACCTTGAATCGCTGCTCAATTGTCGCGGAGGTTCGAGGCAGCCACGGCAGGAAGATCTTCAGAAGGCTTCCCAGCGGCCGGTTCAAAGTCTTGCCGCCAGGATCGAGTCGGCAGAGAACTGCAAGCGCCAGAGCTGCTCTCGGCAAGTAGTCCGCATTCCACGCGAGGACTTCGAGCGCCCAGAGGAGCCCCGTATGGGGGGAAGAACTGAACATCGCATCGCCCCCGTCATCGAAGAGACTAAGGAGGAGCGGCGAGGGAAGCTTGAGACCGGTCTCGATACCAGTGAGAAAGGCATCCGGGGAGCCTTCCGCAAGGCGCGGTAGGAAGGGGGATATGGACGCCCAGACCTTCCAGTCCGCGTTCGCTCGCTCTAGGAGTTGGTGAACAACGGACCCTGCGAGCGCTGCAGCATTGTGCGTGGAAGCGGCAACGCCGCGCGCGCCAAGCATGGCGATGGTGTCCGCTAGGCTCTCCCGAAGAGCCGAGGATGTCGGTGCCGCCTTGCCGAGAATCGACGCCATGAATCGCTTCTCGGCTGGGAGATCATACCGGGGATCGGGCTCGCCTAGCGTCTCGACCGCGACTTCTACGAATCTGCGGAGGTCCTCTTCAAAAGCGGTCCTCCCCACGAAAGTCCAGGCATCCTCTTTTGAGGAGATCATCCAAGTCTCGTCAATCCTGCGGATCGGTGGATCTTCGGCGTTTGCCCACTGCTTGGCGACGTCCCGAACTTCCGCGTACGGCGCGCCGGCGAGTTTTGCAACCGCCGCCTGGTCTGCCGGGTAGGATTCGAGCCATGCGCCTGCGAGGACGAGGGGAAGGAGCTTGCGCGAAGGTTCAGGGGCCGCCCACGCAGGTTGCTGGAGTTCGAGCCGAATTCCCATCTTCCGGCGCAGTCCGAGGAGTGACCGGCGCGCGAGGGTCGCAAGCTGCCTTGCCGCGCTCTCGCTTTTTCCAATGGCAACGAGCGCGTCTTTGGCGGGTTCCCATGAGAGCCGTGGCACCTGAATCGCAGACGCTTCGGAGACGCTTGAACGGTCGAGAGGCACATAGACCGAGTTTCCCCTTCGAGTCGCGCTGGACACGGCGCCCTGAGAGTCTTCGCGGAACCTCGGGATGAGGAGCAGCTGACTCTCCATCTCGGTGTACCGATCCCACGATTCCCGATCCCGAACCACGATTGCTCGTCCTAGATTTCGGTCGCGCTGGACGGGCGACATCTGCGTGACGCACGCTGCAAGAACGGCCACCGCCTCCTCAATCGACTCTGCCTGGAGCGCGATGGACTGCGCGATCTCGAGACGAAGCCATTCCTCGATTGCCTTAGCAGCTTTCGATCGGCCGGCGAGCAAGAGCGCCGCCGTGAGAGGGGGCTCGGTCTCAGCTCGCCAGTCGTCCCACCAACTCTTGAGGTCGACAGTTGCCGGCGTCCGCTTGCCAAGAAGCCGAGAGAATGCGAGATGCACGCTCGGCGCTGATTCAAGCCACGCCTCGATATCGTCGGCATCGTAGGCGCGCACGTCTCGCCAGAGACCCTCTTCACGCTTTGCGGACGCCCACGCGGCTTTCTCGGACCAACGACGAAGTGTCGCGAATACGAAAGTCGTCTCCTTCGGATCAACGTCTAGGGGTTTCTCCGAGCGTCGGCGGTAATCGTCGTCCGCCTTCCCTCTCCGGTCATCCCCAACGCCGGCTTCCCAGGCCGATACGCCCCGAGGAACCCACGGGGTGCCTTCATCCGTCTCAACGCGGCCGTCCCAGCCCGGGTACTGGATCCCCTCACCGGCTCGAAATGCAACGCTCTTCAGGGAAGGGGTCGTCCTGACAACAAGGCGTCGAAGGAGATGAGGAAGCTCGGCGCGTCCCTCGAGACGATCTGCCCTGGCGTCAAGATCGGTCGCATCGACAAGGGTGGCGTGTTTCACGAATTCGACCGATAGCCGCTGCGCCCCACTTCAGCGCTTCGAGTCTTCCCGCTCGCCTGGCAGCAGCCCGTGCAGATCGCAGTGGCCGCCGTGCGGGTGGCGGAGGGCGCCTGCGACGTCGTAGTCCACGTGGTCGCCGTGCGGGACGCTCTCGTGCCCGCAGGAGGCCCCGTGCGTCTCGCCGCATTCGACGGGTGCGCAGGCGGCCGGCCGCCTGCGGTCCACCTCGAGCTGGTGCTCGTCGAGGTGGCCGGCGTGGGGCGCGTGATGTAGTCGAAAAAACGCACTGAGTCCTTGGCGCTCGCTTGGTTCAAAGTCCATCTCGGGTAAAGCATCGACGTCGACCTAGTCCCACTGGACATCGACGTTTCTAAGATACGGTCTCAGATGAGCCCCGGTGATTTGCTTCGCGTCGAGCATCTTGCCCGGATCAACTCGGAAACGGGCGTATACGGATGCAAGCGTCGCCGGTTCATCGTTCTTTTCCGCTGGGAATTGTCGCGGTTTCGGCCTGCCACGGCCCACCCGGCGGCCACACCGACGACAGCGTTTTCCCGGTCCGGGCAGCGTCGAGCACGGGCGCAAGAAACGGCGCGAGCTGCTCGGTAATTTCGTCGAGCTTCAGCGCTCCCGAGATCCCGCTCTTCAGTCGAAAACTCGCCCACTGGGCCCGCTTCTCGGTCGAACGGGCGAACTCCGGCGTTAGCGCTAGCGGGAGTTCTTTGGGAATGGCTGTCCCGCGCCGTTCGAAGGTGGCGCGGACGGCGGCCGCAAGCGCCGCCCCCGTGAAAGACGCGCGTTCGGCGAGCGTGTGGACGTCGAAGAAGTCGCGCATGCGGCTGTTTTTCGAGCCGAGCTCGACCATGGCATGGACCTTCTCTGCGACGACCGTCTCCCGCCGATAGGCGCGCAGGCGCGCTGAGGGAAGGCCGAGGAGGCTCGGATATTCCAGCCAATCCGGCTCCGGGGTCACGGCGTCTCCGATCCCGATGTCCAGTTGGACAGACAAGCGCGCGGACCCGAGGTGGCCGAGGAGCATGACCCGCTTCCCTCCGTAGACGTCTTCGCGGCGTATGGAACTGATCTCGATCGCGCCGGCATCGTAGAGCATCCCGTCGGGCGATACTTCGACGCCGCAGACCTCTCGCATTGTGTCTCCGAGCGCGGCGTCGGAGAGATCGCCGAAGCCGAGGAGATCAGCGTCGCGGGTCGGGCGGAATGTCTCACCCATCCACGCGAGGAGCAGAAACGCGCCCTTCAGCACGAATCGGTCTGCGTGGCGCGAGCGAGAGAGGCGGTAGAGGAATCGTTCCACCGCGAAGCGGCCGAGGACGACGTTCGGGTCTGCGCCGATGTCGTGTGCATGCCGGACCAGACGCACATGCACCGATTTCGCGAATCCCTCCGTCCGTGGGCTCACGCGACGAGCGCCTCGAGGTATGGCCGCATGACGCGTTCGACGCGGCAGATTCGCGCAAAACGGTCGATTTCGTCCATGGTGAGTCTCTTTCGACGCCAGGCGTCCCGAAGCGCCTCCAGCGCGACATCGAGGCCGATCTTGTTTCGGTACTTGAAGCAGTCCACGACGGTCTTCGCGATGCCGTAGACCGGGACGAGAACACCGCCGACTCTGTGCTTCTCTACGCCCTCCCGAAATGCGGCCCCGGACGCGAAGACGAGGCGCAGCGGCGGATTGCCTCTCGGGGGACGCCAGGCCTTCCTCTCGATCGCCATCCAGATCTCGAACGGGCTCTGTGTCGTCAGCTCGTGAAAGCGCAGTGCCGACAGAAGGCAGACGACGCCCCCGGGCACTCGACGGGCGGCTTCTGCCAGGCCGTGCCGCTCGGTCAGAAGCACACCCGGTAGCCTGTAGAGCCCCCAGCCGATTCGCTCGATGAGGCCCCGATCGACGAAGCGGCGGATCTGCTTGCGTGACACGCCGATCCGTTCGAGCTCGCGCGAGCGGGCGATCCCGCTCCGGCGAAGATATCTGGCGATGCGATCCTTGTCGCGGGCGGAAGTCACATAACCTCGGTTCTTATTAGAAAGCGCCGAGGAAATGTGACATGGGCCAGAGGAAAAGGCAAGCGAGCGGCCAGGTCAAGGGCCGAGGGGAGACGGCAACTTCAGCGCTTCGCGCCGTCCCGCTCGCCCGGCAGGAGGCCGTGCAGGTCGCAGTGGCCGCCGTGCGGGTGGTGGAGCGCGCCGGCGACGTCGTAGTCCATGTGGTCGCCGTGCGGGACGCTTTCATGCCCGCAGGAGGTTCCGTGCGTCTCGCCGCATTCAACGGGAGCGCAGGCGTCCGGCCGCCTCCGGTCCACCTCGAGCTGGTGCTCGTCGAGGTGGCCGGCGTGGGGCGCGTGAAGGTGCCCGTCGTGGAGGTAGTCCGCGTGGTCGCCGTGGCGCACGGCCTTGTGGCCGCAGCTCGGCCCGTGCTCGTGAGCGTGGCTGTGATGCTCGCGGCAGGGCACGGCGGACCTCCTGGCGCATCGTCGCGCGCCGGGAGGCGCAGGTCAACCGTGGGATGATTCTCTCGCGATGCGGCCGCTCTCTCGAATCCTGCTCACCGCCTGCCTCGGCGCGGCGGCGGCGCGGGGAGAGACCGCTCCGCCAAGAAGAGTCGCCGCCGCGACGATCGCGCCCCTCGCGAGTCTTGCGGCGATGGTGGCGGGGCCGGAATGGGAGATTCGGACGATCATTCCGCCCGGCGTGTCGCCCCACGTCTTCGAGCCGTCGCCGCGCGACGTCAGGCGGTTTGCGCCGGCCCGTCTCGTGGTCGCGGTCGGCGCCGGCTACGACGACTGGGTGGGGAAGCTCGTCGCCGCGTGCGCTTCCGACGCGGTCCTCCACGACGCGGGACGCTCCGTGGGCGTCGTGTCGGAAGACGGCGGAGATCATGACGGGGAGATCGGGCACGACCCGCACTGGTGGCTGTCTCCGAAGCTCGCGGCGCGCGCGCTCGCACCTCTCGCCGAGCGCTTCGCGAGGCTCGACCCGGCGGGCGCGGCTGGCTATCGGATGCGTGCCCGCGACGGCGAGGCCGCGCTTCTCGCTCTCGACGCCGAGCTGACCGCGCTGCTCGCCCCGGTGAAGGGGCGGCCGATCGTCGGCGCGCACAACTCGTGGGCATACTTCGCGGCCGACTACGGCCTCGAGAACGGCGGCGCGATCGAGACTGTGCCGGGCCGGGAGCCGTCTCCGCGCGACATCAAGCGGCTTCTCGACCTCGTCCGGGGCCGCAACGTCCGAGTCGTCTTCGCGGAACCGCAGTTTCCGCCCGCGGCCGCGCGCATCCTTGCCTCCGACGCGGGAATCCGCGTCGCGCTCGTGGATGCGATCGGAGGCGTGCCGGGACGCGCGGACTATGCCGCCATGTTGCGCTTTGACGCGCGCGCATTCCGCAAGGGCCTCGGAACGCCATGAGCGTCGGCGCGCGCTTCGAGGGCGTGGGCGTGACATTCGGAGGACGGCCGATCGTCGAGGAGGCCGCTTTCGAAGTCCGCCCGGGCGAGCGCACGGCAATCCTCGGCCCGAATGGCGGCGGCAAGACGACGCTCATCCGCGTCCTCCTCGGCCTCCTCGCGCCGGATCAGGGCCGGGTCGTCTTCATCGAGGACGGCCGCGAGATTCCGCGCCCGCGCATCGGCTACCTCTCGCAGCGCTCGACTCTCACGGCGGACGCTCCGCTGTCAGCATTCGACCTCGTCGCGCTGACCCTCGCGCCCGCTTCCGGCTTCCGCCGGCTCGGCGGCATTCGGGAAGAGGCGCGCGTGGCGCTGACGCGCGCGGGGCTCCCTGCCGAAAAGCAGGATCTGCCCGTCGGGCGCC
>PLZI01000042.1:0-291 GCA_003152095.1 Acidobacteriota bacterium | reverse complement strand
TGATCGAATTCCTCGGCTATCCGTTTTTCCAGCGGGCGCTCCTCGCCGGAGCGCTGACGGGACTTCTCTGCGGGGCGCTGTCGTTTTTCGTCGTGCTCAGGCGTCTCGCGTTCGTGGGCTCGGGCGTCTCGCACGCGGCCTTTGGCGGCGTGGCGCTCGCCACGCTTTTCGGATTTCCGCCCGGCCTCGGCGGCCTCGCCGTTTCGCTCGCGGTCGCGGGCGCGACGGCGCGGGCCTCGGAGTCGTCGGGCGTCACCGAGGACACCGCGGTCGGCGTCTTCACGGTGGCCG
>PLZI01000110.1 GCA_003152095.1 Acidobacteriota bacterium | reverse complement strand
TTTTCTGAATGATAATCTCGCGCCGTGATCGACCGTATCCTGCTCTCCGAAGAGACGATCGCGCTACGCCTCGACGTTCTCGCGAAGGAGATCGACGCCTTTTACGCGGGCAAGGACCTCCTTGCCGTCGGCATCCTGAAGGGATCGGTCTTCTTCCTGACCGACCTCTTGAAACGCCTCAAGGTGCCGGTTTCCGTCGACTTCCTCCAGGTGCGCTCCTACGCCGGCACGAGCTCCTCGGGAAACATCAACATCGTCCACGACCTCTCGATGGACGTGCTGGACAGGGACGTCTTGCTGTTCGAGGACGTGATCGACTCGGGGCTCACGCTTCGGAAGATCCTCGACCTGCTCGGGTCGCGCAAGCCCCGCTCGCTCCGCGTCGCGGCCCTCCTCAAGAAAAAGTTGCCCGAGAACCGCGACATCCGCGTGGACTTCCTCGGGTTCGAGATTGGCCCCGAGTTCGTCGTGGGTTACGGGCTCGACCTCGACGAGAAGTATCGCAACCTGCCGCATGTGGCGGTCTGGAATCCAAAACGATGAGTCTGAAAACGATCGCTGTTTCCGACGCCCCAAAAGCCATCGGCCCTTACGCGCAGGGCATCGTGGCCGGAGGCCTCCTCTTCACCGCCGGCCAGGTGGGCCTCGACCCGGCCACCATGAAGCTCGTCGAGGGCGACGTCGCGGCGCAGACGCACCGCGTCTTCGACAACCTCGAGGCCGTGCTTCGCGGCGCGGGTGCCACCCTCGCCGACGTCGTCCGCGCCGGCGTGTTTCTCGTCGACATGGCGGACTTCGCGAAGATGAACGAGGCCTTCGCGGCCCGATTCGGGTCTCACCGCCCGGCCCGCTCGACCGTCGCGGTCGCGGCGCTGCCCGCCGGCGCCCGGGTGGAGATCGACCTCGTCGTCCGCGTAGGATAGGGGCCCCGTCCGGACACTTCCGGCGCGAAGGAGCCTCCATGCGCGCGAACCGCTGCCTTTCCATTCTCGCCCTGCTTCTCTTCCTCTTCCCGGCCCGGGCCGACGAAAGCACGCCGAGCGCGCCGCCGAAGGACCCGGCTGTGAAAACGCCTCCGGCGGCGGCGACCGCGGAGAAGATCGTGACGGGCGCCTCCTCCTTGACCGTGGCGCGCGATGCCGTGACGGGCGCCTTGCGGCCTCTGACCGCCGAAGAGGCGCACCAGCTCCTCGGGAGGCGACCTCTGGTCGCGGCCGAACCCCAGGTCGTCACGCTGCCGGACGGAACCCGGACGATGCGGCTCGGCCCGGATCAGGCGGTCCTCTCCGTCGCCCGGAAGAATCCGGACGGAACCCTCACGAGCGCCTGCGTCCACGGCACCGCCGAGGCGGAGGCCTTCATGGAGGCCACGCCCCGTCCCGCTCCGGCTCCGGCTCCGGCTCCGGCTCCGGCTCCGGCGGCTCGGGAAAAGTAACGACATGCGGCGCCGCTCGCTTCTGCCGCTCCTCCTCTTCGCTTCGCTCGCCGCCCGGCCGCTTTTTGCCGGCGCGAACATCGTCATCGTCAATAGCGATCCGTCCGGAACCGGTCTCAACGATCCCAGTCCGGTCACGCCCGTGGGCGGGAATGCGGGCACCACGCTCGGCCAGCAACGCCTCATCGTCTTCCAGGCGGCCGCCGCGTTCTGGGGCGCGCGGCTGACAAGCAACGTCACCATCCGGGTGAGCGCGAGCTTTGCTCCTCTCACGTGCAGCGCGACGATCGGCGTCCTGGGCTCGACCTACGCGAACGACGTCTACTCCGATTTCTCCGGCGCCCCCATCGCGGGAACCTGGTACGTCACGGCGCTCGCGAACAAGCTCGCCGGCACGAACAATGACCTCACGAATACGAACGTCGACATGACCGCGCAGTTCAACAGCTCGCTCGGCCAGCCGGGATGTCTGACGGGCACCTCGTTCTATCTCGGCCTCGACAACAATCACGGCACGAACGTCAACTTCCTCACGGTCGCCCTCCATGAGTTCGCCCACGGACTCGGGTTCGTTTCCGTCGCGAATCAGAACGGAGCGTTCCAGGGCGGGATACCGGCCATCTTCGACCGCTTTATCTACGACGACACGCAGGGTCAGACGTGGGACAAGCTGACGAGTGCCCAGCGCGCGGTCTCCGCTGTCAATACCGGGAACCTCACGTGGTCCGGCACGGCCGCGAACGCGTTCGCGTCCACGTACCTCGGCAAGAGGCAGAGACTTCTCGTGACCGCTCCCCCGGCTGCGGCGGGCACCTACACCATCGGCAACGCCGACTTCGGACCGGCGCTCTCGAATCCGGGCGTGACGGGGCCGATCGTGGCGGCGCTTTACGGCTCAGCCACGGATGCCTGCAGCCCGATCACGTCAAATGTCTCCGGCAAGATTGCGCTCATCGACCGCGGAACCTGCAACTTCACGGTCAAGGTCAAGAATGCCCAGACCGCGGGCGCGATCGGCGCGATCATCGCGGACAACACCGTCGAGGGCCTGTTCGGAATGGCCGGCACGGACGCCACGATCACGATCCCCTCCGTCCTCGTCAGCATGGCTGACGGCGCGACGCTCCGCGCGAACCCTTCCGCGACGGGGAATCTCGGAACCGACTCGACGTTGCTGGCCGGCGCGGACGCCGCGGGCCGGATGCTCCTTTTCGCACCGAATCCATACCAGAGCGGCGCGTCGGTGTCCCACTTCGACACGTCGGCGTTTCCGAACCTTCTCATGGAGCCGAACATCTCGTCCGACCTGCCAATCGGAGTCGACGCCACGCTTCCCCTGTTCAACGACATCGGGTGGTTCAGCACCTCGCCTTCCGGACCGCCGACGGTAAACTTCACTTTCAGCCCCTCGACGCCAGTCACCGGACAAGCAGTTCAGTTCACGGACACGTCCACGGGCTCTCCGACCTCCTGGTCATGGAATTTCGGCGATGGCGGAACTTCGACGGTACAGAACCCTACCCACACGTTCGGCACGGGCGCGTATCAGGTCTCGCTGACCGCCTCGAACGCGGGCGGCTCGAATACGAAGACGCAGACAGTGGTCGTGAGCTACGGCGGCGGGACCGTTTGCACTTCAGACGCTTACACGCTGTGCCTCCTTGGTGGCCGATACAAGATCACGAGCTACTGGGAGAACCAGTACGCTGGCGGCGCTATATCCACTCTCTACAAGACTTCGCTCACGGGCGCGACGGGTGCGTTCTGGCTGTCGGACAGCAACACGTACGAGTATCTGATTCGGATCAATACGGCGACGGATAACGGCCGAGCGTGGATTGCCATTCCAACGTTTACAGATGTGGAGTTCTGGATTACGGTCGAGGATCTAACGAACGGGCAGTCGAAGACCTACCACAGCCTGCCGGGCAATCGGACTCTGATCTACGACCCGTATTTCTTCGTCTACCCGTAAGGAGGCTCGAGAAAGAGATTACGATACCCGCATGGTCATGACCGTGGGCATCATGGGGTTCGGAAGGATCGGACGGAACGTCTTCCGGATCCTCTACAAGAGAGACGACATCCGCATCGGCGCCGTGAGCGACCTGGGCGATGCGGCATCCGTCGAGTATTTGCTGAAGTTCGACACGCTCTTCGGCCGCTTCCCGGACGAGATCAGCGCGAAGGACGGACATCTCTACGTCGTCGGGCGCCAGATCGCGCTCCTCACGGGCCAGGAGAAGGGCGTCATTCCGCCCTGGGGCGACCTCGGCGTGGACATCGTCGTCGAGGCGACGGCGCGCAGGCTGACACGGGCCGAGCTGGAGAAGCACCTCCAGGCGGGCGCGAAACGCGTCATTCTCTGTGAGCCGCCGATGGACCCGCTCGACCTGACGGTCGTGAACGGGATCAACGACCACCTCGTAAAGAGAGAGCACCGTCTCCTCTCGAGCGCATCGTCCACCGTTCACTGTGTGGCGCCGGTCGCGAAGATCCTCCTCGACGCGTTCGGCATCCGGAAGCTGCTCTTCACGACGATTCACTCCTACACGAACCAGCACCGGCTCGCGGACGTGCCGGCCGAAGACATGCGCCGCGGCCGGGCGGCGGCGGAGAACATCATCCCGCAGGAGTCGCGCTCCCCCGGCATGCTGCAGGAGCTGATCCCCGAGCTCGCGGGAAAGGTCGTCGGCGCGGCCATGAACGTGCCCGTGCCGAACGGCTCGGCGGTCGACCTCGTGTGCTGGCACGAGAAAAAAGTGACGGTCACCGCAATCAACGAAGTGGTCCGCACGGCCATCGCGGCGAAGTGGAGGGGAATCATGGGCTACGAGACCGCGCCCATCGTCTCGAGCGACGTGACCCATAGCAGCTTCTCCTCCACGTTCGACTCGCTGGCCACGATGGTTCTCGGCGAGAACGTCTCCAAGACGCTCTCTTGGTACGACGCGGGCTGGGGCTATGCCCATCGCGTCGTGGAGCTCCTCGAGCGCTTCCAAGCCCTGGACCGGGAGGCTTCCCGATGAGCCGCATCGCGATCAACGGCTTCGGCCGCATCGGCCGGACCGTTTACCGCATCGTCAGCGACCGGAAGGACATCGAGGTGGCCGCCATCAACGACCTCTTCGACAACGACCAGCTCGCCTACCTCCTGAAGTACGACACGGTGATGGGCGTCTTCGAGAAAGAGGTGCGGGTCGACGGTGATGCCATGACGGTGGACGGCCACCGCGTCCTGATGACGGAGGAGAGGGACCCCGCGAAGCTCCCCTGGGGAAAGCTGGGCGTGGACGTCGTCGTGGAGGCCACGGGGAAGCTCGTCACGCGCGAGAAGCTGCAGAAGCACCTGGACGCGGGAGCGAAGAGAGTCATCCTGACCGTGCCGTCGAAGGACGAGATCGACGCGATGATCGTCGTGGGCGTGAACGACGACGCGCTGCGCAAGGAACATCGCATCGTCTCGAACGCCTCCTGCACGACGAACTGCCTCGCGCCCCTGGCGAAGATCCTGGACGAGGTCTTCGGCATTCAGGACGGATTCATGACGACGGTTCACGCCTACACGAATGACCAGCGCCTCGCGGACGTGGCTCACAAGGACCTCCGCCGTGCGCGCGCGGCCGCGGAGAACATCATCCCGACGACGACGGGCGCCGCCCGTGCCGTGGGAATGGTCCTGCCGAGGCTGAAGGGAAAACTGGACGGCACCGCGATCCGCGTGCCCGTGCCGGACGGCTCGGTCGTCGACCTCTCGTGCCGGCTCGCGAAAAACCCCTCGGTCAAAGACGTCAACGCGGCGGTCCGGGCCGCGGCTGAGGGCCCGATGAGGCGGATCGTGGAGTACAGCGAGGTGCCGCTGGTCTCCTCCGACATCATCGGCAACCCGCATTCGTCGATCTTCGACGCCCTCTCCACCCGCACCGATGGCGACGGATGGCTCAAGGTCCTGGCCTGGTACGACAACGNNCAACGAGTGGGGCTACTCGAACCGCGTCGTGGACCTCATCGACCGGCTGGTCGCGCTGGGCTGATCTCCTCGAAGGCGCGAAGCGCGCGGTCGACGTCGGCATCGCCGACGTCGGCGTGCGTGACCATGCGGATGGACGAAGGCCCCGCGGCTCCCGCGAGCACGCCTCGCTCGCAAAGCCGATTGACGACAGCGCCGGCCTCACCCCATTCCCTTTCTAAGAAAAAAAGAACGATATTCGTTTCCACGGACGCCGGGTCGAGCGCGATCCCTGGAATCCCCGCCAGCCCCTCCGCGAGCTTCTTCGCCCGCGCATGGTCCTCGGGCAGGCGCGCCCGCTCGTCCTCGAGCGCGACGAGGGCCGCCGCCGCGATGACGCCTGCCTGGCGCATGCCGCCGCCAAAGAGCTTGCGCACGCGCCGCGCCTCGGCGATGAAAGCCTTCGAGCCCGCGACGGCGCTTCCGACGGGGGCGCGCAGGCCCTTCGAGAAGCACGCCATGACCGAGTCGAAGCCCGCCGCGAGCGAGGCCTCCGAGACGCCGAGCGCCGCCGCCGCGTTCCACAGGCGCGCGCCGTCGAGGTGCGTCGCGAGGCCCTTCTCCTTCGCGAGGGCGAGGAGCGGGTCGATGACCGAGCGCGGGACGACGGCGCCACCGGCGAAGTTATGCGTGTTCTCGAGGGCGAGAACGGACGTGCGCGGCAGGTAGTAGACGGACTCGGGCCTGATCCACGCCGCCACCTGCTCTTTCGTCATCCGGCCGCGTGGCGCGTCGACAGGGCGCGGCAAGAGGCCCGACAGCGCGGCCATGCCCGCCATCTCGTAATGGAAGATGTGGCTCTTTCCCTCGAGGATGACTTCCGTGCCCGAGCGGGCGTGGACGCGCAGCGAGAGCTGGTTACCCATCGAGCCGGTCGGGACGAAGAGAGCCGCCTCCTTGCCGAGGACCTCCGCCGTCCTCTCCTCGAGGCGCCGGACCGTCGGATCCTCACCGTAGACGTCGTCTCCGACCTCCGCCTCGGCCATGGCGCGACGCATCTTCGCGGTGGGCTTCGTGACGGTGTCGGACCGGAAGTCGGAAACGGGAGCGGTCATGCCCGGATCATCCCAGAACGAGTGCGGCGAGCGCGAGGAGGAAGCCGAAGAAATCGATTCTGCTCCCTCGCGCACGAGCGACGTCCCTCCGGGCATGCCAGGGCGCCCGGAGATTTTCTTCGAAGGTGGAAGAGCGCTCGTCGTAGTACCGGGCCTTCGGTGCGACGACCATGACGGAATAGACGAGGGAGGCGACGAGCAGGAACAGGACTCCCGCCCGCCACACGTGCCGCGGCGGCAGCGAGCTGCCCATGACCTGCACTTCGAGGAGCACTCCGACGAGGAGGGCGCCCGCCGCCACGAACCGGGCCCGGCCGAGTCGCTCCCCCTCCCCCTCTCCCTCTTTTTCTTCCCCTTCTAAGAAAATCTTCCTCTTCGCAAGGGGAACTCCGATGAAAACCACGAGCCCCAGCCCGATCAGGACGCGCGAGGCCTCGAGCAGAAAATCCGGTAGCGACATTCGGGCGAGTCTAGCGGGATAAACTGTTCCGCATGGGCCTCTTCATCATCGATTCCTTCGCGGTGGGTCCGCTCGCCTGCAACTGCGTGATCGTGGGGGACCCGGTCCGCCGCGAGGCGGTCATCGTGGATCCCGGCGACGAGCCAGACCGCATCCTCGAGGCGCTCGCGGGCAGCGGCTTTCGGGCCGTCGCGCTCATCCACACGCACGCGCATTTCGACCACGTCGGCTGCTCGGCGATCCTGAAGCGCATCACGGGCGCGCCCATCCTCATGCACGGAGCCGACCGGCCGCTCTACCAGAACCTCGCCGAGCAGGGGAGCGGCTTCGGCGTCACGATGGAGGCGCCCGGCATCATCGACCGGCTCCTCGTGGACGGTGACCGTGTCGCCTGCGGCGCCCAGGAGCTCGAGGTCCTCCACACCCCGGGCCACACGCCGGGCAGCCTCTGTTTCCGCATGCCGTGTGACGACGGCGACGTGCTCTTCTCCGGCGACACCCTCTTTCGCCGTTCGATCGGGCGGACGGATCTCTGGGGCGGCTCGATGCCGCAGATTCTCACGTCGATCAAGGGGCGCCTCCTGACCCTTCCCGGCGCCGTCCGCGTCATCCCGGGCCACGGCGATGAGACGACCATCGCGGACGAAGGAAAGAGGAACCCGTTCGTCGGAGATCCGAATTATCGGCCGGTATAATCGGTGTCAACATGAGACTGACGAACGAGCAAAGCGCGACGCTCCTGAGCAAGTTCTGGTCCGGCCAGCCCGTCCCGTCTCCAATGACAGGCCGCCCGATGCGCGCCTTTTTCGTCGATCGCAGCTTCAATCCGCAGGTCGTCATGATCGGCGGCGCCGGCGAGCACCTTCGCTTCGACCAGAAGCCACGCCAGATCGAGTTCTCGGCCGGGCACATCAAGTCCATGGTGCGCGACGCCAAGGAGCGCGAGAACCCCGTCTGCCCGCAGGACTTCGAGCCGCTCGTCGTCAAGCGCACGCCCGCCGTGCGCTTTCCGAACGAATGGGACTGGCACTTTTACTGCCCGAAGTGCTTCTCGTTCGGAGGCTGGGAGTACACCGACAAGAAAGACGACGTCGTCGCCGCGCCGGCCGTGCGGAAGGACGCGCCCGCGTTTCACGACGAGACGATCCCGCTGCCGAAGCGCATGGAGATGGCGAAAACGGGTGACCTCGCGCTCAAGCTCTACGCGGCCATGGCGCAGACCGACTGCACGGCCTGCGGCTACGACTGCGAGGGCTACGCGAAGGCCATCGCGGAAGGCGCCGAGAAGAACATCTCCCTGTGCGTCCCCGGCAAGGCCGAGACCGAGGACGTCCTCAAGAAGCTCGTCGCGGGCACCTACAGCTTCGCCTGAGCCTCCGCCAGCATCGCTTCGATGACCGGCCGGCAGCGCTCGCCGGCGCACTCCCCCGTCGTGCAGCCCGTGGCGCAGGCCACGTCCTCGATCGTTCGCGCGCCGCAGTCGATCGCCTCCTTCACGCGTGGGTAGCGGATCGTGTTGCAGATGCACACGGGCCGGAACTTCAGCAGCATGAGCTGGCGTTTCTCCTCGGTCGTGAGCGGTCGGGCGACGGACATTCCTCTCAGAAATCCACGGTGTACCGGATGGACGTCCGGTCCCGGACGCGGTCGAGATAGACGACGCCGTCGAGGTGGTCGCTCTCGTGGAGGACGACGCGTGCGTGGAAGTCTTCCGCGACGAAGGAAACCTGCTTCCCGGATGCGTCGAACGCGTTCACGCGGATCTTCTTCGGGCGCGGTACCTTCGCCGCGAGAAACGGCACCGAAAGGCAGGCTTCGAAGGCCTCTTCTTCGGTTGCGTCGAGCACCTCGAACGACGGGTTCACGAGGAGCGTGGCCGGGACCTCCAGGACGTCCTTGCCGCGCTTCTCGCCGTGCACTTCGTAGAGCAAGACGCGCAAGCCGGTCGAAACCTGCGGCGCGGCGAGGCCCGTGCCGTGGTACTCGATCATCGTCTCCATCATGTCCTCGAAGAAGGTTCGGAATCGTCCCTTCTTGAGGTCGTGCGTCTCGATCTCCGACGCACGTTTTCTCAGGATGGGCGAGCCCAGCTTCGCGACTTTGAGAATGGCCACGTCATCTCCCGGGCAGCTGCATTCCGCCCCCCGCATTGTAGGGGGCCTTACAATCCACCTCATCCGACACGTCTTCCTCTTCAATCCCGCGGCCGGGAAGGGCCGGACGCTGCGTGATCGCGACCGCATCCGCGCCGCGCTCGACGCCTCCGGCCTCACGGGCGAATTCCTCGACACCGAGCGCCCCGGCCACGCCGCCGACCTCGCCGAGGACGCTGGAAAGAGCGGCGTCGACACCGTCGTCGCGATCGGCGGAGACGGCACGGTGAACGAAGCGGTGAATGGCCTCATGCGGCTCCCCTGGGCGAAGCGGCCTTCCTTCGGCTTCGTGCCCGACGGCACCGGAAATGACTATGGGTTCCTGCTCGGCCTGCGCCCCGGCGACCTCGAGGGTGCGGCACGCGTCCTCCAGACAGGCATGGCACGTGTTCTCGACGTCGGCGAGATGAACGGGCGATTTTTTGCGAACAGCGTCGGTCTCGGGTTCGACGGCGCGGTGGCCGAGGCGGCGTCGAAGGTTCGCTACCTGAAGGGTTTTCCGGCTTACCTCTGGTCCGTGTTCACGGTCCTGAAAGACTGGGCTAACTTCGAGCTGACGCTCACGGCCGACGGGCGCGTGCTGGATGGGCCGGCCTTTCTCGCGGCGATCGCGAACGGTCCACGGAGCGGCGGCGGTTTTCTCTTGGCACCGGCGGCACGTCCCGACGACGGTCTCTTCGACGTATGCCGGCTCGGCGGTCTCGGCAAACTCGAGGCGCTACGTCACCTGCCAAAGGCGCTCGACGGCTCGCACGTGGGCCTGCCCTGGGTGACCATCCTGCGCGCCCGTGAGGTCAGTCTTGCCTCGGGCCGCCCGCTCACGGCGCACATGGACGGCAATCTCGTCTTCGGAGCGGGACACCCCGAACCGCTCGTTTTCCGGATGCACCCGCGCGCGCTGCGCGTGGTCGGGAACTGGGAGAGGGATGGTGCCCAGGGGCGGAATTGAACCGTCGACACCGCGCTTTTCAGGCGCGTGCTCTACCAACTGAGCTACCTGGGCAGGCCATACGACCACCACGCTTCGGGCACGTCCCTTGCGAAGAACGGACCGCCAAGCGTCTGCGCGTTATAAGTGGCGCGCCTAGAATAGTCAACCGAAAGGGACCGATGCTCGCCTTACTCGCTCTCCTGCCCATCCTCGCCCAGCAACCGGCCTCCCCTCCTCCCGCGACGCCCTCCCCGGCAATCGAAAGTTCCGAGAAGGGCAGCGCCGTTCCGGCGCCGGCAGGTCTCGAGGTGCTGTGGGCGCGCACGTTCACCGAAGCCTCTCAAAGTGCGAAGCGCCTGAAGGACGGGCGCATCCTGATCTTCTTCGTGGAGCCCAATTGCGGCCAGTGCCAGCGCATGGAGGCGCTCGTCGTCCCGTCCACGTCATTCTTCTCGTTCACGCGCGACAAAGTGCCGCTCTACGAAGACATCTCGACCGCCGAGGGCAAGGACCTCGCGCGCCGGCTCCAGGTCCGCGGCACGCCCACGTGGATTCTCGTCACACCGGATCTTCTCGAATGCGGCCGCCAGGAAGGGCCGACGAGCCAGCGGGGCTGGGTGGATGCCTTCATCCAGGTCGAGCGTGAATGGGCCGGCTACCGGAAACTGCTCGCCGCCGAGGCCGCCGAGCCGGCCAATCCGCAGTTCGTTTTCGAAGTGGCTCGCCAGATGTATCAGCGCGGCGGCGGAATGCAAGCCGAGTCACGGTTCCGGCGGCTCGCCGCAAACGCGAGCACTCCGGCCGAGATCCGCGAGCAGTCCCTCGGCTATCTCACCTCGTTCGAGATGGATTCCCGGCGGTTCGACGAGGCGGTCAAGCACCTCGATACCCTCATCGCCACCGCGCAGAATCCCGCCCTCCGGCAGCGGGCTGAGCTTCGCCGCGCGGACGTCGAGATCGCGCGAGGCCGCAAGGACCTCGCGACCTGGCGCCTGAAGGAATTCCTGAAGGCCCATCCGGATTCACCGCTCGCCTCCGAAGCCCAGGCCCTGCTCGACGCTCTGCAGGGCAAAGCCCCCGCGGTCGATCCCTCCCAGAAGGAGCGTTGATGCCTCTCCGATCAGGCCTCGCCGTGCTGGCGCTTGCCGCCGCCGCACCCGGCCTCGCTCAGCCCGTTCCGGCCTCGAACACGATCGTCGCGCCGCGGCTCGCCGCCGACGCGGACCGGCTCGTCGCGGGAACACCCTTTCGTCTCGCCGTCGTGGCCGACGTCAAAGCCGGCTGGCACGTGAACAGCCACACGCCGAAAGAGGACTTCCTCATCCCCACGGAGGTCAAGCTCAAGGCGGCGCCGGGCCTTGCGTTCTCGCCCGTGCGGTACCCGAAGCACCGAGAGACGAAGTTCTCGTTCTCCGATCAGCCGCTCGCCGTCTACGAGGGGAGAGCCGTCTTCATCGTTCCCGGCGCCGTGGACGCGAAGGCCGCCCCGGGCCCGCGCACGCTCACGGCTGTGCTGTCCTATCAGCCCTGCAACGAAAACCAGTGCCTGCCTCCCGCCGAAGTCACGGCCACGCTCACGGTCGACGTCGCGAAGGCCGGCACCGAAGCGAAGCCGGCAAACGCGGATCTCTTCGCGCCTCCCGGGGGTGGCGGCGGCGCCACGGCCTCCGGAGGCCCCGGCCCGGCGGACACGGGGGGCACGGGCGGCGCGCCGCTCGGCGCGGCCGCTCTGCGCGAAAGGTGGAACGTCCAGGGAGTTCCGACACTCCTTTTTCTCGGCCCTGACGGAAAGGAGACCGGCGCGCGCGTCGTGGGCTTCGAGCCGGCCGACATGTTCGCGCCGCGCTTCAGCGGGGACGGGCCGGCGGCGCCGGAGAGCAGCCTCGCCGGGAAATCCCTTCCCCTTCTTCTCGCCCTCGTCTTCCTGTCGGGTCTCGCGCTCAACCTCACGCCCTGCGTGTATCCCCTCATCCCCATCACGCTCGGCTTCTTCAGCCGGCAGACCGGCGGGAAGAAGGGCGGCACGTTCGGCCTCGCGCTCGTCTACGTCCTCGGGATGAGCGTCACGTACTCGGCGCTCGGCGTTTTCGCCGCGCTCTCGGGCTCGCTCTTCGGAGCATGGCTGCAGAAGCCGGCCGTGCTCCTCTCGATCGCGGCCATCGTCATCGCGCTGGCGCTCTCGATGTTCGGTCTGTTCGAGATCCAGGCTCCGCACTTCATCACGGACCGCACGGGCTCGAAGTCGGGTGCCGTCGGCGCCCTCACGATGGGCCTCTTCGTGGGGTTCGTGGCGGCGCCCTGCATCGGCCCGTTCGTCCTTTCGCTCCTGACCTACGTCGCGGCGAAGGGCTCGGCTCCACTCGGCTTCGGCCTCTTCTTCACGCTCGCGATGGGCCTCGGCCTTCCGTATCTCGTCCTCGGCACCGCGTCCGGCAGCCTGAAGACGCTCCCGCGCTCGGGCGAATGGATGACGGCCGTCCGGCGCGTCTTCGGCTTCGCGCTCGTCGCGCTCGCGGTGTATTTCCTCCGCCCCCTTCTGCCGGCGCGCGTCTACGAGATCGGCCTCGCGCTTCCGCTTTTCGCGGGCGGCGTGTGGTTCCTCTTCTTCGAGAAGAGCGGGGCCGGCTTGCGCGGCTTCGCCGCCGTGAAGGGCGCCGTCGCCGCCGCGCTCCTCGCGGCGGGCGCGGTGTTCGCGATGCCCCAGAAGGCCGCGGCCGAGCTGGCGTTCCAGCCGTACTCCGACGCGGCCGTCGCTCAGGCGAAGGAAGCCGGCAAGCCCGTGATGATCGACTTCTACGCGGACTGGTGCCTACCCTGCAAGGAGCTCGACCACAGGACCTTTCGCGACGCGCGCGTGATTGCGGCGGCGAAGGGCTGGGTGCTGCTCAAAGCTGATTTGACGAGATAGTCTTACTTCTCTTCATCCAGCCGCTTCAGCAGGGCATCCGCCGCATTCCTCTGAGCATCTTTCTTCGAATTGCCATCTCCGAGCGCGCTCATTCCCTCGCCGTAAGACACCTCGTAGACGAAGCGCCGGTCGTGCGGCGGGCCGCTCTCCTCGACGAGAAGATAGACTGGCAGCGGCTTTCCCTCGGCCTGCGCGCGCTCCTGTAGAGCGGTCTTTGGGTCGCGGCGCTGCAGCTCCCCGAGGTCGAGCGCAGCCACGTCGGCGTCGAAGAGGCGTTCCGCCGCCGCGCGCGCCGCCGCGATGCCCCCGTCGAGGAGCAGCGCCGCGAAGACCGCCTCGAACGCATCCGCGAGGCGCGCGTCGCGGTCGCGGCCACCCGCTCGCTCCTCGCCCGGCGAGAGGCGCAGCGCGGAGCCGAGGCCGACGCGCCGCGCGAGCGCGGCGAAGTGCTCTTCCGACACGAGGAGCGACCGGGCCTTCGACAGAGTGCCTTCGCCTTCGAGCGGAAACGCCGCGTAGAGCTTCTCGGTCACGAGGAAGTTCAGCACGCTGTCGCCGAGAAACTCCAGCGTTTCGTTGTCCTCCGCGTCGTCGCTCTCGTTCGCGAACGAGGCGTGAGTGAGGGCCTGCAAGAGGAGCGCCCGGTCCCGGAAGCAATGGCCCATCGCGCGTTCGGTCGCGTCGAGAACGTCCGGGCCGTTCGAGGACATCGGGCCTCCCCGGGGCGATTCTAGGTGCAAGGGCTCGATGCGCCGGCGGAGAAGCGTTTGATATCGTCGCGCCCGTGAGCAGCGATCGGCCAGCCTCCAAGGCAGCGCCGATTGGCTCGCGCCGGTTCGCGCTCGCCGTGTCGGCAGTCGTTTTCGTCGTGGCGGGGGGCCTGGCGGAGCTTTCGATACGCCTGCTGCGGCCGGAGTGGCGCCCGCCGCCCGTGCGGGGTTTGCCATTCCTGCGCCCGGACTCGTGGCTCGGATGGCGACTCCGGGAAGGCTGGCAGGGCCCGTTTACTCTTCCCCACCGCACGACCCAGGTGGCCATCAGCGAGCAAGGCCTGCGGGACGAGAGCTACACGCCCTATCCGGCGCCGGGGCGGCGGCGCGTGCTGCTTCTCGGTGACTCCTTCGCCTGGGGATTCGGCGTCGAAAAGCAGGAGATGTTCGAGAAGCTCCTCGAGGATCGGTTTCCGGATCTGGACGTCGTCAACGAGGCGGTTCCCGGCTACGGCACCGATCAAGAGCTGCTCCTGCTCGAGGAGCAGGGGCTCGGCTTCCACCCGGACCTGGTCCTGTTGCTCTTCCACCCGAACGACTTGCTGAACAACACGTGGCCACGCCAGTACGGCTATCCCAAGCCGGTCTTTCGCATAGACGGAAGCGGCCTGCGCCTCGAAAACGTTCCGGTGCCCGGAGGGTGGCTCTACGAGCTGGGCATGCGAACGCTCCGTCGAAGCTTCATCCTCCACGAGATCTGGAAAAGAACCATGGAGCCCACCCAGGATCTTCATGCGTCTCCGAGGCTGGCCTGGGACGTGACCGAGCGCTTGCTCGTCAGAATGCGCGACACCTCGATGAAAAACGGCGCCAAGTTCGCGGTGATTACGTTCCCATGGGTCGACGACGCCACGAATCGCCTGCTCGTTCGCGTGAGGGAGATGATCGATCGAAACGGTCTCACGCACATCGATCTCGGTCCGGCTCTCTCGGGCCGCATCGCCGCTCTCCTCGATCCGGCGACGCAGCATTGGACGCCCGAAGGGCATCGCGCCGTGGCCGACGCGCTCGCGCCGGTGATCTCCGAGCTCGTCAAGACGGCGAGAGAGCCGGCGTCCGGCGCCGTCCCGAAGCCGGCAAGATGACGCACTCTCTCTGCGCACCCGGTTCAGAGGGACTTACTTGCCTGGTACCGGAGGAGGGAGTCGAACCCTCACGGCCTTTCAGCCTGGGGATTTTAAGTCCCACGGTTTAACGTTTCGAGGCGCTTCTGACCGGCAAGGTAAGGCAAGGAATCTGCGCCTTCTGGCCGAAAAGCGTAACGTCGCGTTGACGTGGCGTATCGGGCGGTAGAGAATCATCCGGCAAGCCTCGGGCAAGCCCGGCCGCTCCCGGCAAGGGACGGGCAAGCGGGAAACCCGAGGAGACGGGAGGCCGGATGCCCGACGAACGAGAGAAGCGCCCACGCCGGAAGCTCACCGCGCGCACGTTGAACGCGCTCCCCCCTGGACCCAAGAAAGGAACGTGGCACCCGGACGCCGACCTCCCCGGCTTTTTCGTCGTCTCTTACCCGGCGGCCCTCGTCTTCTACGTCCGCGTTCGAATCGGCTCCTCTCGCCGCGTCATCAAGATCGGGCACTACGGCGCGCTGACGCCGGCCCAGGCGCGCACGAAGGCGAAGGAGCTGCTCTCCTCGGCCGCCCTCGGAGGGAACCCGGCTGAGGCCCGCGAGACGGCGCGGCGGATGCCGACGTACTCCGCGTGGGCGCGGACGTACCTCGAGAGGATCGGCGGGACGAAGAAGAGCCCGAGGGAGGACCGCCGCTTCCTGCCGATGGCAGAGGACCGATGGGGAGGCCGGGCGCTCGACAGCCTCACGTCGGAAGACGTGCTCGCGTTTCGTCAGTCGCTCGCCGAGACGCCTACACAGGCGAATAGGTGGCTCGCAAGCGTGCGCGCGATGCTCTCCGCGGCCGTCGTGGCCGGGCACATCCGCACGAACCCGGCGCGCGGCATCAAGCCCTTCCTCGAGGCCCCTCCGCGCGCCCGCGTGCTCGATGCCGCCGAGATGGAGCGGCTTCTCGTCGCGTTGAAGGCCGAGTCCGACCCTCACTCACGGGCCGCCGTTCACCTTCTCATCGAATCGGGCGCGCGCCTCTCCGAAGCCTTGCACGCCCGATGGGAGGACGTGGACTTCTCGGCCGGCACATGGCGCATTCCCTCGCCGAAGGCCGGGCGCCCGCAGACGGTGCCGCTCGCGAAGGACACGCTCTCTATGCTCCGCAAGCTCCCCCGCGTCGGGCCGTTCATCATCCCCGGACGGAGGCCGGAGAAGCCGCGGAGCGATCTCAAGGGAGTTTGGAATCGTCTCCTCGGGCGCGCGAAGCTCGAGAACGTTCACGTTCACGACGTGAGGCGAACCTTCGGCCTGGCCGTCGCGAAAGCGGCCGGGCTCCACGTCGCGAGCAAGCTCCTCCGCCACGCCGACGTGCGCGTGACCGAGCGCGTATACGCCCCGCTCGGAATCGAGGATCTCCGCGCGGCCGTCGAAGCGCGAGCGGCCATCCTCCCGTTCGCGTCGAAGAAGAAGGCAGCCGGCCGCGGCGGGAAGAGGAGCCCGCGATGAAATCCATTTCCGGCGTCCTGATGGATCGCCTTCCCGGCCGCGTGCTCGGCGCGCTCTACCGGAACGGCGTGTCCACCCTCGAGGAACTCAGCGCGTGTCCCGAGGAGCATGTCCGGTGCGGCATCGGCATCGGCGCGAAGACGATGAGCGAGATCCGCTCTTTCCTGAGGAGCACCGGCCGCGGATTCGCCCCGCCGCGCGATTTCAAGGGCTGCGAGTGTGCTCTGTGCACGACCTACCGGAAGCGTCGGCTGCCTTGGCCGCGGCTCACGCTGAACGAGGTACGGGAGGACGATCGCCCGCTCCCGGAGAACGTGCTGCCGTTCCGGCCGACAAGGAACCCACGATGAGCGCGGCCAACTGCGACCTGCTTGAGCACGCAGGCAACACCGCGCCGACCGAACGCGGGATGCACTTCGAGACGTTCTTTCGGGAGGAGCTGTCCTCCGCGATTGACGCCCTGGCCGCGTTCCGGTTCGAAGGGAGCCGCGAACGAGCTCTAGACCACGCACTGACCATCGTGGAACGCGAGATCGAATCGTCTCCGCTCTGGAAGGCGACGGGCGGGAAGGTGATCCGCGCCGTGCGACTTCTGAGCGAGGCCGCGAAGTACCCGAACGTCACGGCCTTCGCAAAGGCGCGCGGAGTCGAGCCGGAGGCGATGAGACAACGCCTCCACCGGGCGCGCGCGGACCTGAGGCGGATCAAGCAGGTGAGCGTCTTTCCATCGCCGAAAGCGCGCCCGCGGGGCCGTCCGCGTGACAGACGGGGCCGCTAATTTGTCGTCTTTTTTCGCACCGTCGCGTGATTCATCGTTGACCGTGGAGGTGTTCTCACATGGAGGAATATCTGACGAGCGCGGAGTACGAAAAGCTGCGCGGGCTGGCTCCGGGCTCCGCTCGCGCCGAACGTGCCCGAGGTGGAGGCCCCCGCTACTACAAGCCGACGGCGAGAAAAATTCTCTACAAGAAGTCCGACGTTCTCGCCTGGATCGAGCGCCGCTCGTTCACGAGCACGGCGGAAGAGCTGGCCGCGCTTCCGCCAGAGGTGCGCGAGGCCCGGCGCGTGAAGAAGGCCGAGCGCGCGGGCGCCGCGGCGTGAAGTGGAGGCGACGATGAACGAAAACGAAAAAGCCGCCCTCGACGGCAATCGAGGAACGGCTCCCAAAATACCCGACGCCCGCAATTCTACACCGTGGCTCCCGGTTTTTTCTCCCCGAGGTGCGGCTTGAGCGCGCCCCTCGAGCGGCTTCTCTCGGCGCTTGAGGCTCACGGCTGCCGGCCGAAGAGAAACGGCCCCAACGCCTACGCGCGATGCCCGGCCCACGAAGACAAGCGCGCGAGCCTCTCCGTGAGCGTCGGGGAGGACGGCCGCGCGCTCGTGAAGTGTCACGCCGGCTGCAAGACGGCCGACGTCCTCGCGGCTCTCGGGCTCGAGGCGAAAAATCTTTTTCCGGAGAGCGAGAAGAAGAAGAAAGGCGAGCGGCGCGGGCGCGAGGTGGCGCGCTACTCCTACCCGGACGAGAACGGCGCCGAGCTGTACCACGTTCGCCGCTTCGAGCCGAAGGCTTTCCTCCCGTTCCTGCCCGGCTCGGAAAAGTCCTCCCTTCCTCCCGACGTTCGCCGCGTCTTGTTTCGTCTGCCCGAGACGCTCGCCGCCGTCAAGGCTGGACGGCCGATTTTCTTGACGGAGGGTGAAAAAGACGCGCTCGCGCTCGCGGCTCTCGGACTCGATGCGACCTCGGCCCAGGGCGGAGCCGGTGCCCGTTGGCTCGCGGGCTATTCCGAGTCGCTCCGCGGTGGGTTCGTCGTGATCATCGCGGACGCCGACGAGGCGGGCCGGCAGTACGCCGAGAAGGTTGCGGCCGGCCTGCACGGGATTGCGGCCTCGGTACGGGTGACGCGCGTTCTCGTCGGGAAGGACGCCGCGGACTACATCCGCGACGGCGCCGCAACGCGCGAGGACTTCGAGCGCCTGGCCGCCGAGGCGCCGGAGTGGTCCCCGGTCGTTAAGGTGAACCCTGAGCGACTCCTCGATGACGTCGTGCGCTTCATCCGCCGGTTCGTCGTGCTCAACGAGGAGCAGGCCGTCGCGTCTGCCCTTTGGGTTGTGCACACACACGCGACGGCGGCCTTTCAGGTGACGCCGTACCTCGCAATCACGAGCCCAACGAAGCGCTGCGGAAAATCCCGGCTGATGGAAGTTCTCGCTCTTCTCGCGTGGCGGCCGTGGCGCGTCGTCATGCCCTCGGAGGCGGTGACGTTCCGGAAGATCGCTCAAGGCGTGACCGTTTTTCTCGATGAGCTGGACGCCCTCTTCACGGCCAAGCCCTCGCCGGCTCAGGAAGGGCTCCGCGCGATTCTCAATGCCGGCTTCGCGCGAGGGCAGACGGTCCCGCGCTGCACGGAGCACGGAAACTCGATCGAGGAATTCGACGTCTTCGGCCCCAAGTGCCTGGCCGGGATCAACGATCCGCCGGCCACGATCAAAGACCGCTCTTTCGTGATCGAGCTTCGCCGGGCGCGGCGTTCTGACGCCCGCGAGCGATTCAGGCTCCGTGACGCCGAGCGGGAGGCGGATCTCCTGCGCCGTCAGATAGAGGCGTTCGCCTCGGCCCCTGGCCGGCTCGCCGCCCTCCGCTCGGCCCGCCCCGAGCTGCCCGAGGCCCTCAACGATCGCGCCCAGGACTCCGGGGAGCCGCTGCTCGCGATCGCGGACCTCGCCGGGCCGGAATGGGCTTCTCGCGCTCGGGCGGCCCTCGTCTCCCTGGCCGGCGGAGACGAGAGTGAGGGGGACACGTTGGGCGTGCGCCTTCTCGGAGACGTCCGTACCGTCTTCGAGTTGCTCCACCGGACGGATGGAGAGATCACGACCGCGGCCCTCCTGGCCGAGCTTCACACTCGCGAGGAGTCCCCGTGGAAGAAACTCCATAAGGGTGAGCCGCTCGACCCCAACGGACTCGCCCGGCTCCTGAAGCCCTTCGGCGTCCGGCCGCGAGTCATCCGCCAGGGTGAGGGAACGGTCCGCGGATACCTCGTTCCCGCCTTCTTCGATGCTTTCGAGCGCTATCTCCCTTCTGTCACAGGGGGTGAAACACCCGAAACGGCGAAACAAAGCAATACTGGCGCGGGTGAAAACGTTTCGGGGGGGGCGAAACACGACCCGAAACACGGCGCCGCCGTCCTTTCGCTCTTCGGAACTCCCGGCTCTGTTTCACCCTCTGTTTCACCCCAGGGTGAAACGGATTCGATCAATGAAGACGGCCCTCGTTACACCGTTTCGGGTGTTTCGGGTAGGGTGACAGTGAGCGCCCGCAAGAGGAGCGCCGGCCTGTGACCGGGACTCAGATCCTCGCTGCCTTCGAGGCTATCGGCGCCACCGTCCAGTTGACCCCCGCCGGCGTCGTGGACGTGCAGTCGCCGGACGTGCCCGAATTCGAGCGGCTCTGTGCCGAGGTGAAGGCGAACCGCGCCGAAGTGGTAGAGGAACTGAAGCGGCACGCCGCGCCCGCGCATCCGTGCGTTGACTGCCTGGCCGAGACGGCGCCCGCGGACCTCTTCTGCGGTTCATGCTGGGAGAAGCGCCTCGCCCGGATGCCGCTCGACGTGGCCGAGCGTCGGAGGCGTCTCGACCGCGCGCGTCGCGCCACGTCGCCCCACGCGGCCACGAACGCGACATGCCCGGCCTCTGCTATCCCCCCCGAGGACGGCGCCGCGTGAACGACCTCCCGATGCTCCCGCACGAGGATCTCGTCCGCATCGGGCGCGCCATCGGGCGGAGCGCCTACTACGTCGCGCGGACTCTCGCCGGCGCCGACGACACCCCCGAGGCGCGCCGGGTCCGGGCGATGGCAGCGGAGGCGATCGGCCGTTTGCCCGCATCCCGCCGCGTGCGCGTACTCTCGCCCGAGGAGGCCCGGCCATGAAGAAGCACACTATTCTCAAGCTTATGAGGCGCAGGTGGACCGCGGCGGAGAAAGTCGAGAGCCTCACCGCGCGCCTCGTGATCGCCCAGCGCGCTGCGCGCAACGCGGCGGACGCGCTTTCCGACGCGCTCGCGAAAGAGAGCGGCGCGCGTCTCGTCAGAATCATCGCGCTTGAGCACCCGCCGAAGAGCGGGAGACGGAAGGCGTCAAAAGGTGCAAAAGATACCCCCCGGCCGAACTGAGGATGCTGACATCCGCGCGTGGGAGATTCAGCCGGCGGAGAATCCGCGCCACTTCGCGATCTTTCAGAAGTTTCTCAAGGCGCGTTCTCTCCGCGCGGCATGGTGTCTCGCGACGGGAGAGGACGAGCGCACGGCGCGGGCGCCCGGACACGTTCAGCGCGTCGCCGCCACGTGGCAATGGCAGCGCCGCAAGGATGCGTTTCTCAAGTGGCAAGCCGAAGAGGAGGCCGCCGCGCTCGCCGCGGCGCGCCTCGCGTCTCGTGCCCGGCGACTGGCCCGGATCGGCCGCGCCTCCGCGCTTCTCGGCGGGAGGCTCGAGACGATGGATGAGAAGGACGTGAAGAAGATGCCGGCGCGACACGTCATCGAGAGCCTCTTGAAGATTCACGAACACGAGCGCCTCGAGCTGCGCGATCGCCCGGAGGACGACGCCTCACGCATCGGCGAGGACCTGGGGGCGCTTCCCGCGATCGAAGATCGAATTCCGCCGCCCGAACCCGACCTCAACTCGGAGTGAAAGGAAAAGGTGAACACCATGACTGAAACTCTCGAACAACAACTTGCCAATGCCCACGCGGAGCGCGACGAGTGGCGCACGGAAGCGCTCGACACCTCGAAGAAGCTGGGAGAGGCCGTCAATACGCTCACGGTCGCCACCGCGGCCGTCGTCAACGGTGCGGCTCCCGCGAAGCCAGCGCCCGCACCTCCGCCCCCGACACCGGCCGCTCCGCCGCTTCCGCCGCGGCCCGCGAGCATGAGCGCGTTCCTCACATTGCCCGCGCACGAACAAAAGATCGTCGCCGCCGCCTACGGAGGGCGCGATGCGCTCATGGAGACGCTCGATGCGGAGTTTCACGCGCGAAACCGGATTGCGAGCGCGGGCCGGGGCGGAGCGTCGTCGCATCGGATCACAACATTCGGCGAGAGCCGTCCTCTGACCGTGGCGGAGGCACAGGACAAGGCGCGTGCCGATCTCGCGGGGTTTCAGGCCATGGCGCCGAAACCCTTTTTCAAGGGGACGCCGGCCGCGGCGACGGCAGAGAGCCTCGCGGCCGCTATGACCGCGAGCGCCCATGCGGGCGCACGACCCGCGCCCGCACCCGCTCCTGCACCGAAGGCGCTTCACCGTGGAGCCGCTCGACGCTGAACCACCTGCCGGCGAGGCGGGACGGGCGGTTCACGGCGGTTTCCTTTCCCGCTCGTGGCTGTCCGCACTTCTCCTGCCTCGCCGACTTTACCCGGCCTGAAGAGGCCAGCAGGAGATCATCACATGGCATTCACCCCCGTACCCCCACAGGCGCTCGCCGACGCCAAGGCAGCCATCATCGATTCGAACACCCGCGCCGCGGCTGGCGATCGAACAGTAGCCGGCCCCGAGTCCACGGCCCTCGTCAACTTGTACACCGCGCTGAAGGCGAGCGGCGTGACCTCGCCCATGACGGAACTGGTCAACAAGCTGCCGGGCACGGTGAACTTCCAAACCGGCGCCTAGAACGTCGTGACTGTCGGGGGCGACGGGACCGGCAGGCCCCGGCGTGCGAGGGTTCGCCACCTTTGCTTCCCGCCGCCCCCGACTCTTTCCCCGACCCGAGGACGCGGAGGGCCGAAAAGAGGCCGAAACCGCGCCGCAGAGTCAAGCCTCGGGCAAGCCGCTCCGTTTCGGAGTTTCGCCTCTTGAGCTAAGTTATACCGGAGGCGGGACTTGAACCCGCACGGCCCTTTCGGAGCCTGGGGATTTTAAGTCCCCTGCGTCTGCCATTTCGCCACTCCGGCAGGGCGAAGCTTACGCCGTGGGCCGTGTTGACGGGAGAGGCGGGACTGGAGGCGACGGTCGGAGTCGAACCGACGAATGAGGCTTTTGCAGAGCCTTCCCTTAACCACTTGGGTACGTCGCCGTCCCGTTCGGAGGCGGAATGTTAACAGGACGCGGCGTCAGCTCGACATCGTGCGGGCGAGCGCGAAGAGCGACGGATCGAGGGGCTTCTTCTGGCCCGCGACCTCGTCGAGGGGCGTCGCCGCGACGACGCCCTTGAGCTGGCCGACGAGGACGCCGACCTCCCCCGCCGCGAGGCGCTCGACGGCCGCCGCGCCGAGCCTCGTCGCGAGGAGCCGGTCGAAGGCGCCCGGCGAGCCGCCGCGCTGCACGTGCCCGAGCTGCGTGACGCGCAGGTCGAACCCGAGCCGCTTCTGATTGTCCTGGAAGTACTGCGCGAGCGCCCGCGCGTTGTGGCGCGCCCCCTCGGCCACTACCACGATCGCGTGCTTCTTGCCCCGTTCGCGCGAGGCGTAAAGCTCCTGCGCGAGATCCTCGGGGCTCGTCTCCATCTCGGGGATGACGATCGCCTCGGCGCCTCCCGCGATGCCCGCCATGAGCGCGAGATACCCGCAGTCGCGCCCCATGACCTCGACGAGAAACGCGCGCTCGTGCGACGAGGCCGTCACCTTCAGGCGGTCTATGGCCTCGAGCGCGATGTTGAGCGCCGTGTCCACCCCGATCGTGATGTCCGAGCCCGGAAGGTCGTTGTCGATCGTCGAGGCGACGCCCACGACCGGGAACCCGGCCTTCGCGAGCGAGTTTGCCCCCATCTGCGAGCCGCTGCCGCCGATCACGACGAGACCGCCGATGCTTCGGGCCTTGAGGACGCCGAGCGCCTGCTCGCGCCCGACGGGCGTTTTGAAATCGTCGCAGCGCGCGCTGCC
>PLZI01000045.1:78595-80953 GCA_003152095.1 Acidobacteriota bacterium | reverse complement strand
CCCCGGTCCAAACGGTTTTCCCGGCCTCGACGACGCCGACGCAGATCACGTTCAATGCACCGCCCTTCCGGGGCACTTTCCTCACGAACGCGTGTACCGTCGGCGGTGTCGTGGGCGTCCAGAACCTGCCCACGTCTGTCAATGTGGACGTCCTCAACGCGGTCACAACGTGCGCCTCCGCCGTCGATCAGATCACGTACATCCCGGCCGACCAGACCTGCGTGATCCCGCCGCTCGCGATCACGACGACCACTCTTTCGAATGGAACGACTGGAACGGCGTATAACGCCACGCTCGGCGCCACGGGTGGCGCGCCGCCGTACACCTGGGCGTTGGTCTCGGGCGCTCTTCCGACCGGGCTCAACCCCCTCAGCGCCGGGGGATTGATCTCGGGCACTCCAACGGCAGCGGGCACTTTCACCTTCACGGTAAGCGTGACGGACTCGCTCAGCGTTACAAGGACCGCGGTTCTCACGATCACAGTCGTCAGCCCGCCACTCTTGATCGCGACGACCACCCTACCGAATGGAGCGCTTACCCCCACTACGCCCTACAACTTCACGTTCGTCGCGACAGGTGGTACGCCAGCGTACACTTGGGCGATCACGTCAGGCGCCCTTCCGCCCGGGCTCGGCACACTCAGCGTCGGGGGAGTGATCTCGGGCACTCCGACGACAGCGGGCACCTTCACCTTCGCGGTAAAGGTTACGGACTCCACCGCCCAAACCGCGACCGCGGTCGTATCGATCACGATCACCCCTTAGTTCCGGCCTTGGTTCCCGGGGCCGGGGTACGGGCCGCCTTCGGGCGGCCCGTACTGTCTCGAAGCCGGATGCCGTAGACTTCGGAGTCGGATCAACGCACATGGCCCTTTTCGGCGGTCCTTCCACCCCGGTGTCCCGTCTCGAGGAGCTCAAGAGGCTCCTTCAGAAGGACCCCACATCGCGCCAGTTCCTGGCGCTCGCGGAGGAGTACCGCCGCCACGCGAAGTATCGCGACGCCGTCATCACGCTCGAGCGCGGACTCCAGATGTACTCGACGTCGGTCGCGGGACACGTCGCCCTCGGAAGGACGTATCAGCAGCTCGACCGGCTCGACGACGCGATTCGCGCCTTCACGAACGCGCTAAGGATCGACCGCGAGAACCTGGTCGCGATCCGGCAGCTCGCCGAGGTCTACCTGGCCAAAGGGGAGAGGGTCGAGGCGATCAAGAAGCTGAAGCTCTTTCGGGGCCTCAAGGCCGGAGATCGCGACGTAGACGAGATCATCCAGAAGCTCGAGGAGGAGGAGCTGGCGGCCGCGATGGCCGAACGCCCCCGTTCGGGCGTTCAGCCCGCCGTTTCCGAGCCGCCGGAGGTTCCGCGGTCCTCGCCGTATTCCTCGAGCGAGATCCGCCGGGCGGTCATGATTCCGCGACTCGACCCCGTCCCGGCCCCGCCTCCAGCTCCCCCGCCGCCGGCCGAGAACCTTTCCATCGAGGCCTCCAACTCGATCGCCCCTTCTCCCGAGGCGGACGCTCCCGCGCTGCCGCACGTCACCGCGCCGATCGCGGTGGTTTCCGAGGAACAGGCGCTGGAGAAGGCCCCTTTCGCGGTGGACAAGGGCGAAGCGGAAGCGGATGTTCCGGAGGAAGAAGCGACCGCCCCGTTCACGTTTCCGGTGGATCTCTACCGGACAAAGGCCGCGACGAGCTCCTTCGGGACGCTTGCCGAGACGGCTCCGTTCGACGTCTCCGACGAGGGTTCGGGAGCGCCGGCGCCAGCGGAGGCCTTCGTCTCGGAGACGCTCGCGGACCTCTACCGCGCGCAAGGCCACATGGCCGAAGCTCGCGAGACGTATCGCTCTCTCGCGGAGACCGCCGCCGACGAGGCACGAGCGCGAGCGCTACGCGAGAAGGCCGCAGCGCTGCCCCTGGCCGAGCGAACGGACCATCCGCGCCTCCGACGCCTTGCGCGGCGCTTCCCGAAGCGCCAGGAGGTTACGGCGGACCAGCTGCACGGGCTTCTTTCCAATCTTGTGGAGGCAACGGAGGGAATCCGCGCCGCGACGCTCAGCGATCTCGAGGGGCTTCCGATCGTCGTGGCCGGACCGTCGGTGCGCGACGTGGCGATGGAGACGCTTGTCGCGGAGGTCAGCTCTTTCTTGAAAGGGGTCCGGCGGACGACGGACGAGACCGGGGCGGGCGAGCTCGAGTCGCTCACCGTCACCGGCCCGAAGGGCGGGGCCGTCGTCTCGTGCGTCAACGCCGATTACTCTCTCATCCTGCAGATCGATCCCGAGGCGGTGCTCGGCGAGGTCCGGTGGGAGGCGGCGCGCGTGGCGCGCGCCCTCCGTCCGGCGGTTCGCTGAGAGGCCGCC
>PLZI01000045.1:0-78587 GCA_003152095.1 Acidobacteriota bacterium | reverse complement strand
CGCATCGAAGGGGCTCCCGCGCACCGCGGCACGCCCGTCTTCGCGCGGGCCATGGCCGATCCGGTCGCCGCCGAGGCGCCCGCGCTGCCTCCGGCCGGGCCGGCGCCGGCCGCCGCCCCACACGTGCCTCCAGGTCCGCCCGGCTCGGGAGAGCGCGAGGGCTTTCACGTCATCACCGCGCCGATCGTCGGCACGTTCTACCGTTCCGCGAGCCCGGACTCCGAGCCATTCGTAAAGGTCGGTGACGTCGTCGAGAAGGGCAAGACGCTCTGCATCATCGAAGCGATGAAGCTCATGAACGAAATCGAAGCGGATAACGCGGGCACCGTCGTAGCCATCTACCCGCAGAACGCCCAGCCGGTGGAATTCGGGGAACAGCTCTTCGCGATCCAGCCGCGCTGACGGAAACCACGTGTTCCAGAAAATCCTCGTCGCAAATCGCGGAGAGATCGCGCTGCGCGTCATCGCGGCGTGCAAGGAGCTGTCGGTCGCCACGGTCGCCGTCCACTCCGAGGCCGACCGCGACTCGCTTCACGTGCGCGCCGCCGACGAATCCGTGTGCATCGGTCCCGCCGCCCCGTCGGGGTCGTACCTGAATATCACGTCGCTCGTCGCGGCCGCGGAGATCACCGGAGCCGACGCCGTGCATCCCGGCTACGGATTCCTCGCCGAGAACGCGCACTTCGCGGAGATCCTCGAAGAGGTCGGGTTGAGGTGGATCGGCCCGTCGCCGGACGCGATCCGTCGGATGGGCGATAAGGCCGTCGCGAAGGCGACCGTCAGGAAAGTGGGCGTGCCGACGGTGCCCGGCAGTCCGGGCCCGCTCGACTCGATCGAGGACGCGATGAACCTCGCGTCAGGCGTCGGCTACCCCGTGCTGCTGAAGGCCGTCGCGGGGGGCGGAGGCCGCGGCATGCGCGTCGCCCGCTCCGACAAGGAGCTTGCAGCCGCGTTCGAGCTCGCGACGTCCGAGGCCGAGCGTGCCTTCGGCAACGGGAGCGTCTATCTCGAGAAGTACCTCGCGGAACCTCGGCATATCGAGATCCAGATCTTCGGAGACCGGTCCGGACGCATCGTTCATCTCGGAGAGAGAGAGTGCTCACTCCAGAGGCGCCATCAGAAGGTGCTCGAGGAGTCGCCCTCGCCGGCGCTCACCGACGCGCTCCGGGCAAAGATGGGCGCCGCGGCGGTCGCCGTGGCGAGGGCCGTGGAGTACGTGGGCGCCGGCACCGTGGAGTTCCTCCTCGACGACGACGGCTCCTTCTACTTCATGGAGATGAATACGCGCATCCAGGTCGAGCACCCGGTGACGGAGATGGTGACTGGTTTCGACCTCGTGAAGGAGCAGATCCGCGTCGCCGCGGGAGAGCCGCTGTCCTTCGGGCCGACTCCGCCTGGCGACGGGCTTGGGTGGCGGCCGCAAGGGCACGCGATCGAGTTCCGGATCAACGCAGAGGATCCCGTCACGTTCGCGCCTTCGCCCGGCACGATCACGACGCTTCACCTGCCGGGGGGGCCCGGGGTGCGCGTGGACACGGCGGCCTACTCGGGCTGGAAGATTCCTCCGTATTACGACTCGCTCATCGCGAAGCTCATCGTGCACGGGCGCGATCGCGACGAGGCGCTCAGTCGCGGCAAGCGCGCGCTCGAACTCTTCATCGTGGAGGGCGTGAAGACCACGATTCCTCTCCACATCAAGCTTCTCGACGACCCGGACGTGCGCCGCGGCCGGGTCTCCACGAAGTGGCTCGAGCGGTGGCTCAAGAACGCCCCGCCACGCTGACGGATCGCGCGGCACCGCCTGCGTCCGGGGCGCCGGGCCGCGTGTACCTCGTCGGCTTCATGGGGAGCGGCAAGACGACGAGCGGGCGGCTTCTCGCGGGCCGGTGGGGTGTTCCCTTCGTGGATCTCGACCTGGCGTTCGAGTCGATGTCCGGAAGAACGATCCGCGAAACGTTCGAGACGCATGGAGAGGCCTATTTCCGCGCGCGCGAGTCCGAGCTTCTGCGCGGCACGGCGATGCTCCCGAACGCGGTGGTCGCTCTCGGAGGGGGCACTTTTACGTTCTCCGAGAACGTGCGCTTCGTGAAGGAGTACGGCCTTTCGGTCTTCCTCGACCCGCCGTTCGAGGTCCTCGCGGCGCGGCTTGCCGACAAGGCGGCCGACCGTCCGCTCTTCGGCTCGCTCGAGTCGGCCCGAATGCTCTGGGAAGCGCGGCGCCCCTTCTATAAGATGGCGGATCGGACCCTCGACGTGAATCACGAGACGACTCCCGGTGACGTCGCCGGCAGGCTGGCCCTCCTGCTCGACCCACGGAACACCGGGGGCCGTTGACGTGCGTTACCTCATCCTGTCCGACCTGCACTCGAACGACGAAGCTTTGACCGCCGTCCTGCGCCGCGTGAAGCGCAAGACGTTCGACCGTGTCGTGTGCCTCGGCGACTTCGTCGGCTACGCCGCGGACCCGAACAAGGTGCTGGATCGTTTCCGGGCGCTCCGGAAGACGACCATCTCGATACGCGGAAATCACGACAAGGTCGTCGCCGGCGTCGACGAGGGGTTGCTGTTCACCCCCCCCGCGCTCGAGGCAGCCCGCTGGACGATGGAACGCCTCTCGACGCAGAACCTGGAGTTCCTGAAAAGGCTTCCTCTGGGGCCCGAGGTCGTGGACGGGCGCTTCGTCGCGTGCCACGGCTCGCCGCTCGACGAAGACGCCTACATTTTCTCGGACTTCGATGCGTCGCTGAATTTCGTCCAGATGAACCGTTTCGCCGAGGGCATCGACCTGTGCTTCTTCGGCCACAGCCACATCCCGTCGATCTTCACGCTGGAGCCCGGAGGCATCCGCGTGGAGGCCGTGCGCGAGGCGCGCTACAAGCTGCGTCTCGCTCCCGGGAAGCGGTATCTCGTGAATCCCGGTTCGGTCGGCCAGCCGAGGGACCGCAATCCATGTGCGGCCTACGCGATCTACGACGCGAGCGCCCGGATCGTCCACTTCGACCGCGTGCCATACGACGTGAGCACCGCGCGCCGGAAGATCCGGCGCGCGGGGCTGCCCGTCGTCCTGGGCGACCGGCTTCTCGTCGGACTCTGAAAGCTGCGGCTCTTGACGATGCGCAGCTGCGGCCGCCATGCGCTCATCGCGTTCCTCGCGCTCGCCGGTTGTGTCTCGTTCGGTCCCGAGTCGGGACCGCCGATGGGAACATACCGCGAACGCCTCGGCGGATTCGCCGGCCTCCTCCGCATGGAGGACCGCCGCGCGTACGATCCGCTTCTCGCGGGCCGTGCGGCGGCATCGCCGGATCCATGGCTGCGCGCGAAGGCGGCTCTCGCGCTCGGGCGGCTGAGGGATCCCGCCGCCTCGATCTTCGTGCCGGTCCTCCTCAAGGACCCGGATGCGAGCGTGCGGCGCGCCGCGGCTTTCGGAGCCGGACTCTCCGGCGACGCGCGCCTCGTCCGCTTCCTTGTCGCGGCGCTCGGTGATTCAGACGCCGAAACGGCGGCGAACGCCGCAGAAGCGCTCGGGAAGATCGGTGGGTCGGACGCGACGGATGCGCTTCTCGCGGCTCTCGTGCGGCGGGAAGGGCCTCGGTCCGCGGCGGCGCTCGCGTTGTTCCGCAAGCCGGAAATCCGGATGGTCGCGGCGCTCCTCGGAGTGTTCGGAGAAGAGAATCTTGCTCCCGAGCTGAGGCGAGCGGTCGTCTATTCCCTGTCGCGGAAGTCGCAGCGGGAGGCGGCGCCCGCGCTGCGCGCGATGCTTAGAAAGGGAGAGGGGACGGATGAGCCCTCGAGCGGGGACATCGCGTGGGCGGCGCGGGGCCTCGGACTCCTCGAGGACGAAGAGAGCGCCTCGGACCTCGTCCGCCTCGCGGCGAGCCGCGACGTGTCGGTTTCCGTGCAAGCCCTGACCGCGCTGGATTCACTTTCGAAGAAAAGCGCCTTATCCCGCGGCGATGAACTGACTCGAAGCGCCCACGACGTCGCTCTCCTCCGAGCAAATGACTCTTTTCCCGGTGTGGCCATCGCGGCGCTTCGCCTCCTTGGGACTCTTCCCGACGACCCCTTAAGCCGGGCAATGCTCGAAGAGAACCTGCTTCGAAAGGGGTGGAGGGGACAAACGGCTCTCGTCGCATTGACGCGCCTCGACGCGGCGCGGGCCCCGGAAGCAGCGGCGAAGCGGCTGGATGCGGCATCCGCGAGCGACTCACTCGAGCTGAGGCTCGGCGCTGCTCAAGCACTGGAATTCCTGGGAGGGGAGAGCGCCGCGAAGGAGCAAGTGGCGACGGCGCTTCAGTCCGATCGGGCCGCGCGAATTCGCGCCGTGGCCCTCTCTTCCCTTTCTAAGCAGAATTTTCCGAAGCGTTCCGCGCATCTGTTGGCCGGTCTGGTGGACCGCGACCCCGCGGTGCGCGCCGTGGCCCTCGAAGAATCCGCGCCGCTCGTCGGCGACGCCGGGGGTGAGCTCCTGCGCGCCTGGAACGAGGCGTACGGAAGATCGTTCGCCGAGAAGGAGCCGGATTTCATCGTCTCCGCTCTCGACGCGGCGGCGGCGCGGAAGGTGGGCGGGCGCGAGCTCGTCGTGGCGCACGCAAACGACGCGGACGCCGTGGTTCGCGAGAAAGCGCGCCGTCTCCTCGTCGAGAAGTACGGGGCCGCCCCCGGTTCGTTCCGCCCGATTCCGGTCTCGGTGCGGCTCTCGACGGAGGATTACAGCCGCGTCGCGCGCGCGGCGAACGAGTCACTCTTCGAGGCGGAGATCGCGACGACGCGCGGCGCGTTTCGGGTGCAGCTTCTCGCCGAAGACGCTCCGCTCACGGTCGCGAGCTTCCGCGCGCTCGCGGAGAAGCGCTTCTTCGACGGGATCGTGATCCATCGCGTCGTGCCGGACTTCGTGGTGCAGACCGGCGACCCGCGCGGGGACGGGAGCGGGGGACCCGGGTACGCGATCCGCGACGAGATCAACCCAATCCGCTACGCGCGCGGGGCCGTGGGGATGGCGCTCTCGGGTCCGGACACGGGCGGGTCGCAGTGGTTCGTCGCCCTCTCCCCGCAGCTCCACCTCGACGGCGGATACACGGTGTTCGGGCGCGTCCTCGAAGGACTCGACGTCCTCGACCGCGCCGAGCAGGACGACCGGCTCGTCTCCGTGCGGGTGACCTCCCGCCCGCGCCCGGATCGGCCGCCGGGGGCAACGCCGTGAGGTTCGCGTTCGGGCGGGGCCTGCAGCTCGTCGGACTCATGCTGGTGGGCCTGGGCCTCGCCGTGGGACTCTCCCGGAACGACCTCCGGTACGAGGAGCGGATGTTCTTCGCGGGAGGCGGCGTCTTCCTCGCGGGCTGGCTGCTCGTGCGGCCGTTCAGGGCGCCGTGAAGGTCTTTGTCGGGAGGCCCCTCGTCGAGCCCTCCACGGCGGAGATTCTCGCGGGGCACGATGTCGTCTTCGGTGCCGGAGGATTGCCGGCGTCCGAGTGGCCGCTTCTCGCGGCTGTCGACGTTCTTCTCCCGACACCCAGGGAACGCGTCACAGAGGCCATTCTTGCGGCCGCGCCGCACCTCGGGCTCGTCGCGAGCCACTCGGTTGGCGTGGATCACGTCGATCTCGAGGCGTGCCGCCGCCGAGGCATCCGCGTCACGAACACGCCCGACGTCCTCACCGAGGCGACCGCGGATCTCGCGTGGGCGCTCATCCTCGCGGTGGCGCGGCGGATCCGCGAAGGCGAGGCGCTCGTCCGCTCGGGGTCGTGGGACGGGTGGAAGCCGCGGGAGCTCCTCGGTGTGTCGCTTCAGGGGAAAACGCTCGGAATCTACGGCATGGGCCGCATCGGCCGCGCCGTCGCGCGCCGCGGCGAGGCGTTCGGGATGAGAGTCGTGGCCTTCGATAGGGGTCAGAGCGAAGAAGACTTCGGAGAATTTCTTTCGAAAGTGGATGTTTTGTCGATTCACGTTCCACTCACTGACGCGACACGCGGGCGATTCGGAGAGAGAGAGTTCCGTCGAATGAAAGAGGCTGCGATCCTCGTGAATACGGCACGCGGCCCGATCGTGGACGAGACCGCACTGGTCGCGGCCCTCTCTTCGAAGCGCCTACTGGGCGCGGGTCTGGACGTCTACCAACGGGAACCGCAGATCCATCCTGGGCTGGTCTTCCTGCCGAACGTCGTTCTCCTCCCGCATCTCGGCTCCGCCACGTTCGAGACGCGCCTCGCGATGGCCCGGCTCGCGTGTGAGGAGATCGCGCGCTTCGCGCGCGGCGAGCCGCCATTGCACCAAGTGGCGTGACGGCCGGGGTTCCGCTCAGCCGGCCGAGAGGTCGTTCCGCTCCAACGCGCGGGCCGCGAGCGCGAGCGGAACGAATGCCGCGACGGCCGCGAGAGCGAGGAAAGGAGCCAGTGTGAACTCCAGCCTGAGCGGCCGGCCGAGAAAACTGCCGGCGAGCGTCCGGAGCTCCTCCGAGACGACAAGCGTCGAAAAGAGCGAAAGGCCCGTCGAGAAGACGAGCGCGAAGAGTCCCCCCGCGGAGAGCGCCACGGTCACGGCGTTCGGCGCGTCGTAGCGCGGAAAGAGAGCGCCGAGGCCGATGTGGAGCGCCGGGAGCGCGAGGCCCCCGGCGAGCGCGGCGATGAGCGCGACCGCGGCCGTCTCCTTCGCGGGCCGGAGGACGAGCAGGCTCGCTCCGGTCAGAGCGAGAGCGACGCCCGCGGCCGGAAGAGCGCGAACCGCCCACCGGGCGAGGAGCTGGCGGCGTGGGCGGAGGGGCAGCGTCCGGAGGACGAGCGCGGCGCGACCATCGGAGGAGACCGACGGGTACGCGAAGCGTAGGGACAGCGCCGAGACGAGGAACAACGAGAGGCCGGTCTGCAGCCCCGCAACCAGGTCGCGCGCGGAGGCGTCCGTGCCCGGCAGGAACCGGACGTTCATCAGGTCGAGGAGGAAAACGGCGGCCAGCGAGCCGAGCTGCGCGGGAGTGGAGGCATCGCGGAGCAAGCTCGTCAACTCGGAGCGCAGAAGCACCCCGTCGAGCGAGCGGGCCTCGGGGCCGTGGCGCGCGCGGCTCGCATGCGTCGTGGAGGCCGGAGGTGCCTCGCGAAACACGTGAAGATGCAGGCGCCATAGCGCCGCCGGAACGAGAAAGAAGGCCGCAAGACCCGCGAGGAGGAGCACGGCGCCGGGCATGAGGCCGCCGGCGTCACCGAGGAGACCGCGGGTCGCCGCGCGCGCGGCCCACGCCGCCGGGTCGAGGCCAGGCGCAGAGGGTCGCGCGACGCCGAGCCGCGTCACGACAGAGAGAGCTTCAACGGGATCGAAGAGGCGCTCCGGCCGGGCGGCGCGAAAGCCGAGGAGCGCAACCGCGAGGCCGGTCGCCGACAGGAATGCCGCGAGAAGGCGTGCGCGCCTTGGGGGCACGAGCCTGACGAGGAGAAGCGCCGCGGCGACGCCTCCCGCGCCCGCGAGGAGGATCACGCCCGCAAGCGGTGCCACGCCCGCGGCGAACGCCAGAAGCGGTCGGCGGCTTGCGCCGGCCGCGACGAGAAGGGCGGGCATCGCGAGAAGAAGCGCCGGCGCGGAAGCGAGGGCGAGCGTGAGGAACGCTTGGCGGAGCACGAGGCGGCGATGTGGAAACGGAAGGACGGAAAGCGCGACGAGCTCCTCCGAGAGGAAGAGCGTGGAGATCGCCGTCGTGAGCGACCCGAGGAATCCGAGGATGAGTGTGGCCGCGAACGCGCCCGCGAGAAGGCGTTCGAGGAGGAACGCGGGGCGGATTTCCGGCAGCTCGGTGAGGGCGGCGCGCGAGGCCCGAAGGGCCGCTTCAAGGCCGGCCATCTCGAGGCCGGTGAACGCAAGAAGGCCGAGGAGCCCCACCATCGTGGCCAGGCGCCCGCGGGCGTCACCTGCGAGAAGCGTTCGAAAAGCAGCCCGAACCGTGTTTGCACAAAACGCCGCGTTCACGGTTTCGGCGGCCCACCCGCGAGGTCGAAGAAGACGTCGGACAGCGTACCCGTGCGGCCGGAGTCCGTCTCGAGATTTCGCGGCGCCCCGCGTGCGACGAGCCGGCCCTCGATGAGAAGGCCTGCCTCAGTGGCGATCTCCTCGGCGAGCGCGAGCTGATGGGTGGTGAGAAGGGCGGCCGCGCCTGCTGCCGCGTGCGCACGCAGGCGCTCCGAGAGCCCGCGCTGGGCGAGCGGGTCGAGGCCGACCATGGGCTCGTCGAGGACGAGGACCTCCGGATCGTGGAGAAATGCCTGCGCGAGAGCCACGCGCTGGCGCGTGCCGTGGGAGAGGGTTTCGTTGCGCTGGCCGGAGAATTCCGTCAGGTCGAACGCGGCGAGCTCCATGTCGATTCGCTCCTCGAGCTCGGCCCCACGGCGCCCGAATACCGCGCCCACGAAGCGCAGGGTCTCGCGCGGCGTCCACCTCGGCCAAAGGTACGGGCGATCGGGCACGAACCCCAGCTTCGCCTTCGCCCGGACGGGATCGCGCGCCACGTCGATTCCGCAAACGAATGCGCGGCCTGCGGTTGGCGCCAGGAGTCCCGTGAGGAGCCCGATGGCCGTCGTCTTGCCGGCTCCATTTGGCCCCACGAGGGCGAAGACGGCGCCCTTCGGCACGTCGAGCGTCAGGCCCGCGAGCGCCGTCTTTTCCCCGTAACGCTTCGTGGCCCCATCGAACCGGATCGACGGGGCCAGCGTCTCCTCAGGCGTAGAGACCCCGCATTTGCATGTCGAAGGCGACCCGCTGGATCGCGACCATGTAGGCGGCGATGCGGTACGAAACCTTGTGAGCGGCGGCCATGTCGCGGACGTCCCCGAAGGATTGAACCATCATCTCCTCGAGGCGCTCGTTGACTTCCTGCTCGCGCCAGAAGAAGCCCATCCGATCCTGGACCCACTCGAAGTAGGACACCGTGACGCCCCCGCCGTTCGCGAGGATGTCCGGGATGACGACGACGCCCTTCTTCTGGAGGACCTCGTCGGCGTCGTACGTCGTGGGCCCGTTCGCGCCCTCGACGATGATCTTCGCGCGGATGTCCTTGGCGTTCTCGGCCGTGATCTGGTTCTCGAGGGCGGCCGGGACGAGGATGTCGCAATCGATCGTGAGGAGGTCGCTCGCGTCGAGAGGCGTGCTCGCCGGGAAGCCGACGACGGTCTTCTTCTTCGCCATGTACTCGAGGAGGGCCGGTACGTCGAGGCCCGCCTTATTCTGGATGGCCCCGTTCACGTCGGAGACGGCGACGACCTTCGCGCCCTCGAGGAAGAACATTTTCGCAGAGATCGACCCGACATTGCCGAAGCCCTGGATGGCGATGCGCGCACCCTTCAGCGGCACGCCGTGCGCCTTGCCGGCCTCGCGGCCGGCGATCATGACGCCACGGCCCGTGGCCTCGACGCGGCCGCGCGACCCGCCGATCGTGATCGGCTTTCCCGTGACGACGCTCGTGACCGTGTGGCGCATGTGCATGGAGTACGTGTCCATGATCCACGCCATCGTCTGGGAGTCCGTGCCGACATCGGGAGCCGGGACGTCTTTTTCGGGCCCGAAGACATCCATGAGCTCGGCGGTGTAGCGGCGCGTGATGCGCTCGAGCTCGCCGCGCGAGAGCTTCAGCGGGTCACAGATGACTCCGCCCTTTCCGCCGCCGAACGGGATGTTCATGACGGCGCATTTCCAGGTCATCCACGAAGCGAGCGCGCGCACCTCGTCGAGAGACACGTGCGGGTCGAACCGGATGCCGCCCTTGGCGGGCCCGCGCGCGATGTTGTGGTGCACCCGGTACCCGATGAAGAGCTCGATCCTGCCGTCGTCCATGATCACGGGAATCGCCACCTTCACTTCCTTGATGGGCTCGCGGAGCACCTTGCAGAGTCCGGGGTCGAGCTTCAGGAGACGGGCTGCCTGGTCAAATCGGGATGCCATCTCCTCGAACGGGTTGATGTCGTGCGCGGCGCCGTGGGCGGGACGATGCAGGACGCCCGACGTGGATTCGGGGTTGAAAGACACGGAACCTCCTTGGAAGGCCACTGGCCGGTTGCGTATTCTAACTGCCCAAGGCGGGACGGTATGACACCATCTCGTCATGTCGGCCCCCGATACGCGCGAGGACGCAGAACTCGTCAAGCTCGTCCTCGCGGGCGACACGGAGCTCTACGCCGTCCTCGTGGACCGCTATCGCACCCGTCTTTCGCGGTACGTGGAGCGCTTTACGTATGACGTCGAGGATGCCCGTGACGTGACCCAGGACGTCTTCATTAAAGTGTATGGCGCCCTCGACTCATTCGACCCTCGTTTCAAGTTTTCTACCTGGCTCTTCCGGATTGCCGGGAACGCCGCGATCGACCACCTGAGGCGGCGGCGCGTTCGCACGCTGCCGCTCGAGCGCCCGCCCGGCCAAGATGGCGAGGTCCGGGAGGTGGACCCGGCCGAAACACGGCCGAATCCCCACGAAGAGCTTTCCCGGCAGCGGCTTCGTGCCGCCCTCGCCGTGGCCATCGACCGCTTACCAGACGACTATCGCGAACTCATCAGCCTCCGTCACTACGGCGAGATGCCGTACGAAGAGATCGCCGAGCTCAAGGGGATGCCCCTCGGCACGGTCAAGAACAAGCTCTTCCGTGCGCGGCGGGCCCTCCGAGATCTTTTGCCGAAAGACATCGTATAGAGGAGTCGGGATGAACGAGAGAACGGCCACGAACCAGGACGACCTGCAGCCCTCGACGGAGGAACTGGAGCTGGATCGCCGTATGGAACTCGTTCTGGATAGATATGTTACGGCATTCGAACCTCCTGTGTGGGAGGGGGAGCTGACCGCTCGGGTGATGGCCACACGTCCATTTGCCCCCTGGGAGATCAGGCGGGCCAGAGCGTGGCGGGCTCCGGCCCTGGCCGCTGTAGGGTTCCTCGCGGCCAGTTTGGCCGTTTTTCTCACGCCGCTTTGGTCGCTTGGGCCTCAGACGGCGCTCGAGATGTGGGTCCGCGTGATGGCGGCCGGGACCGCAGGAGGCCTTCCAGCGCTGTTCGCAGCCGTACCCACCTTCGCCGACGCCCTCGCGGGGGCACTCGCCGGTACCCCGGGCATCCGTCCGGCGCTTGCCGGGGCCCTGCTCGCTTCGGGCGGCACGTTCGCCTTCCTCGCGCGACGGCTGTCCCGGCGTCCGACGCGCGTGCTCGTCGGTGAGCATCGCGTCTGACAAGGGGCCCGCGTGAGCCTTCGCCAGGCGATCAGGGTTCTCATCCCGATTCTGTTCTTGGGATTCGCACCGCGCGGCTCTGCGGAAGATGGCTCCCTTTCCGTTCCGAAAGGCACGACCCGGTCCGGCGATCTCGTGGCGCTGGGGAAGTCGATTCTCTTAGAAGGTGAATTGCAGGGCAGCGTGGTGCTGATTGGCGGAGGCACCGCCCACGTGTCGGGCCGCATTCGTCGCGATCTCATCCTCCTCGGCGCGGACGCGACCATCCGCCGCGGCGCCCGCATCGACGGCGACGTGCTCTGCGTCGGCGGCTCACTCACCTTCGAAGAAAATTCTTCTGCTGCCTTGTCTGTACGTGGCCGCATCCGGACGATCACCGCGCTGGAAGCGGCCGTGCTCTCGGAGCTGAAGACGTCGCCNNTCCTCCGGGCGGCGGACGAGGCCCCCGGACGGATCGCATTTCTCGCCGCGCTCGGAGCGACCGGGGTCCTGACCGCGGTTTTCCTTGCGGCGTTCGCGCTCTCCATTCTGCCGGCCCGGCTCGCCCTCATTCTCGGCGTCGCGCTCCTCGCCGCGCTCGCCGCCGCGAAAATCTTCGGCCTTGCGGCATTCTTCGTCGTGCTCGGGCGCCGGGCGACGCGCGGCGCCGCGCGCGGCGATCTTCTCTTTGGCGATCCTTCGGCGCTCACGATCGGCCTCATGATCCTCGGATTCCTGTCGCTCGTTCCCGTCGCGGGTCCGCTCCTCTGGGGCCTCGCGTCCCTTGCGGGGATCGGCATCTCGCTCGCGATCGCGGCCTCGCGCGAGCCGCGCCTCGTGCTCGCCGCCTCCTGATAGGCTCGTGCGGGCCCTCGTGACGGGGCCGCGAAGGAGAACGAGATCCAATGACACTTGGGACCATCGGCGTCGTGGGCGCCGGACAGATGGGAGCGGGCATTGCGCATGTGGCCGCCCTCGCCGGGAAAAAGGTGGTGCTCGTCGACGTGACGCCCGACCTCGCCGGAAAAGGGCTGAAGGCGATCGAGAAGAACCTCGCGCGCCAGGTCGACAAGGGTAAGGTCGCGCCCGGCGACCGCGATGCGGCGCTCGCGCGCATCGTCGCGACGGCCGATCTCTCGCGGCTCGCCGAGGCCGGCCTCGTCGTCGAGGCAATCGTCGAGGACAAGGTGGTCAAAAAGGACCTGTTCGCGCGACTCGACGCGCTCGTCCCGCCCGCCACGATCCTCGCGACGAACACGTCGTCCATCTCGATCACACGTCTCGCGGCGGGCACGAAGAGACCGGACCGCTTCATCGGCATGCACTTCATGAATCCCGTGCCCGTCATGGCGCTCGTCGAGGTGATNNGCGCTTTTGTGCCGCGACTTTCCCGGCTTCGTCGCGAACCGCATCCTCCTGCCGATGCTGAACGAGGCGTTTTTCGCGGTGCACGAGGGGGTCGCAACGCCCGAAGCGGTGGACGGCATCATGAAGCTCGGCATGAACCACCCGATGGGCCCGTTGGCGCTCGCCGACTTCATCGGTCTCGACACGTGCCTCGCGATCCTGCGCGTCCTGCATCAGGGGCTCGGCGACGACAAGTACCGCCCGTGCCCGCTCCTCGTGCAGATGGTCGACGCGGGCTGGCATGGACGGAAGACGGGACGCGGCTTTTACCGCTACGACGGGCCGGGAGGCGAGAGGCTCCCGTGATCTGCCAGGTCTGCGGGGCGGTGAACGAGCTCGATCGCGAGTACTGCATCAAGTGCCAGAGCAAGCTCCTCGTCGTCTCCGGAGCCGCCGAGGCATACGAGGAGGGGACGCAGCAGGAAGAGGGCGTCTCGATGGACGAGCACCTTCTCGAGCGCGTCAGCGTGCTCGAGGAGATCGTCAAGCGCAGCGCCGAGACGCTCAAGATGCTGCTCGATGCGCTCAACCGCCAGGAGAAGAACGGCTTCGTCGCCCAGACCGGTCTCCTCGCACTCAAGGACCTGCTCGAGCGCAAGGGCCTCCTCGTCGAGGAAGAGCTGCTCGACCTCTGGGAGACGCGCGTCGACCACCACATGACCGCGATGGAGAAACGCGAGCGCTTCCTCGAGCGCAAGGAGCGAATGCTCGGCGGTTTTTCCGGGGACCGGCGCGAGCGCTTCAAAGGGCTGCTCTCCGACGCCGAGTTCGCGTTCTACGCGCTCGACCCGGACAAGGCGGTAAAGGTCCTCGAGGACGCGTATCGGCTGGACAGGGGCAACGCCGACCTCGCCTTTTTTCTCGGCGAGACGTACTTCAACGAGGGCGAGACGGATCGGGCGGCCGCGATGCTGCGCGCCGTCCTTGCGAAGGAGCCGAAGCACTTCGACGCGCTCGTGTACGTGGGCGTCCTCGAGAACGAGGCCGGTCGGTCGGACCACGCGCTCGAGGTCCTCAAGGAGGCGGTCGCGGTCAAGCCCGACGCTTTCCTGCCGCATTTCACGCTCGGTGCTCTGTTCGCGCTCAAGGGCCAGCTCGCGCGCGCGGAGACTTTTCTGAAGAAGGCCGTCACGCTCGACGAGAACGCGCAGGCCTATTCGCTCCTCGGCACGATCGCCTACGAGCGCGGGCGGCTCGCCGAGGCGACCGAAGCGTTCCAGAAGGCCGTGCGCCTCGATCCCGACGACGAGGACGCGCTCTACCAGCTCGGACTCTGCTACCTCGACCGCGGATGGACGCAGAAGGCGGCGGAGCGGTTCCAGTCGGCGCTCGAGCTGAACCCGAACCGCATCGAGTACCAGGAAGCTTCGAAGCTCCTCGCGCCGTCAGGAGCGCGGGCGCTGCCGAAGGTGACGGGAGAGGCGGCTCAGCTCGCCCGCAAGGCCGAGGCAGCTGCGGTACGCGACCCGCAGAAGGCCATGGCGCTCTATCGCCGCGCGCTGAAGCTCGACCCGGAGAACCCCACGCTTCTCATCGCGTACGCGCTCCTGTGCTCGGCCGTGGGCCGGACGTCGGAAGCGGTCGCCACGACGCGCCGCGTCCTCTCGCGTGCGCCGGGCGAGATGGTCGCGGCGGCGGCGTACACGACGCTTCTCGAGGCTCTCAAGGCCGAGGGGAAGTTTCGTGAAGGCAGCCGCGTCGCCGAAGAGATGCTCGGGGCCGTGAAGTCCAATTACGCGCGTTCGATCGCGTATTTTCAGCGAGCGTCGACCCTGGCGGAGATGGGGGAGGACCTCGACGCGGCCCTGGAGCTCGCCGACCTCTCGCTCAAGCTCTCGCCGAAGGAGATGCGCCAGTTCCCCCTCGCCGCCAAGGGGTGGGTTCACTACAAGCGCCGCGAATACGATCGCGCGGTCGAATGTCTGCGCCGCGCCACGGACCTGGGCGAGACGCCCACGGGTCTCACGCATCTCGGCCTCGCGTATCTCGCGTTGGGCGACGCGCGCGCCGCACGCCAGGCATTCGGGCGCGCCAAGAGGCGGGACACGCGCGTGTCCGTGGGGCGCGGCCTCGAGGCCAAGATGCTCGAGCAGATCCGGAGGAACCTCCAGCTCACCGAGAAGCTCGCGAACCGCAAGAAGACCCGTCTGATCTGAGTCTCAGACGCGTAAACGCAGGCGATGCAGGCTCATGCTTGACACCGCGTTAGCGCCGGCGCTACCTTAAAATAAACCAACTGTCCGGTCTCGACGGGCCGGAAAGGGAGGATGCCCTTGGGGTCACACGCTCGCTGGCGATTCCGCCGGTTCGCCGTGTCCGGATTTCTCTCGGGCGCGCTCCTCTCCGCCGCCGGCTGCAGCTCGACCACGCGCGAGATTTCCCTCTACAAGCAAGGCCAGGTGGTCGTTTCCCTGCGATCGTCCGCCAAAACGGGAACGGGCCCGGCGCCGCGGTATGAGCACCCGGCGACGCTCTCGAGCGAGCAGGTCGGGAAGATCCTCGCGGCCGTCGGGATCGAGGAATTCTCGTTCTTCAAGTGGCGGGACGAGAGCGTACTTCTCGCCGCCGAGGACGTCCCGCAGCTGGCGCCGAGGCTGACGGAGGGTCTGCGAAAGGCGGGCGCGGACCAGTGGGTCTATTTCTCCGTTCGCAACGTCCCGAAGGCCCTCACCTTCGGGGCGGTCCGGTTCTCTGACGGAATCGCCTTCGTGAAGGACGGGAAGCTCAACCTCGTCTTCGACAACATCGGCTACGTCGAGAACGTCGACACGCTGCCGTCCAAGATGGACCCGCGGGATGCGAAGACCTCCGAGAACGTGCGTCTGACGGCGAAGGCGCCGGAGGTGCGCGGCGGACTGCCTGCCCTGGTCCCCGGCGATCGGTGGCTCGGACGCGAGCGGACGAACTGGCTCGTGTTCGACCTGTCGCCGGCCGCCGCGACGCCGCCCGAGCCTCAGCCGGTCGCCGCGACCCCCGCGGTCCCTCCCGTCATGGCACCGCCTCCGGCCCCCGCCGCCGCGCCCGCGGACCCGGCGGAACGCCTCCGCCGGCTGAAGGACCTCCGGGACAAGGGCCTGATCACCGCCGACGAGTATGAAAAGAAAAGGCAGGAAATCCTGAAGGGGCTCTGAACGGAGCGAACCGTTCAAATGGCGGCTTGACACACTGTATGGCCTGTGCCTAGCATCACGAAAATGAAAACATACCGAGTGTTTGGTTTTGGAGCGTAGGGAGAAAGGTTCCCGCCGCGTTAGCCCGACCGGGCGGCGAGCGGAACGAGATCAGGCATGAACCGATTCGCGTCGATCGTTTCGACAGGGTGTTACCTCCCCGAGATCCGCGTGCACAATGACGACCTGCGCAAGCGGTTCGCGCATTTACCCGAGTTCGTCGACAAGATGGAGGCGTCCTCCGGGATCCGCTGCCGGTGGAACGCTCCTGAGGACTGGGCCACTTCGGACGTGGCTCTGCCCGCCGCCCGGCAGGCGCTCGAGCGCGCCGGCGTGCGGCCCGAGGACGTCGACCTGATCATCCTCGGCACCGACTCGCCGGACTACATCACACCGGCGACCTCGGTCGTCCTTCAGTACAAGCTGGGTGCCGTGAACGCGGGCACCTTCGACGTGGGGTGCGCGTGCGCGTCGTTTCCCACCGCGCTGGCCTCCGCGGCCGGCTGGATCGCGACCAACCCGGCGATCCGCACGGTGCTCGTGGTCGGCGTCTACCTCATGCACAAACTGGCCGCGACCGACGACCCGCTGAACTTCTTCTACGGGGACGGAGCCGGCGCGGCCGTGCTCGTCGGCGCCGACCGGCCCGGCTTCGCGGGCGCCGCCGCGCAGGCGGGCGGCGCGTACCACAAGTACTGGGGAATCTACTCGGGGGGCACCTACGAGCCCGCGACCGTGGAGTCGGTGAAGGCCGGCCGGACGACGGTGAAGATGCTCGAGCGCTACCCGCCGGAGATCAACCACGAGGGCTGGCCGAGGCTCGTGCGCAAGCTCGCCGCGGGATCCGGGTTTTCCGTCTCCGACATCGACTTCATCATCTTCACGCAGGTCCGCAAGCCGTCGATCGACCTCGTCATGGCCGACCTCGGCCTGCCGATGGAGAGGACGCACACCATCATGGAGGAGTGGGGCTACACAGGGTCCGCGTGCATCCCGATGGCCCTCGACGACGCGCTCGCAAAGAAGAGAATCCGTTCAGGCGACCGGCTCGTGATGGTCGGTTCGGGCGTCGGATACAACCAGGCCGCCGCTGCGTTCATCATGCCGTGAAGAGTCCGAGCAGTCCTCCTGATCGAGCAGAGGCCCGATGTCACCGAGAGTCAAGGAGGTGTCGATCGACGAGAACCGTCATGCCGGTTGCGTGAATCAGGGAACACATTCAATTTTCGTAAACATGGAGGAGGTCATGAAGTTTCGCCTCGCAGTTCTAGCCGTCTTAGCCGCATTCGCCCTCGCGGCGAGCTTCCCCGCCTGGGCCCAGACGCCCGCGGCGCCCACGCCTGCGCCGTTCGCGCCGGCGCCCTCGCTGGGTTTCTACGTCGGGTCCTTCACCAACGTCTCGATCACGGGCCTGCTCGCGGTCGGGCTCAAGGAAAGCCAGGTCACGAACACCTCGCGCCCGGGAATGAACACCGAGACGCGTCTCGATGACAACACGTCGCGCCTCATCATTTCGAGCACCTCGAAGATCGCGAACGGCTGGAACGTCATCTTCCGCGTGGAGAGCCGGTTCCAGGCGGACGTCCGGCCCGTCGACCCCGCCGTCAACAGCGCCGTCCTCGTCGGCACGCAGAGCATCCACAGCGGCGACATCACCGGCTGGGCGGACGGCGACACGTGGGGCGGCATCTCCTCGCCCTACGGATCGATCGTGTTCGGCAAGTCGACCGTTTACTACACCGACACGATCAACGTGGGCTATCTCGGCCTGCCGGCTTCACCCGGTGAGGGCTACCGGATCTGGGATGCCAACGGCCTCGGCACCTTCAACATGCTGGACCAGGTCACTGGGTTGACCAAGACGGGCGTCGGTGCCTCGAGTGTCTTCACGTTGGGCAATACCCGGTCCCGAAACGTGGTGCGTTACAGCTCCGTCAACTACAGCGGCTTCGACTTCTCGCTGGCCTGGAGCAAGAACTTCTCGGGCGACGAGTTGCACTACACCGCCCCGGGGACGGCCGGCTACGCGAGGAGCTACACGAACGGCGACGGGTGGTACGCCACGGCTCGCTACAACAAAGGGCCGTTGTCGATCCAGGCCAGCGTGGTCGATCAGGCCATCCTGGGAGGCGTGTACAGCCCGACGGTTCAGGCCGGCCCCCCGGACCTTCTGGCCTACCGCGCCGGCGCCTCGTACACGCTTCCGATCAACCTGAAGGTCGGCGTGGTTTACGACCACACCTCGTACGACAACTCGGTCTACGCCACTCCGACGAGCGCCGTTGCGAGCGACGCGGCCAAGCGCGGCGTTTTCCTGATCCCGGTTTCCTACGGCTTCGGGCCCCACGCGGTCTACGTGACGTACGGCATCGCGGGCAACACGAGCTCGGCGGCGGACACGGGCGCCACGCAGCTGAACATCGGGTACGACTACGCTCTCACGAAGCGGGCCTTCATCGGCCTCTTCTACACCTCGATCAAGAACGACAAGAACGCGCACTACACACCGTTCCTCTCCGGCTACTCCTTGGGCCCCACGACCAACAGTGTGGCCGGGGAGAACTGGTGGGACCTCGGCCTCAACCTCAACTACTGGTTCTAGAAATACCCCCGGGGAACCAGGGCAGGGGCGGCGGCGCGGATTCGCCGTCGCCCCTTTTCGAGCCCGGGCTGACCCTCGACGCGCGCTTCGGCCGGACCGCCGGGACGTCGCGCCGGCGGGTGCGCCCGGACGAGGAGATGACATGAAGAACAACCGTAGGATCGGCCGGGCGCTGGGCGCCGGCTTCGCCGCGCTCGCTCTCTGCGCGGGTGTCGCCGTCGGGCAGGAGATCAAGATCGCCCATGTCTACGACAAGACCGGGCCGCTCGAGGCCTATGCCAAGCAGACCCAGACCGGGTTGATGATGGGTCTGGAATACGGGACCGGCGGCACGATGATGGTCGACGGCCACAAGCTGGTCGTGATCGAGAAGGACGATCAGGGCAAGCCCGATGTGGGCAAGTCCCAGCTTGCCGCCGCGTTCGCCGACGACAAGGCGGACCTCGCCGTCGGGCCGACGAGCTCGGGCGTGGCGCTCGCGATGCTGCCGGTGGCGGAGGAGTACAAGAAGATCCTGATCGTCGAGCCGGCCGTGGCGGATTCGATCACCGGCGACAAGTGGAACCGTTACATTTTCCGCACCGGCCGCAATTCGTCCCAGGACGCGATTTCGAACGCCGTGGCCCTGGACAAGTCGGGCGTGTTCATCGCCACCCTCGCGCAGGACTATGCCTTTGGCCGTGACTTCGTCACGGCGTTCAAGGGAGCCCTGAAGCATGCGACGCTCGTGCACGAGGAATACCTGCCGGCCAACACGACCGACTTCACGGCCGGTGCGCAGCGCCTCTTCGACGCCCTCAAGGACAAGAAGGGCCGCAAGATCATCTTCATCAACTGGGCGGGTGCGGGCAACCCGTTCAAGATCGCCGACCTCGACCCCAAGCGCTACGGCATCGAGATCGCGACCGGCGGCAACATCCTGCCGGCCCTGGCCGCCTACAAGCCTTTCCCGGGCATGGAAGGAGCGGCGTACTACTACTACGACATTCCCAAGAATCCAATCAACAAGTGGCTGGTGGCGGAGCACGAGAAGAGGTTCAAGACACCCCCCGACTTCTTCACGGCGGGCGGCATGGCCGCCGGGCTCGCCATCGTGGATGCGCTGAAGAAGACGGGCGGCAACACCAACACGGAAAAGCTGATCGCCGCCATGGAAGGCATGTCCTTCGAGACACCCAAGGGAACGATGATCTTCCGCAAGGAAGACCACCAGGCCCTTCAGTCCATGTATCACTTCAAGATCAAGGTCGATCCGAACGTGGCCTGGGCGATCCCCGAGCTGGTGCACGAAATCAAGATCGACGAGATGGACATCCCGATTCGCAACAAGCGCTGAAAATCCCCTGGGCCGGCCGCGCGCCCGATCGCGCGGCCGGCGCCCGTCCGGACCGCCGAAACCGACGTCGTGAGCCGATGAACCTCTCCCTGGAAACCCGCGCCCTGACCATCCGGTTCGGCGGCCACGTGGCTGTCGACAACGTGTCGTGCGGATTCGCAGCGGGGACCCTGACGGCGATCGTCGGACCCAACGGCGCGGGCAAGACCACGTACTTCAACCTGATCTCGGGCCAGCTCCGGGCCACCTCCGGCCGCGTGTTTCTTCACGGCGAGGACATCAGCGCGTTCTCAGCCCCCAAACGCAGCCACCTCGGCATCGGCCGCGCTTTCCAGCTGACGAACCTCTTTCCGAACCTGACCGTGCTCGAAAACGTCCGCCTCGCCGTGCAGTCCCGCGCCGGCCTCGGGTTCAACCTGTGGAGCGTGTGGAGCAGCCACAAGGAGCTGATCGGCCGTGCCGAGGAGGTGCTCGAGACGGTCGCGCTTTCGGCCAAGTGCGACGTCGCCGCCTACGCGCTGCCCCACGGCGACCAGCGCAAGCTGGAGGTCGGCATCCTGATGGCGCTGGAACCGGACATCTTCATGTTCGACGAGCCGACTGCGGGCATGAGCGTGGACGAGGTGCCGGTGATCCTGGACCTGATCCGCTCGCTCAAGGCCCGGCGCAACAAGACCATCCTGCTCGTCGAGCACAAGATGGACGTGGTCCGGGAGCTGTCGGATCGCATCGTCGTGCTGCACAACGGCGCCCTCGTGGCCGACGGCGAGCCGGCCGCCGTGATCGCCTCTCCCGTGGTGCAGGAAGCCTACCTGGGCGTCGAGGTCGCCCGGTGAGCGGCCCTCTCCTGCAGCTCGCGGGCGTCCACACCCACATCGGCGCCTACCACATCCTGCACGGCGTCGACCTCGAGGTCTCCCGCGGCGAGCTCACCGTGCTCCTCGGCCGGAACGGCGCGGGCAAGACGACGACGCTGCGCAGCATCATGGGCCTGTGGCACGTCTCGTTGGGCGCGATCCGGTTCGAGGACGAGGACATCAGCGCCCTCGAGACGCCGGAGATCGCGCGGCGGGGGATCGCATACGTGCCCGAGAACATGGGGATCTTCGCCGACCTCACCGTGTGCGAGAACCTGCTCCTCGCGGCCCGGGGGGCCAGACGAGCTGAAGACATCGACCCCGGGCGTCTGGAGTTGATCTTCGGACAGTTCCCGGCGCTGAAGCGCTTCTGGCAGCACCCCGCAGGGTTGCTGTCGGGCGGGCAGAAACAGATGCTCGCGGTGGCCCGCGCCATCGTCGAACCCCGGAAACTGCTGCTCGTCGACGAACCGAGCAAGGGCCTTGCGCCGGCCATCATCCAGAACATGGTCGGAGCCGTCCGGGAGCTTAAACGAACCGACACCACCATCCTGCTCGTGGAGCAGAATTTCAATTTTGCTCGCCAGGTCGGCGACCGCGTCGCGGTGATGGACGGAGGCCGCATCGTCCACGTGGGCGAGATGGCCGCTCTCGCCGCGGACGAGGCCCTGCAGCAGCGCCTGCTGGGCCTGTCGCTGGCGGCCCACCAATGACGACGGAGGCCGGATGAGCGCTTCTTCCCCGACGGCCCCGGCCTCCGACGCCCTGCCCGCGATCCGGCCGGACCGCCTGCCGCTGCTCCTGATCCCGGTCCTCGCGCTCGTCGCGCTGCCGCTCGTGAAGTCCTTCTCCACGTGGGTCACGCTCACGTTCGCCGGGCTCGCGATGGGGATGATCATCTTCATCATCGCCTCGGGCCTGACACTCGTGTTCGGCCTCATGGACGTCCTGAACTTCGGCCACGGCGTCTTCATCACGCTCGGTGCCTTCCTCGCGACCGCCGTGCTCGGCACCATGACCAACTGGACCGGACGCGACAGCTTGCTCTTCAACCTGCTCGCGGTGCTGGCCGCGATACTCGTCGCAGTGGCCGTGACGGGAGTCGTGGGCCTCGCGTTCGAGCGCGTGATCATCCGCCCGGTCTACGGCCAGCCGCTGAAGCAGATCATGATCACGATGGGCGGGGCGATCGTCGGCGAGGAGCTGATCAAGGTCGTCTGGGGCCCGCAGGCGATCCCGCTGCCGCTGCCGGTGGCGTTTCGGGGCTCCATCCTGTTCGGAGAGGCCGCCGTCGAGAGGTACCGGCTCATCGCGGTCGTCGTCGGACTGATCGTCTTCGCGGCGATGTTCTGGGTGCTCGTCCGGACGAAGATCGGTCTCCTGATCCGCGCGGGCGTCCAGGACGGGGAGATGGTCGAGAGCCTCGGCTACCGCATCCGGAGGCTGTTCGTCGGCGTTTTCGTGACCGGCGCGGCCCTCGCGGGCCTCGGCGGCGTCCTCTGGGGCCTCTACCAGCAGAGCGTGATCCCCCAGATGGGCGAGCTCGTCATCGTGCTGCTCTTCATCGTGATCATCATCGGGGGGATGGGCTCGGTCGGCGGCTGCTTCATCGGCGCGCTCCTCGTGGGCCTCGTCTCGAACTACGCCGGCTTCCTCGCGCCGAAGGTGGCGCTCTTCTCGAACATCCTGCTGATGGTGATCGTCCTCCTGTGGCGGCCCGAGGGGCTCTATCCGGTGGGCAAGCGCTGATGTTCCGCCGCCTGCTCTCCGGCGACCTTCCGCGCAGCCGCGTGCTCGCGTGTGTCCTCGCCGTGATCTGCCTGGGTCTCCTCTTCACCCCGTTCGTCTTCCCCGGCGCCAGGGCGCTGAACGTGGCCGCGAAGATCTGCACGTTCGTCGTCCTCGTCTCGAGCTTCGACCTCCTGCTCGGCTACACGGGCATCATCTCGTTCGCGCACACGATGTTCTTCGGGATCGGCGCCTACGGGGTCGCGATCGCGATCACGCGCATGGGGCCGACCTGGCCCGCCGTGGCGGCCGGCGTGGGCGCCGCTCTCGCCGTGTCCCTCGTGCTGTCCCTCGTGATCGGCCTCTTCAGCCTGCGCGTGAAGGCGTTGTACTACGCGATGATCACGCTCGCCGTCGCGACGGCGTTCCAGACGCTCGCGTCGCAGCTGTCGGACTTCACGGGCGGCGAGGACGGGCTGAGCTTCAAGGTCCCCGAGCTGCTGTCCCCGGGGTTCTCGTTCTCCGAACGTCCTTTCCTGGGCGTCTCCCTGAACGGCAGACTGATCTCCTACTACCTGCTGGCCGCCGCCACCGTGGCGCTGTTTCTCGTCATGCTGCGCATCGTCAACTCGCCCTTCGGCCGCGTGCTGCAGGCGATACGCGAAAACGCGTTCCGCGCCGAAGCGCTGGGCTACCGAATCGTTGTTTACCGCACCTGCTCCAATGTGCTCTCCGCGGCGTTCGCGACCCTCGCGGGCGCCCTGCTGGCGTTGTGGCTGCGGTACAACGGCCCCGACACGTCCCTCTCCTTCGAGATCATGATCAACATCCTGCTCATGGTCGTGATCGGCGGGATGGGCACCCTTTACGGGGCCGTGCTCGGGGCGACGCTCTTCATCGTGACGGAGAACTACCTGCAGGACGTCATGAAGCTCGCGAGCCACGGCTTCGCCGGGGTGCCGCTCCTCAGGGACCTCGTGAACCCCGACCGCTGGCTCCTGTGGCTGGGCCTGCTCTTCATCCTCAGCGTCTACCGCTTTCCGTTCGGCATCGTCGGCAAGCTCCGGGCGAAAGCGAGGAGGGCGACATGACTCTCGCGCGCGTCAACGGCGTCCAGCTGTTCTACGAGTTCCACGGCCCCGAGGACGGCGAGCTCCTGATCCTCAACAATGGCGTGTTCATGAACACGACGTCCTGGGCCTTCCAGATGCCCGATCTCGCGAAGCGCTACCGCGTGCTCGCGTACGACATGCGCGGGCAGGGGCAGAGCGAGCACCCCGAGGGCCCGTACTCCCTCGAGCAGCACGGCGAGGACCTCGACGCGCTCATGGACCACCTGCGCCTCGGCCCGGCGCACATGGTCGGGACGTCGTACGGCGGCGAGCTCAACCTCGTGATGGGCATCCACCACCCGGCGCGCTGCCGGACGCTGACGATCATCACCTCCGTCTCGCACAGCGAGCCGCTGCTCGCGGCGATCATCGAGCGCTGGAGGCTGGCGGCCGGACTCGGCGACGGGCCCCTGTTCTTCCGGCTGATCTGCGCCGACACCTACTCGGAGAGTTTTCTCGCCGGCCGGCCCGACCTCATCCCGATGGCCGAGCAGCGCTACGCGATGCTCGACCTGCCGGCGGCCGTCCGCCTCATTGAGAGCTTCGCACGCTTCGAGGTCCGGGCCGATCTTGGCCGGATCAAGGTCCCGACCTGCATCGCCTCCGCGGAGCTCGATGTCCTCAAGCCGCCGCGCTACGGCGAGATCATGCACGCGGCGATCGCGGGCTCCGAGTTCCTGCTGATCCCGGGCGCGGGGCACGTCGCCGTGCTCGAGAAGGCGGCGGAGGTCAACACGATCATCCTCGGGTTCCTCGCGAAGCACGCGGCCTGAGGACGGGCGCCTCCCTGCCGGGGGAGGCGCCTTCCGCGGTCAGAGGTACCCGAGGGCCTTCGCCTTCGCCGTGAGGTCGGCGCGGAAGTCGGGGTGGGCGATCGCGATGAGCTCCCGCGTCCGTTCGCGCACCGTCTTGCCCCGGAGACGGGCGACGCCGTTCTCGGTGACGACGTGGTCCACGTGGGAGCGGTGCAGCGTCACGGCCGAGCCCTCCGGCAGGGTCGGGACGATCGTGGAGAGCTTCCCGCCCCGGGCCGTGCTCGCGCAGGCGATGATGCTCTTCCCGAGACCGTCGAAGCCGGCCACGGCGCCCTGGGCCGTGTCGGACTGGCCGCCCGTCCCCGAGTACTGGCTCGTGCCGATCGACTCGCTCGCGACCTGCCCGGTGAAGTCCACCGAGATGCAGGTGTTGATGGAGACCATCCTCGAGTTCTGGCTGACGACGGCGGGGTTGTTCACCCAGTTCCCCCGGATGAACTCCACGGCGACGTTGTCGTCGAGCCAGTCGTAGAGCTTGCGCGAGCCCATCGCGAACGTCGTGACGAACTTGCCCGGCTTGAGGGCCTTCCTCGTGTTCGTGATGACGCCCATCTCGTAGAGCTCCATCATCGAGTCGACGAACATCTCCGTGTGGACGCCGAGGTCCCTCTTGTCCTTCAGGGCGAGGGCGGCCGCGTTCGGGATGCCGCCGATGCCGAGCTGGATGGTCGACCCGTCCTCGACGAGGTCCGCGATGTACGCGCCGATCGCGAGGTCGGTCGCGGACGGCACGGGCGAAGGGAGCGTCGGGACCTCCTGGTCGTTCAGGACGAAAAAGTCCACCTTCGAGACGTGGACCTGGGTGTCGCCCAGAGTCCGCGGGAGGCGCGGGTTGACCTCGAGCACGACGAGGCGGGCGGCCTCGATGATGTCCTGCTCGTAGGTGATGCCGAGGGACAGGGAAACGAACCCGTGCTTGTCGGGCGGGGTGCAGGTGCCAAAGAAGATGTCGGGCCGGCGGGCGTGGATGCGGTCCATGGCCGCGCGGTGGAGCATGTTGGGGACGTACGTCACGGTCCCGACGCCGTTCTTCAGGGCTTCGCGCGACCCGGGCGCGTGGAACCAGCTCGCGAGCTCGAAGTGCCCCTTCATCTCGCGTTTCATGTAGAAGTCGTAGGGCTTCAGCGTGAGGCAGGAGAAGACGCGGACGTTCTCCACGCGGTCGGCCACGATGTGGAAGCGGGACATGCAGCCCTGGGGCTCGGAGGCGCACATCGCGACGATCACGTCGTTGTTGCTGGCGATGCGGGAGACCGCGTCGTCCACGGCGACCAGTTTGCTGCGGTAGATGTCCTGCGGGTTCATGTCAGCTCCTCTCGGGACAGAAACTCCGATAGACCCCGGGCCAGATAGCGTCCGATGGTCTCGACGAGGACCCGCGCGTCCACGGGCGATCCGTCGAAGGCGGTCTCCATTCCGAAGTAATGGGCGAGGCCCATGAGGTATTCGATCGCGGTCCCCTCGTCCACTCCGGGAGCGGCGCTCGTGACCCGGAGTCGGGCCGGCCGCTTCCGGTAGCCGGCCGCGAAGGCCGCGTAGTAGTCGCGCACGGCCGCGGGAAGGACGAACTCGGCCTCGCGCACGATGTTGTAACAATACTTGTCGATCGAGAGGTAGATGAGCCAGAGCCAGAGCCCGCGCAGCTCGAACTCGAGGGCGTTGAGCGGCGCCGCCCCGGGAGCCGCCAGGTTCCCCGCGATGAAGGCGCGCGCGTCGTGGCCGACCTTCGCGATGAGCTCGCCGTAGAAGGCTTCCTTGGAGTCGAAGTAGGTGTAGAAGGCGCCGACCGAGAGCTGCGCGCCGTCCGTCACCTCGTGGACGTTCGTCTCGAAGAAGCCCTTGTCCCCGAAGAGCCTGCGTCCGGACCGGAGGAGGCGCTCGCGCGCCCCCTCCTCGAGGGCGACGGGAAGGGGCGTGGCGGTCCCGCCGAAGACCTTGTCGGGGTCGAAGTCGAGGCCGCGGAAGAGGCCGTCCGTGAGGATGCCGCACACCGCTTCGAGCTGGACGGGGGCGGCGTTGAAGGCCCAGTTGATCGCGCAGAATCGGAGGCCGCCGAGGGCGAAGAGGTATTCGGCGAGGCCGATCTCCCTTCCGAGGGCGGCGCCGAGGCTCCGCATGTAGATGGCGACGAGGCGCCGCTCGTACTCGAAGTAGCGATACTGCCCCTCGCGGAAGACGGAGACGAGGTCGGCGTGCTCCTCGGAGAAGCGGACGATCGCCTCGGCATAGCTGCGCAGGCGCTCGCGGGGCGTTTCTCCGTCGACGCGCTCGAGCGCTTCCCGCACCTGGTCGAGGATCCGGCCGAGGATAACCTTGAAGAGCGCTTCCTTGTCGTCGTAGTAGCGGTAGAAGACGCCGTTCGAGAGGCCCGCCGCGCGGCACATCTCGGCCACGGACACGGTGCCGTACCACTTCTTCGAGAAGAGCTCGACTGCGGCCGTCAGGAGGCGTTCCGCCGCCTCCGGATTGCCTCGGCCCTTGTTCGACGCCTTCGCCTGCTTCGCCCGGGGCGGCAATCCGACCTCCATGCCTGGCGTGAGAAGTGATTCAGTCGTCACATACAAGGTAGCCCCTGTTTTCGCCATCGGCAAGCGAAAAGCAGGAAGAAACGCGAGACCCGGGCTCGTTGCAGGCAGCTTCCGGGAACCCGGAGTTCGCTCCACTTTTCCCTTGAGAGACGGGCGAATCGGCCTATATTGAGAGTTGATTCACTTCTCATGGAGGAATCAAATGCACGTCGGTATCCTCGGCCACGGAACCTGGCTCCCTCCGGGCAGGATGACCGCGGCGGACCTTGCCGCGGCGACCGGGATCCCCGAAAACGTCATCGCCCTGAAATTCGGCGTGAAGGAAAAACCCGTCGCGGGCCCCGGCGAAACGACCGCCTTCATGGGACTGGCCGCCGCCCGGAAGGCCCTTGCCTCCGCGGGCATCGAGGGCGCCGCCGTCGACCTCGTGATCTGGTGCGGAGCCCAGCACAAGGACTATCCCTGCTGGCTCGCGGGCCTCTACGTGGCCGACAAGATCGGAGCAAAGAAAGCGTGGAGCTTCGACATGGAAGCGATGTGCGGCTCCATGATGGCCGCCCTCGACGTCGCCAAGTCCCTGATGCTGACGCACCCCGGGCTCGACACCGTCCTCCTCGTCTCGGGCTACCGGAACAACGATCTCATCGACCTGTCCGTCCCCGCGACGCGCTTCATGCTCGACATCGGGTCCGGCGGCTCGGCCGTCGTCCTGAAGAAGAACGCGGGGCGAAATGCCGTCCTCGCGTCCGCCTTCCGTGGAGACGGCTCCCTGTCCGAGATGTGCATCGTGCCCGCGCTCGGCGCCTCGGCCTGGCCGCCCGCGCCGGAAGACGTCGCACGCGCCCACTTCGTCGTGCCCGACGAGGAGGCGTTCAAGAACAAGTTGAACGAGGTCACGATGCCCAACTTCTACGCCGTGATCCGCGAGGCGCTGAAGTTCTCGGGCCTGCCGGAGAACGCCATCGACTACCTCGCCATCCTCCACTTCAAGAAGAGCGCCCACGACGCCGTGCTCGCGGAGCTGGGCCTGAAGCCGGAGCAGAGCACCTACCTCGACGACTACGGCCACCTCGGCCAGAACGACCAAGTTCTCTCCCTCGAGCTCGGCCTCCGGGACGGAAAGATCCGGGACGGGTCGCACGTCGTCTTCGTGGGCGCGGGCCTCGGCTTCGTCTGGGCCGCCACCGTCATCCAGTGGGGGCCCTGTGCCGGGTGAGACGGCCGTGGGAACGTCCTCGAGGAAGGAGGCCGCATGACGACGTGGGAGATCGCGGCGACCGTGCTACTCGCTCTGCTCGTCGCCGGTGGTCTTTTCGCGGGCTGGCTGCTCGTCAAACGGCCTCTCGAAGTATTTGCGTGGGGTGCACGGCGCTCGCTGCGCCGAGCCGGATTGAAGAAGATCGTCGTCCGGGCGCCCGCCGGCTCCCAGACGGCCTTCGTCGGAGGATCGGGCCCGGTGCTCGTGCTCCTGCACGGGGCCGGGGACCAGGCGGGCACGTGGTTCCACGTGGCTCCGTCCCTGGCGCGGCGCTACACGCTCGTGATTCCCGACCTCGCCGGCCACGGCGACAGCGCGCCGTCCGTCGGCCCCATCCCGTTTTCCGACGTTCTCGGCGGCCTCGAAGCGGTGATCTCGGACCAGGCGGCGGGCGGCCGGGTGACCCTCGTGGGCAACTCCCTCGGCGCCTGGATGGCCATGGTCTTCGCGGCCCGGCATCCCGAGCGGGTCGAACGGGTGGTCGCCGTGAACGGCGGGCCCCTGGTGGGCTCGGGCGGCGGCCCGAATCTCCTGCCGAAGACGCGCGAGGAGGCGCGGGAGACGATGGCGCGGCTGCGGGACGCCGGCAGCCCGGCCATTCCCGACCGGGTCCTCGACGACGTCGTGCGGCGCAGCGCGACCAGCCCCATCGCCCGCCTCGCGGCCGCGGCGGCGGGGATGGCGCCGTTCCTCCTCGGCGAGGACCAGCTGCGCGCCTTTGAGGTCCCCGTCCGCCTCGTCTGGGGCGTCTCCGACGGACTGATGCCCCTGGACTACGCCCGGCGCATGGCGGCCGTCCTGCCCGACGTCGCGCTCATCCCCGTCGAGCGCTGCGGGCACGTGCCCCAGCAGGAGGCCGCCGAGCGTTTCCTCTCCGCCCTCGAGAAGGCGCTCGGCGACGCGCCTGCGCTCCCGCAATCACCCGCCACCGGTCCACATCCGAAAGGACACCCGATATGAGCAACGTGAGCATCATTGGCGCCCACAACACCCAGTTCGGCGCCTTCGTGAAGAAGGACAAGGCGCGCGGCCTGATGACCGACACGAAGACGTACTACGACCTGCTCGTCGAGGCGGGCCGCGGCGCGATCGCCGACGCCGGCCTCGAGGCGAAGGACATCGACGCCGTCTTCGTCGGGTCGTGCTCGCCGGGCTCCTTCATCAACCAGGAGCACGTCGCCCCGATCGCCGCCGAAATCCATCCGGACCTGAGGTTCAAACCGATGACGCGCTGCGAGTGCGCCTGCGCGTCCGGCTCGGTCGCCCTCTACAGCGCCCTCTACGCCGTCGAAGCCGGCCGCGCGAAGCGCGTCCTCGTAATCGGCGTCGAGAAGATGAACCTCCTCCCGACTCCACAGATGACCCACGTGCTGGCCTGCTCGTCTCACTGGCCGAGCGAAGGCTCGCGCGGCATGTCGTTCCCGATGCTCTTCGCGGAATACGCAAAGGGATACCAGGCGCACTACAAGATCAAGGACGCCAACCTCGAGAAGATGCTCTGGACCGCCGGCGCCCTCTGCTACAAGAACGGCGCCGAGAACCCGCTCGCCCACGTGAGAAACGGCCCGACGACCGTCGAGGCGATCATGAAGCTCAACGAGCCGGACGCGAAGGGCAAGTGCAAGAACATGATGATCGCGCCCCCGCTCCGCCTGCACGACTGCTCGCTCGTCACGGACGGGGCCGCGGCCGTCGTCATCACCCGCACTCCGGACGTCCCGAACAAGAAGCGCGCCGCCGTGATCGCCGGCATCGGCCACTCCGTCGAGCGCCTGCCCGAAAACGTGAGGCCGAACATGTACGACCTCATGGCCGGCAGGGACGCGACGGCCAAGGCCTACAAGGAGGCCGGCATCACGGCCGCCGACGTCGACTTCGCCGAGGTTCACGACTGCTTCACGATCAACCAGATCATGTCGACCGAGACGCTCGGCTTCTCGAAGGACGGCCGCGCCGGCTACGACTACCTCGACGGGCGTTTCACGCCCGACGACAAGGTCGCGATCAACCTCTCGGGCGGACTGAAGTCCAAGGGGCACCCCGTGGGCGCCACGGGCGTCTCGATGCACGCCCTCATCTACAAGCAGCTCATCGGCGAGCCGATCGGGGTGAAAGCGAAGAAGGCCGACGTCGGCGTGTCGTTCAACGTCGGCGGCTCGGCGGTCACGAACTGCGTCACGGTCCTGAAGAAGCTCTGACGCGCGAGAGGACGCTCATGCAACCCATTCGTTACAACGACATGGACTTCACGGTCGAGAAAGACGGCGACCGGTGGAACATCCGCTGCACGTTGGCGGACGGTTCCAGCGCGACGGCGGGCACCGGTCTCTTCGCCGGACTCCCGGAGGCCGAGGCGCGGGCGCGGGCGCTCGCGCTGATCCGGACGTTGTTTCCGGTTGGCGTGAAGTCCGTCGGCCCGGACGTCGCCCATCCCAACACCATCGGCGACCTGAAGATCGTGGGGCCGGACGTCGCGCACCCCAATTTCGTCTACTGGGACAAGGACAGCGTTTCGTGCCCGAAGGAACCCTGACCGGACGCCGGCGGGTTCCTCCGGTTTCATTCGACTGAACGTTCGATGCGGAAGGATGCGCCATGGAACTGAAGAACAGCGTTGCGCTCGTCACGGGCGGAGGGAACGGGATCGGCGAGGCGGTCGTGAAGCACTTCGTCGCGCGGGGCGCGAAGGTCGCCGTCGTGGACCTCGTGCAAAAGAACATCGACCGCGTCGTCGCCGACGTCCAGAAGATGGGCGGCGAGGCGATCGGCATCCAGGCGAACGTCACGAGCGAAGCCGATACGGCCCGGTTCATCAAGGGAACGATCGAGGCCTTCGGCAAGCTGAACATCGCCGTGTCGTCGGCCGGCGTCATCCGCGACGGCATGATGCTGAACCTCGACAAGGAAACGGGCCAGGTGTCCAGGAAGCTCGGCCTCGACAAATGGCAGGCGGTGATCGACACGAACCTGACCGGCACCTTCCTCACGATGCGGGACGCGGCGGAGGCCATGGTGAACGGCGGCTGGCCGGGCCTTCTCGTGCCGATCTCGTCCGTCAACAAGGTCGGCCAGGTGGGCCAGATCAACTACTCGTCCGCGAAGGTCGCCGACGCTCTGATGCCGAAGATCATCGTCGGGGAATTTCTGATGCGGGGCATCCGGAACGTTCGCTGCGTGGCGATCGCTCCCGGCTACACGGCGACTCCCATGCTCACCGGCATGAATCAGGACGCCTTGAAGGCGATCCTCCAGGACGTGCATCTCGGCCGGCTCGTCGCGCCCGAGGAGGTCGCCTCCATGATTGGCTTCTGCGTCGAGAACGAGGCGTTGAACGCCACCACGATCGAAATCACGGGCGGCCTGTGCTACCCCGGGGGGATCGCGAAGTAGCCCGTCGACCTAATTTCCGGCGTGGGCGCGCGTCGTGCGCTCCTTCGACGAGGCCGGGCGGTCCCGACGCGTCAGCGGCGGGCGCGCGCGAGCACCTGGCGCGTCCCGGTCGGGGCGGTGCACTCGCGCAACATCCCGTGCCGCAGGATCTCGGCGATCTCGGCCATGACGAGGTCGCTGTCCTTGCCGAACTGCTCCGGGACGCCGAAGAGGATCTCGACCGCGTAGTACTGGAGGAAGACGCGGCTCGCGAGTATGACGGCGGTCGTGACGGGAACGCCGGGGCGGATCTCGCCCGAGACGGAGTCGCCGTGCGCGACGATGAACCGCTCGAAGCGCGTGGCCATCTCCGAATAGAACTTCCGGATGTGGTTTCCGGAGAGCTCGACGACGTCGACGTAGATGAGGGCGACGTGGCGCCGCCAGAGCCGGACGCTCTCGCGCGCGGCGACGGCGAGCTCCTCGAGGTTGTCCGGGAACGCCCCCGAGGCGAGGGCCTTGTTGAACGGGAAGTCCGGGCTCTCGATCGCCCTCCAGTATTGGCCGAGGACGGTCTGGAAGATCGTCTCCTTGTCGGGGAAGTGGTGGTAGACATTTCCGGTCGAAAGGCCGGCCGCCCCTGCGATCTCGCGGATGCTGGTTCCCCGGTAGCCCTGGCTCGAGAACAGATCCAGCGCGGCATCGAGAATGGCCGCCTGGCTCCTCTCGGACTTCTTGTCCTGCTCCACACTTGGAGTGTAGCGCCGAGGGGTCAGCGCACGGCGGGCGCAGGCACGGCGGCGAGGAGGGCGCGTAGCCGCGGGAACGCGGCGGCGATGTCGTCCATCGAAACCGCGCCGACCGAGAGCCGGAACCAGCCCGACTCGCCCGCGAGACCGAACGCCTGGAACGGGACGACGCCGAGGCCAGCTCCGAGGAGGAGGCGCCGCACGTCGTCGTTCGTCTTGAGGACGGTCCCGTTCACGTTGCGGCCGCAGAGGTCGAAACGCGCCGAGAGGTAAATGGCCCCCTGCGGCTCGATCGCGTCCACGGGAAATCCGTCCTTTTTCATGTCCATCATGCCGCCGTACAGGGCTTCGAGGCGCTGGGAAAGCTTCTGGCGCACGGAGTCGCGGAAGACTTGAACGGCCTCGGGCTTGTTCAGAAGTGCCGCGACGCCGACCTGCTCGGCTTTCGGCGCCCACGCGCCCACGTGGCCGAGGATGTCGGACACGCGCTTGCGCATCGCGGGCGGCATGACGCCCCAGCCCACGCGCATTCCGGTCGCGCAAAAGGCCTTCGAGATCGCGTCGAGGAAGATCACGTACGGGGCGCTCTCGGGCACGACCTCGACGGGAGTGTGGTGAGTGGCCGAACCGAACGTGAGCGTCCAGTAGACCTGGTCGAAGACGAAATAGAGCGGCCTTTTGCCCGACGCCTCGCGCCGCCGGTTCTCCTCCAAGACCATCGCCGTGATCGCCGTCAGGGCTTGCTTCGAGATGACGGTGCCGGTGGGATTGAGCGGCGAGTTGAGGATGAGGAGCCGCGCAGACGAGAGGTGCGGGCGGAGCTGGTCGGGCGTCGGGAAGAAGTTGGACGCGGCCGTGACGGGCACCGGGACGCCGCGTGCGCCCGACAGGTAGGCGTAGTGGTTGTTGTTCCAGGTTGGGACGGGGTAGATCGCGATGTCGCCCGGATCGACGAGCGTGCGATAGGCGCCATAGAGGAGCGGGCGCGCTCCCGCCGCGATGACGATGGAATCGACGGGATACGTAAGGCCGAGGTCCCTCTCGTAGAGCCGCAAGACCGCTTCGCGCAGCGGCAGGATGCCTTCGGCGGGCGGGTAGTTCGTCTGGCCAGCCTCGAGCGCTTTGCGCGTGGCTTCGAGCAGTTCTTTCGGGATCGGGAAGTACTTCGGATCGAAGTCGCCGATCGTCAGGTCGCAAACCGGCACACCCGTCGCCTGCACGGCACGGATCTCTCCCGCGATGCGCAGGATCTCCGAACCGACGACGCCGCGCGCGAGCGCGGAGAGCCCGGCGTCGCTCTTCTCGGGCGAGTCGAGGTACGGAGCGACGTCCACGGATCTTCAGTCTATCGCCTGTTATCCTCGCGCGCCTATGCGCTGGTCCCAGTCTTTCCTCGTCACTTTGCGGGAAGTGCCCGGCGACGCGGAAGTCGTCTCCCATCAGCTTCTCTACCGCGCAGGGCTCGTCCACAAGCTCGCCGCAGGCATTTACTCCTACACGCCGTTCGGCTTTCGATCGCTCCGGAAGATGACCGAGATCGTCCGTGAGGAAATGGACGCCGCCGGTGCGCTCGAGGTGGACCTGCCCATCCTGCAACCCAAGGAGCTCTGGGTGGAGTCCGGGCGCTGGGACCGGTACATGAACGAGGGGATCCTCTTCCACCTGAAGGACCGCAAGGACGCGGAGTTCGCGCTCGCGCCGACGGCCGAGGAAGCCGTGACGGACATGGTGCGCCGGTCCGTCACGTCCTGGCGCCAGCTCCCGTTCAACCTCTATCAGATCCGGACGAAGTTCCGGGACGAGATCCGGCCGCGCTTCGGCCTCCTGCGCGGACGCGAGTTCCTGATGAAGGACGCCTATTCCTTCGACATCGACCAGAAGGGGCTCGACGCCCACTACAAGAAGATGGACGGAGCGTATCGGAGGATTTTCGACCGCTGCGGCCTCGAGTTCGCGGTCGTCCAGGCCGACTCGGGCGCGATCGGCGGCTCGGCCTCCGAGGAGTTCATGGTCGTCGCCGACACGGGCGAGGACGCTCTCGTTTTCTCCGATGCGGGCGACTACGGCGCGAACATCGAGAAGGCCATGACGGGAAAGCTGCCGGAGCCGTGGGCGGGGGAGGAAGCGCGCCCCTTCGGCGAGGCGAACGCTCCGACGCCGGGAATTACGACGACCGAGGGGCAGGCGAAGCATCTCAGGACGACTCCTGCGCGCATCGTCAACACGATGATCTATGAAGCGGTCGGAGCGGACGGCAAGGCGCGCCTCGCCGCCGTCCTGATCCGCGGCGATCTGGACATCAACGAGGTCAAGCTCCCCAAGGCGATCGGCGCGCTCCATGTGAGGCTGGCTTCGGAGGAGATTCTTCGAAAGGTGACGGGAACGCGGCCCGGTTTCGTGGGTCCCCTCGGTCTTCTTCCATTCGAAGAAAATCCGATCTCCCTCTTCATCGACCGCTCACTCGAGCATGGCGCAAACCTCTGGTGCGGGGCCAATCGTGAGGGGCTTCATCACTCCGGCGTGAGCATCGCCCGCGACGTGATGTCGCAGCCCGCGTTCGCCAGCGTCGTCGAGATCGCGACCGCGCGTGAGGGCGACCCCTCGCCCATGGGCGCGGGCACGCTTCACATCAAACGCGGCATCGAGGTGGGGCACATCTTCAAGCTCGGGACGAAATATTCCGAGTCGATGAAATGCGAAGTCGCGGACCAGAATCAGAAAATGGTCCCTCTCGCGATGGGATGTTACGGGCTTGGCCTCGGCCGCACGATCGCGGCGGCGATCGAGCAGCATCACGACGACGTCGGAATCGTCTGGCCGGTGCCGCTCGCGCCGTATGCGTGCGTCGTCGCGTCGCTCCAGCGGGACGCGGCGGTCCTCGCGGCGGCGGACAAGCTCTACGAGGAGCTGAAGGCGGCGGGCGTCGAGGTCTTCTACGACGACCGCGACGAGCGCCCCGGCGTGAAGTTCAAGGACATCGACCTCGTCGGCTTCCCGGTGCGCGTCGTCGTCGGCGGCAAGGGCCTCGCGCGCGGCGTCGTCGAGGTGTCCACGCGCCGTGAGAGGAAGGCCTCTGAGATCGCCCCGGACCGCGTCGTCGAGGTCGTGAAGAGGACGCTCGCGGCAGGGGCGACGACGTTGGCGGTCTGAGCCTGAACTTCTCAGCGCCGCGGCACCTCCATTGGACTCATGGCCCCTCCGGCACGGAGGGCAACTCCCAGATCGTGATGGAGTCGCCAACGGTCGCGACCCGCCGTCCGTCCCGGATAGACGGGTGCTAGGCTCGATGCACGATGCGTTGCGTCTTTGGCGCGCTCGCCACGCTGCTCGTGGGGCTTTCCCTGCGAGCCAGCGCTTCGGAGAACCTCGTCAAGAACAGATCTTTCGACCGGGACATCGAAGGTTGGAGTGCTCTCGGCGACGGCCCGGGACACAGGCCTCCATGCCCGGAGAAGCTTCCGCGCCAATGACGCCTTAGCACGTCCGCATGATGGGCGGGGCGAAGAAGCTGGCGGTTGTGTGAGATGATGTGTAGGCACGGAGGTGGAACGTGCCTACGAACCTCGCGATCGACGACAACCTCCTCGCTGAGGCGCTGAAGCTCGGCGGCCTCAAGACGAAGAGAGAGACGGTCAATCAGGCTCTCGAAGATTTCATCCGTTCCCGGAAGCGGCGGAGCGCTCTAAAGCAGCTCGGGACGATCCAGTTCGCTCCGCGTTGGAACTACAAGGCGGATCGCCGGCGCCGGTGATTGCTCTCGACACTTCGCTGCTTTCGGCGGTGTTCCGCCGGCGGAGATCATCGCCTGGCTCCGAGCCGAGAGAAGCCGCGTTCTTTCGGCGCCTCGTAGAGTCGGACGAGCCGATGTTCGTCCCGGGGATCGTCCTGCAGGAGCTCCTGTCGGGTACGCGCTCGGCTGCGCAGCGCCTCCGCCTGGAAGAGATCCTCGAAGGCTTTGAAGTGCGGACCGCGTCCGTCGAAGACCATCGACTGGCTGCGACGATCCGTGACGACTGCCGCCAGAGGGGCGTTGCGGCTGCCGCGATCGACTGTCTCATTACCGCTCAGGTTATTCGCGCCGACGCCCACCTCTTCACGCTCGACCGGGACTTCGATCGCATTGCGGCAGTCTCGAATTTGCACCTGTTGAAGGAATCGTGACGGTCATCGCCTCTTCGCTCGCCGAGAATCGCCTCTCCGAGACCGTCTCGGTCTTCACGTACGGCGGTGAGACCCTTGCGACGAGCTACGGCACGAACGCCGTGGCGTTCTTCGGCGATCGCGGGATCGTTCTCGTGGACCCCTTCGTGTCTCCGGTGCTGGCGGCCGAGCTCGACGCGCAGCTCCGCACGCGCACGGCCGTTCCCGTGACGCACGTCGTCCTCACGCATCACCACACGGACCATGCGCTCGGCGCCGGCTACTTTGCCAAGCGCGGCGCCGAGGTCATCGCGCACGCGGAGGCCGCGGCACGGATGGAGGCCGAACACCCGAACCTCATCGCCGAGCGGCGGAGGATACCGGAAGTCGCGCACCTCTTTGAATCGGCGGCGCCGTACGTCCCCTCACACGTCGTCTCCGACGGCCTCCTTCTCGATGGGGGCGGCCTGCGCCTCGACGTCTTCCATCCGGGACACGCGCACACGCCCGGGGACCTCTGCGTCTACGCGCCGGCGCTCGGCGTCCTCGTGGCAGGAGACCTCGTCTCGATCGGCTATCACCCGAACCTCGAAGACGCGGACGTCGCCGGATGGCGCGCCGCGCTCGAGCGCCTGCGGTCCCTGCCGTTCTGGATGCTCGTGCCGGGTCACGGGTGGGCGGGTGGGCGTGAGGGCGTGGATGACCAGCTCCTGTATCTGGACGAGGCGGAGCGGATCGTGCGCTCGGCTCTCAGGACCGGCACGGAAGAGGACGCCTGTGCTGCTCTGACGCGGGCCTTCCCGGACCATCTCCTTGCCCTGGTCGTTCGTGACTCCGTGAAGCGCCTGAGCACCCTGAAACGAGTGCCGCCGACTTGACGCGTGCGCGACCTTAATGCGTCCGCATCATACGGGCCAGGGGGGGGAGTTCTAGAATCGCCGCTGGACCGACGAAAGGAGCACCCAGCGTGAGTTTTACCAAACAGGACGCCCTCGACTATCACTCGACTGGTCGCAAGGGAAAGCTGGAGGTCGTCCCCTGCAAGCCCTGCGCGACGGCCCGCGACCTCTCTCTCGCCTACTCGCCCGGCGTTGCCGAGCCGTGCCTCGAGATCGCGCGGGACGCCGAGCTCGTCTACGAGTACACGGGAAAGGGGAATCGCGTCGCCGTCATCTCGAACGGCACGGCCGTGCTCGGGCTGGGCGACATCGGCCCGCTCGCCAGTAAGCCCGTCATGGAAGGAAAGGCCGTCCTCTTCAAGAGGTTCGCCGACATCGACGTTTTCGACATCGAAGTCGACGAAAAGGACCCCGACAAGTTCGTCGAGTGCGTCGCCCGCCTCGAGCCCACGTTCGGCGGCATCAACCTCGAGGACATCAAGGCGCCCGAGTGCTTCTACATCGAGGAGAAGCTCAAGGCGCGGATGAAGATCCCCGTTTTCCATGACGACCAGCACGGAAGCGCGATCATCTCCGCCGCGGCGTTCCTGAACGCGCTCGAGCTCGCGGGTAAGAAGCTCGAGGACGTGAAGGTCGTCTTCGCGGGCGCCGGCGCCGCCGCCAACGCGTGCGCGAACCTCTACATCACGTATGGCGTCCGCCTCGAGAACATCCTCATGGTCGACCGGACCGGCGTGATCTGGAAGGGCCGGAAGGAGAACATGAACCCGTACAAGGAGCGCTTCGCCCGCGACACGAAGAAGCGCACGGTCGCCGAGGCGCTCGAGGGCGCGGATGCCTTCATCGGCGTGTCCGCCGCGAAGCTCATCAACGGGGAAATGATCAGGAAGATGGCGAAGGATCCGATCATCTTCGCCCTGGCGAACCCTGTGCCGGAGATTTTTCCGGAGGAGGCGAAGGCCGCGCGTCCCGACGTCATCATGGCGACGGGCCGCGCGGACTATCCGAACATGGTCAACAACGTCCTCGGCTTCCCGTTCATCTTCCGAGGCGCGCTCGACTGCCGCGCAACGCAGATCAACGAGGCCATGAAGCTCGCCGCCTCGAAGGCCCTCGCGGATCTCGCGAAGGAAGACGTGCCCGACTCCGTCGCCCGCGCGTACGGCGTGGAGGGCTTCAGGTTCGGGCGCGAGTACCTCATCCCGAAGCCGTTCGATTGGCGCGTGCTCCTGCGTGTCGCCCCGGCGGTGGCCGAGGCGGCCGCGGCGACGGGCGTCGCCAAGCGGCCCATCGAGGACATGGACGCGTACCGCCGGAAGCTCGAAGGCATGCTCTCGCGCTCGCGGTCGTTCATGCAGGTGATCCACGAAAAGGCGAAGTCGAACCCGAAGCGGATCGTTCTGGCCGAGGGCGACCACCCGAAAATCCAGCGCGCGGCCAAGATCCTCGCCGAGGAGGGAATCGCCTCGCCGATCCTCCTCTCGCGCGGGAAGAAGGCCGAGGCGGCGCTGAAAGCGCTCGACGTGAAGGCGCCCGTCACGGTCATCGACCCCGAGGAGCACCCGAATTTCAACGCTTATGTCGAGGCCTTCTGGGAGAAACGGAAGCGCCAGGGCGTGACGAAGGAGGACGCGCAGCACATGCTGCGCGTGAGGAATTTTTTCGCCGGGATGATGGTCGAGATGGGCGACGCCGACGTGGCGCTCTCGGGCCTGACGACCTATTACCCGGAGACGATCAGGCCGGCGCTGCTGACGATCGGCGTCGCCCCGGACGCGAAGAAGGTCTCGGGACTCTATATTCTCATCCTGCAGGACCGGGTCTTCTTCTTCGCCGACACGACGGTCAACATCAACCCGTCGGCCGAAGACCTCGCGGAGATCGCCATCCGGTCGGCCGACACCGCGAAGCTTTTCAACATCGTGCCGCGCGTCGCGATGATCGCCTTCTCCAACTTCGGCTCCACGCGCTCGCCGGAGACCGACAAGGTGCGCGCGGCCGTAAAGATCGTGCACGAGCGGCGGCCGGACCTCGAGTGTGACGGCGAGATGCAGGCCGACACCGCCGTCCTGCCCGAGTTCCTGCAGGAAAACTACCCGTGGACGGCGCTCACCGGCCCGGCCAACGTCCTCGTCTTTCCCGAGCTCCAGAGCGCGAACGCCGCCTACAAGCTCGTCTGGCGCCTCGCGAAGGCGGAGGCCATCGGGCCGATCCTCATGGGGATGGGCAAGCCCGTACATGTCCTCCAGCGCGGCGTCGAGGTGACCGACATCGTGAACATGGCCGCCTTCGGCGTGGTGGACGCCCAGTCGCGCACGGCTCGCTGACCTTCTCCGCTACGATGCAGGCCGCGTGGACATTCCGACGGTCCTCTGCGGCCTGCTCGCTGCCGTGGCTGCCTTACCTGCGCTCGACGCGTATCTGAGACTGCGCCGGCTCGGGCGGCCGCTGGCGCCCGCGCGCGGAGGAGAGAAGCCGAATCGCCTGCTCGTTCTCGTGCCGTCACGAGGGGAGGGCACGCGCGTTGCAGATCTGGCCGCGGACGTCCGGCGAGAAGCGACAACAGCGGGCGCCGCGACGACGGCGGACCTGCGCGTCCTCCTTGACGGACCCGACCCAGAAGCCGCTGCGCGCTTGGAGAGCGAAGGGGTCCTTTACCTTTCGAAGAATCCCCCCGGTCCTGCGAAAGGACATGCTCTGGCTTTCCTCGCCCAGCGCCTGGGCTCCGAGCTCGACGCCTTCGACTTCGTTCTCGTCTTCGACGCCGACATGCGCCTTCCCCGCGGCTTCTTCGCCGATCTCGCCATTTCCCCCGGAACCGAGGTCTTCCAGCTCCCGGTCCGGCCCGCGGGAGTCCCCGGTTCCGGCGCGCCCCGTGTCGAAGCGCTTTCGCTCGCCCAGGCCGCGCGGGACGACCTCGCGCGCGACGCCGAAGGGCTTCCGGTACGCCTGAGGGGCAAGGCCATGGGTTTCTCGCCGCGTGCATTCCGTTTTGGGCCGGCCGCCGCGACGCGTACGACGGCCGAGGATTCCGAGGCCACGCTCCTGCTCTTCGCTTCAGGAATTCGCGTGCGCGCGCTCGAGGCTCCCGTCGCGTTCGACGAGCCGGTTTCGAGCACGCGGGCGATGTCGGGCTCGCGCGCGCGCTGGCTCGGCGGACACCTCAAGCTCCTCTTCACGGGGTTCGTCGATCTGCTCAAGATCGCGGTGAAAAGCCCGAAGGGGGCGTTCGTGCTCGCCTGCGACCTTTGGTTGAGGCCGAGATTGTTCGTCCTCGTCGCTCTCGCGTTTCTGGCAATCGGCGCGGATATCGCTTTGTTGTTTTTTTCTTCAAAGGGCGCGTGGAGGGTGCTCTTCCTCCTTGTCCTTTCCCTCGAAGCAAAACTCGCTCTCGTGTTCGAGGGCCTGTCCGTCGTAGCACTTCGCCGGCACATCGGCACTCCACCCGAAACCCCCGCAGTGACCCTTTCTGATCTTTTTTCTTCGCTTGCGATGTGGGCGCGTGCGGCCGGACGCGCGCTCGTCGTGCCGTCGCGCTGGCATCGGGCACGGCCTCCCGCGTGAAAGCCGTCCTCCTCGTTCCGCGCCTCCCTGGGACGGGCTTCACAGGCGATCGCCTGAGGGCCGAGATCCACCTCCTGGCGCTCAACGACGCGGGATTCGAGACGACTGTCATCGGGGGTACCGCTCCTGGGGAGGAGCCGCGGGTCCCTCTCGCGGCGTGTGTCCGCGCGGTTCCGCTCGCGCCATCCCGGCTGCCTTTCGCGCTTGCGCGGGCTCTCGTCTCCGGCGATCCGCTCCAGTCGGCGCTTTTTTCCGGCGCCTTCCGCACCGCCCTGAAACAGGCCGGCCGGATGGACCTCGTGGTCGCCATCCTTCTTCCGCGCCTGCTTCCGCATGTCGTCGGCGCGCTGGGGGAAGCCCCGCTCGTCGTGGATTTCGTGGATGCGCTCGCTGAGGCCGCGCGCCAGGCGGCTCGGCACGATCCCGCGCCGTGGCGGCGGGGCTATTGGGCCGTCGAGGCGCCGCGCCTCGCACGGGCGGAGGCGAGGGCCGCCGCGGGCGCGGCCGGCCTCCTGGCGACGACGCCGTTCGACGCCGCGCATCTTCCGGCGGGCACGCGAGCGGTCGCGAACGGCGTCATGCTGCTGCCGCCTGGCCCGGCGGAGCGCGCGCCCGCCGTGGCCTTCACCGGGCGTCTCATGTACCGTCCGAATCGCTTGGCCGCGCGACGACTGCTCCGCGAGATCTGGCCGCGCGTGCGGCGCGCCGTGCCGGACGCGCGCCTGCTGCTGGGCGGGGCCGACGCCCCCGACGAGATCCGCGCGTCTCATGGCCGCGAGGGCGTCGAAGTCGTGAGCCCGGTGCCGGACATGGCGGCCTTCCTGCGAAGGGCCCGTATCGTGGTGGCGCCCGTGGATCTTGGAACGGGCACGCCGAACAAGCTCTTCGAAGCCTTCGAAGCCGGGGCGGCGGTCGTCGCCTCGCCCGGCGTCATCGCACGCGCCGCGTCGTCCGGCGCGCCTCCTCCCGCGCGCTCCGCCGTCATGGACGAGGAGTTCGCGCGCGAGATCGCGGGCTATCTCACCGATTCGGTGCGGGCAGCACGCGACGGCGCGGCCGGACGCGCGTTCGCCGAGGCGCATGCGGACCGCCGGGTCTCCGTCGCCGCTCTCGTGGCCGCGTACCGCGCCGCGAGGGAGAAGCCGTGAAGCCGCGCGGGCGCCGTCCGGGCCGCGGCTGGCTCCTCGCGGGCGGCGACGCGTGCGTGGCCGCCGGCCTCTTCGCGCTGGTCGTCGTGGTGCGCCGCCTTCTCTCGCTGCCGGGCACGCTCGGAAGGCTGCCGGCCTCGAATCTCCCGCTGGAGCCTCCGTGGCTCGCCCTCGTGGCCTTCGCGACCGTCGCGGCGCTCTGGCTCGCAGCGACGTATGACGAGCCCTTGGCGTCGGTGAAAGAGCGGGGAGGCCTTCTCGTGGCCGCGCTCGTCGCGGGCGGCCTGCTCGTGGCCGCGTACTTCTTCGCGGGTCGGGCCGTACCGCGCACGGTCCTCCTCGTCTGGGTGCCGCTCCTGTCGTTCGCGCTCGGCGGCTGGAGGTCCCTTGCGGAGGTCCTCGCACCCATCGGCACGCGCGCGGTCCTCGTGCTCGGTTCCGGAGAGGATGCGCGCCGCGCGGCCGAAGCCCTGCGCTCGGGCCAGATCACCGGCCACTCGCTCGCGGGCTGGAGCGAGGGCGTGTCGCTCGAGGAGGTGACGGCGGCGCAGGACGTGATCTTCGCGTCCGACCGGCCGGAGGACCGGCCGAGACTCGTCGCGCTGCTCGAACGGAGCCTCGAGAACGACTTCGACTTGTGGATCCTTCCAGGCCTCGCCGACATCGTGTCCTCGCGCGCCGTCACGAAGAGTCTTGCCGACCTGCCGCTGACGCCCGTGGCGACACGCGGCGCGAGTCTCTTTGCGTTCGCGTGGCGGCGCTCGCTCGACATCCTCCTCGGGACTCTTCTCCTCCTTGCGGCGGCCCCGGTTCTCCTCGCGGTGACGCTTGTCGTTGCGCTCGGCAGCCAGGGCGCTCCGTGGATAAGGCAGCGCCGCGTCGGCAGGGGGGGGCGGGAGTTTCTCCTGTGGAAGGTGCGCACGATGCGGGCCGACGCCGAGGCTCAGACAGGCCCCACGCTTTCGGGCCGGGACGACGAACGCGTGACCCGGACTGGCGTTCTCCTCCGCCGGACGCGGCTCGACGAGCTGCCGCAGCTGCTGCATGTGGTGGGCGGCTCGATGAGCCTCATCGGACCGCGACCGGAACGCCCGGAATTCGTGGCAACGTACGAAAACGAGATTCCCGCCTACCGCCTCCGCCACGCGCTCAAACCGGGCCTCACGGGCCTCGCGCAGGTGATGGGAGCGTACGCGACGCAGCCGGACGTCAAGCTGCGCTACGACCTCGGCTACCTTTTCCACTGGACGCCATTACTCGACGTCTTCATCCTGTTGCGGACGGTCGTCACCGTTCTGAAGGGAAGCGGGATCTAGTTTCGGGACATCATTTCGGGGGATACACTCTTCATCTCGTGAGAAATGCGGTCGAACCCGGAATCCCGGTGCCCGAGACGTCGCGGGGCGGCGCCTTCGTGTTTTCACCGTCACGCGAGCCGCACGCTCTCCGCGCGCGGGAGATCCTCCGCGGTCACGCCGAGGTCCGTGCCTTGGCGGGCCGGAACGCATGGAGCGCGCCTCTCGTCATCGTGCTCGTGGTTCTCCAGACGTCCATCGCGGGGTTCCTCACGGGGGCGCCGCTTTGGGCCGGCCTCGTCGCCGCGTTCGCGGCTGGCGCCTTCTTGGACCACGCTCTGTGGGTTCTCATTCACGAGTGCTCGCATAATCTCGTTTTCGCGCGCGCTTCCTCGAACCGGCTTCTCGCCATCGGCGCGAACCTTCCGCACCTCCTGCCGAGCGCGATCTCGTTCCAGACGTACCACCTGAAACATCATGCTTTTCAGGGCGTCTACGAGCTCGACGCGGACCTTCCGAGCCTCTGGGAGGCTCGCCTTGTCGGGAATTCCGCGGCGGGAAAGGCGCTCTGGCTCCTCTTCTTCCCGTTTTTTCAGGTGACGAGGCCTCCGCGGCTCAAGGAGATTGCCCTGTTCAGCCCGTGGGTCTTCTTCAACATCGGCGTCCAGCTTGCCTACGACGCCGCCGTTTGGGCTCTCCTCGGCCCGAAGGCGCTCCTCTACCTCGCGGTTTCGTTCTTCTTCTCCGTGGGGCTCCACCCGCTCGGAGCGCGATGGATCCAGGAGCATTTTCTCGTCTTTGGCGACCAGGAGACGTCGAGCTATTACGGGCCGCTGAATGTCGTCGCTCTGAACGTGGGCCTCCACAACGAGCACCACGATTTTCCGTCCGTGCCATGGAACCGCCTTCCGGCCGTGCGCAGGGCCGTCCCCGAGGTTTACGGCGCTCTCGCGTCGCACCGTTCGTGGACGCGGCTGCTTCTGCGATTCATCTTCGACCGGAATCTCTCGCTCTTCAGCCGGACGGTCCGGACGGTGAGGTCCGCCGCAGCGACCCCCGTCGCACCGGCCGCCTGAGGGCGCTATGGGGCCGGGCGCGGCTCTCGCCGCGCGGTGGAAACGCAACCGGGAATGGACGCGCCGCTTCTTTCACGAGATTCTGACGCCCCAAGCGTGGCTCGAGCGCCCCATCGACCTTCGTCACCCGTTCGTGTTCTACGAAGGGCATCTCGCGGCCTTTGCGGTCAACACATTTCTCCGGCGGGCTCTCGGAAAACCTGGAATCGATCCTGGCATGGAGACGCTCTTCGAGCGCGGGATCGATCCGCTCGACGCTTCCGGCGTTCGATCGTCGTCCTGGCCCGAACGCGACCGCATCGGGGCCTACATCCGTGCCGCGGATGAAGGGGTCGCGGCCATCCTCGAGTCTCGAATGCCCGCCAAGGCCGTCAAGGCGCTCCTCGTCATCCTCGAACACGAGGAGATGCATCAGGAAACTCTCTTGTACATGTTGCACCGCCTCGCGTACGCGCTGAAGCGCGAGCCGCTCGGCGTGCCACCGCCGGACGCAGGCGGCCGGCCGCCGTCACGCGCGGCCGTGAGAATCCCGGCCGGGCGTGCGACGCTGGGCGCCGGCGCGGGCGAGGTCGCTTTCGGTTGGGACAACGAGTTTCCCAAGCGGACGATGGACGTCGCGACGTTCGAGATGGACGTTTATCCCGTGACGAACGCGAGCTGGCTCGACTTCGTGGATGCTGGCGGCTACCGGGACGCCGACCTCTGGACCGAAGACGGGTTTCGCTGGGTGACGCGCGAGCGCGTCGAGCGGCCGGCATTCTGGACCTGGCATGGAGACCGCTGGTTCTGGCGCGCGCAATTCCATGAAATCCCGCTTCCGCCGGCGTGGCCCGTTTTCGTCAGCCACGCGGAGGCCTCGGCATATGCGCGCTGGAGAGGCCGGCGTCTTCCGAGTGAAGCGGAATACCACCGTGCGGCGTTCGGGCGTCCCGCCTCCCGCGAGGCGGCGTTCCCGTGGGGCGACGAGGGGGCCGGAACGGCCTCCGGCAACTTCGGCCTCGGACATTGGGATCCCCTGCCGGTGGGCCGTTTTCCAGCCGGAGCGAGCGCATGGGGCATCGAGGACCTCGTCGGGAACGGATGGGAATGGACGTCGACGCCCTTTGCCGGTTTCCCGGGCTTCCGTCCGATGCCGCTCTATCCGGGGTATTCAGCGGATTTTTTCGACGGCCGCCATTTCGTTCTGAAAGGGGCATCGCCGGCGACCGCGACGCCGCTCGTGCGGCGCTCGTTCCGGAACTGGTTCCAGCCGCACTACCCCTTCGTCTATGCGAAGTTTCGGACGGTGGATGCGTGAGCTTCGCCGCGGACGTGAGAGCGGGCCTGTCGCGTGATCCGAAGCGGCTTCCGCCGCGCTGGTTCTACGACGACCTCGGCTCGCGGCTTTTCGGTGCGATCTGCGCGCTGCCGTGGTATCGGGTGACGCGAGCCGAGCTCGGCTTGCTCACGGGCGCGTCGCACGTCGTCCGCCGGCGAATGGGGAAGCCGGGGCTCGTCGTGGAGCTCGGTTGCGGAACCGGGGAAAAGCTCGCGCTCCTCTTGGAGGGCCTCCTCGGGCCGCGCGAGAGGACGCGCGTCGCTCTCGTGGACGTCTCGCGGGAGGCGCTCGCCCTGACCGCGTCGCGCCTCGCCGTTCGGGGCGGACTCTCGGTTCAGACCTTCCGGGCCGACTATCGGGTCGGGCTCGGAAGCGCACTTCTGCAGCGCGCGCGAGGACCGGCTCTCGTCGTCTTTCTCGGATCCAACCTGGGCAATTTCGACCCGCCGCAAGCCCGCCGTTTTCTGACCAGGATTCGTCGAGCCCTGCGGCCCGGGGATGGCCTTCTCCTCGGCGCTGATCTCGTCAAGCCGGAGGCGGACCTCGTCCTCGCCTATGACGACCCGCTCGGCGTGACGGCGTCTTTCAACAAGAACCTGTTGCGGCGGATGAACGACGAGCTCGGCGCCGGGTTCGACCTGGACACTTTTCGGCACCGTGCCCTGTGGGACGCCGGAAGGAGTCGCGTCGAGATGCATCTGGTCAGCTGCGTCTCGCAGAGCGTCGAGGTCCCGGGCGCTCGACTGACCGCCCGCTTTCGTCGCGGTGAGACGATCTTCACCGAAGCTTCCTACAAATACACCGAGAGCGGTCTGAGATCCGCCCTTGGTGACGCGGGCTTTCCGTGTGAATGTTCCTGGATCGACGAGAAGGCGCGCTTTGCTCTCTCGTTCTTCCGCGTGCCCTGACGGTCGATTCCGGTGTTGGAGCCCGGTCAGCGTGTCGGCGGTAGCCCGGGAGCATGGCCTCCCCGTGGCAGTGCCTGCGCTGCCGCGTCGATCTCGACCGCGAGCCGTTCGCGGTCGACCTCCGGTGGCAGCACCTCGAGGAGGCGCGGCAGGATCCAGACGGACCGGCGGAAAAGAGCGTTCGCCTCGTCGGTGCGTCCGAGCGAGAGCGCGGCGCGCCCGAGATTGAGGTCGCTTTCGGCGCGCTCCTCGAGCCGCACCGACCGCGCGTAGAGAGCATACGCACGCTCACGCTCGCCCCGGAGCGCATGGACCGAGCCGAGTGCGAGCAGCGCGGTCGCCGAGCGCGAGCGAAGGGCGATGGCTCGTTCGAGCCGCGCACCGGCGGCCGAGAGAAGTTCGGCCCGTTCCGCTGCCGCTTCCTCCGGCGCCGAGGCGGCGTCGCGCAGGAGGTTTTCGCCTTCCGCCTGTGCGAGTGTCGCGAGAGAGCGCACGCCCGCGAGGACGGCGACGAGAAGCCCGAGCGCAGCGAGGAGAACGCGAGCGCCGCGAATGGGCGAGGGAGGTTCGGATCCGCCTCCCGCGATGCGGCGAAGCGCCACGCCCGCGAGGAAGGCTGCGGGCCCCGAGGCGACCGCGATCCGAAGCGGAAAGTCACCGAGGGCGAGAAGCGCAACGGCGCAAAGCGCGGCGAAAAGCGCGTCGGTCGTCGGGGCCGGAAGAGGCGTCGTTGTCCCCTCCCGCCGGCGGGCGAGAAGACCTGCGAAGAGCGCGAGCGCCGCCGCGGTAGCTGCGCATGCGGCGGGAAGGCCGGCTTCGGCCGCGAGCGTCACGGGCTCGCTATGAGCGTTGTCGAAGTGGGCGGAGCCGCTCCGGTGCCACAGCCGCCGGCCCGCGCGTTCCTCGGCCGCGAGGCGCGCGGGGACGAATCGGTTCGAGAACGCGCCCGGGCCGGCGCCGAGGAGGGGCCGCGTGCGGAGCATCTCCCGCGCCGCGAGGAGTCCGATGTCGCGCTGTGTGGAGGCCGCCGCGACGTCACCCTTTCGAAGCTGGTCGAGCTTCACGAGAGCCCGCCGACCCGTTCCCGTCGCCCCCGCGAGGAGGGCGGCGAGGGCGATGGCGCCGAGCGCGAGCCGCCGCCGGCGGAGATCGAGCGCGACGAAGACGATCGCCCCCGCGCCGAAGGCAAGCGCGGGCCCGACGGACTCCGTCGCGAGAAGGCCGAGGAGCGTCGGCACGAGGCCGAGTGCGGCGAGGCTGCGGCGCCGCGCGTTCGTACCGGGTTCCGAGGCCATCGTGAAGAGGAGAAGTGCGGGCACGACGAGCGCCATCCCGACGTCGCCCGCGTTTCCGATGAGGCCGGCGGCGAGAAACCGGGGCTCCGGGGCATCAAGGGGGAGCCGGAAGAGGCCGGCCCACCGTTGGAGCGCCGCGAGCGCGCCGGTGAAGGCCCCGGCCGCCATCAGGGCGGCGGCCGCCGCGGGCACGACGTGGGCTCCTGCCGCGGACGATCCGGCGAGGAGGAGCGCGAGAGGGGAGAGGACGGCCGCGGCCGTGAGCGGGTCCACGACGTCCGCGTTCGCGAAGGCCGACAGGAGCGCGAGAACGACGGCCGCGAGCAGGCCGAGGACGGCGACGCGCGCCGCTCGCCCACGCCCAAACGCCGGGAATGCTCCGCCGAGCGCCAGGCCGAGAAGCGCAAGCGACGCACCGAGCGCCTGAACCAGGAGCTTCGACTCACGGAGCGCATCGCTGGAGGCCGTGGAGAAGACGAGGAAGGGGAACGCGAGCGCCGCGAGGATCCCGACCAGGACGAGCGCCGGAGCGTTCGCCCGCGACACTTCGGACTCCTCCGGTGCCGGCGTCCTGTCCTCGCGACGCGCCATGCGTCGCGAGGATAGCTGACCTCAGCGCCCGTGCTCCCGCCAGGCAGCGAGAACCTTCAAGAGAAGGCCGCCATGGGGATGGCGGGCAATCTGGCTCGGAGAGAGGAGACGGATTTTGCTCGGAGGGAAGGGAATGGGAGAAGAACGCTCGTCCGCTTCGGGCTGGCAGCTGCGCGGGGGCGAGGGTGTTTTTTCTTTGAAGGTGAAGAGGGAAACGACGTATCGCCTGTCCAGCACCGAGTGGCGAAGCGTGGCCACCGGCCTTAAGGCGGTCACCGCACGGCGCGCGATCCGCTCCCACCCCTTTCTAAGAACATTTGCAGGCCGCTCCCCGTCGCGTACCGGAAACATGGGGACGCTCAGGTGGCCTTTGACCATGTATTCGTCTTCTACGAGCAAAACTTTCTTTCTTCGTTCGACGACCCCCGCGACGAGATGGATGGATCTAGGCTTCACCCGCTGTGGCGCCCGCGGGAAGGCTTCCGGCTTCCCGCTCGCCGCGGCCTTGCAGAGCTTCCGCAGTGGACACGCGCCGCAGCGCGGCGCGCGCGGCGTGCAGACGAGCGCGCCGAGCTCCATGACGGCCTGGTTATGGTCGCCCGCGCCCCGAGCCGGCACGAGCGCCTGGGCCTCGTTCCGAAGGCGCGCGAGTGTGCGCGGAGCCTTCGGGTCGAGCTTGAAGCCGCGCAGCCGGCAGAGGACGCGCACAACGTTTCCGTCCACGGCGGCCTCGGGAATGCCAAAGGCGATCGACGCCACCGCAGCGGCGGTATACGGGCCGATCCCGGGCAACTCGCGCAGCCCTTCAAGGGTGTTCGGGAACTCCTTGCGTGCGGCGATCACCCGTGCCGCGCGGTGCAGGTTGCGGGCGCGGGCGTAGTAGCCGAGGCCGGCCCAGGCGGCCATCACGGCGTCGTCCGGCGCGGCGGCCAGGGCCCCGACGGTCGGCCAGCGCTCGAGGAATTTCAGGAAGTAGGCCGTGGCGTGCGGCACGGTGGTCTGCTGCAGCATCACCTCGGACAGCCAGACGCGATAGGGATCGGCNNGGCGCGGGCGTAGTAGCCGAGGCCGCTCCACTCGGCGAGGACCGCGCGTTCGGGCGCGTGAGCGAGGTCGCGGGCGGACGGGAATCGGGCGAGGAAGCGCTCCCAGCGCGTCTCTGCGACCTCGACGGTCGTCTGCTGGAGCATGATTTCCGAAATCCAGATCGCGTACGGATCCTGCGTTCGCCGCCACGGCAGGTTGCGCCGATGCGCGCGATACCAACGCGAGAGGCGGCGTGCGGTCTCGCGCGCGAGGGCGTCGTGCCGATCCACGGGGATACGATACCCGGCCGATGGATCTCGACTGGGAGGGCCTCGCCGTTGCGTTCGCGGCGCGGTCGACGCTGATGAATCATTTCCTCGACCGCGCGACGGGCGAGGTCCACGCGCACCTGAACGGCTCACCCGAACTGCGCGAGGCGCTTCTTCACGAACGGTCCGGGCGCTATCTCCGGATCCCGAAGTCCACCCCGGACGTCGACGCGGCTCGCTGTCGCGACTTCGCCCCGCGCATGGAGAACGCCACCGCGCGCGCAAAAGCCCTTTCGGCGCTCGCTTCCGGCGGCCCGGGCGCGTTCCGCGACGCGCTTCTCTCTTCGCCGAACGACGAGAAGGCGTGGTTCGTGTTCCGCGACCGTCGGGTGCGCGAGGAGCTGAAGGTCTGGCTCGCCGCTCAGGGCGTGCGGTTTGATACGTCCGTGCCGCAGGCCTGAGGCTTGTGGGGTCGCCGCGGACCTTTGCGCTTAGAAGACGAGGCGGGCGAACCGGCTCGGCACGTGGAAATCCGGCGGGTTCGAGCGAAGGGTAGGAGAGAGCGCCAGAAACCGCGTCGTACGCCCGCGCGCGATCCGGTAAGCGTTGCCTCGGCGCTCCTCTCCTGGCGTCGGGGGGGTTCCGGGCGCGAGAGACGACCAGGGAACGGTCAGTCGGCAGCTCCATCGCGCCCACTCCGTCGCGGGACGTGCGGCCGGATCTCCCCACACGCCGATGGAGACTCCGGGAAGCGTCTCGCCGCGCGAGACGTCCCATGTCGCGCGGCTGTCGCCGGGGTTCACGATGCGGGCGGCGTAGAGAGCGCCTTGCGGATTCACGACGATCTCCTGGTACGCAAAGGGCTCGACGGGCGAGGCGATGAAGAGCTCCACGCATTCGTCGCGGAAGACTTCCTCGCCGGCGCCACGCTGAATGGTCAGCGGCGGCTCGGCGAAGGCCGTGAACAGGGCGACGAAGGCCTTCGCCGTCGCGGCAAAGCGCACCTCTGTCGCGAGCTCCGGCGCGGGCGACCCTCCCACGTCGGCGAGCGGGAAGGATGTCTGTCGAGCGACGTCTTCGGGCACCGCGACGCGCGCGACGGGTATGACGGGGAGAGCGGCTGAAAGCGTCACGGCATACGCCGCGGTGGCGCGATGCCGAGGCGCGCGGCGACGCGTGCGGCGACGTCGATCTCGCGCACGACCTCGAGGCGCGCGGGAGAGATCCCGTCGCCCACGTGAAGGAAGATGCCGTCGAGCGCCGGGTCCGGATCGAACCCATGCTGGCCGGCAACCTCGGGCGGCCCGAACGCCGCGACGTTCCCGCCCGCGGGAAACCCGCCACGAAGGTAGCCCGAGCCCGCCGCGACGACGACGAGATCGCCCGCGTTCGGGTGGTCGAGGCCGAGAGCCGCGGCCTCGGATCGCGTCGCGACGATGGCGAAGGCGCGCGCCCCTTTCTCGTCCTTCGTGTCGCGGAGAGCCGCGGCCGCTTTCGAGACGAGCGCGCCGGCCTCCTCGTCCCGCACGACGCCGCCCGGCAGGCTCACGCGGTTCACGACGACGAAGCCCGTGCCCCCGCCCGCCGCGACGAAGTCGACCGGCGAGTCCGCCGCGGTCTCGGGGCGGCTTCTCGGGCCCGGAGCCACCTTGAGAAGGCCCATACGGGCCAGGACCGCCGCCGGGAAGATCGATCGGACCATCGCCCGCATGCCGTGGTCGGACACGAGGAAGACGTCGCCCTTCTCCCGGAAGCGGAGGTAGCGCGCGGCGGCCTCGTCGGCCGCCCGCCAGGCCTCGTTCAGCGCGGCGGCCGCCTTCGCGGCGAGCTCCTTCGTATAGAAGGGCTGCGCGGGGTCGGTCACGAGGAGGTCGTGCTCGCACTCGTCGAGGATCGGGTTGTAGGCGAGGAGGAGGTCCCAGTCTCCGCGCTGGTCCGCCACGTCGAATGCGTCCACGAAGAAGCGGGAGAAGCGCCGCGCCTGCTCGAGAAAGCTCGTGAGGTCGGGGTCGGCCCGCCTGAGGAGCGATGTGTCAGGCGGACCCGGCCAGAAGCCGGCTTTGTCCTCGATGGCGCGGCGAAAATCCTCGGGAGCCGCCCAGGTCCGAAAACCGTCGCCGAGATAGAGGGTCAGCGAGGACAGGTCCGGCGCGATCGCGACGAGCTTCGACCAGCGTCCGAAAAGGACGCCGTGCTCGCCTCCCTCGTCGCGCCGCTCGGAGAGCGGGAACCACTCGCCCGCCCGGGCACGCGCCCGCACGCTTCCGTCCCCGGCAAGGGCGACGAGCGTGTCGTAGTTCGTCGCGCCGTCGTCCGTGGCGTCGAGCAGCGCGAAGGGAATGCCGTCGAGAACGAATGTCTTCGCCGGCGAGAACGAGCGTACCCCTTCCGGGAGGCGCGGGGCATCCACGAAGGGCATGCTGGCGGCCGGGCCTTTCCAGAGACGACCCTTCGGAAGCGCTTCGTTGTAGCTCAGGGCCAGCGCGGTCCGCGTGCGGGGCGTTTTCTGGGACGCTCCCGGAAAGCCGAGCGAGGCGACGCGCCTGCCCTGGCGGGCGGCCGCCTCCCAGAGCGTCTCCGTGTCGGGGTCTAAGTCGAAGCCTCGGCGCCTCTCCTTGAGAGCGGTTCCGGCCGGATGGAGGGTGTTGCCGACGATTCCCGTCGCGCCCGGCAGGGCTCCGGTCGCGAGAGCGACGTGTGAGACGGCCGTCAGGGACGGCGTCACGATGGCGAGGCGGGACGCGGCCTCGCCCTCGCGGGCCGCGCGCGCGAAGCCGTCCGCGGAGAAGAAGCCGGCCGCGAGGCGGCGCTGGAGCTCGAGCCCGCCCGCGCCGTCGAACGAGACGAGAACGACGCGCCTCCCCGCGGTCGGTGCCGGGGCATCGGAACCCGCGACGGGTGCGGCGACCGCGATCGCGAGAAGCGTCGGCGCGAGAAATCGAAAAAGCGCGCGATTCAGGACCATTCGAACTCCATGTCGCCGAGGCGGGCGAGCAGCCGTCGCGAGGACGCCTGAGCGCGGGCGACGGCGCGCTCCTCGGCGCCGAGGAGGGGAGGCAGGAGGCGCAGCGCGGCGCGCCGGTCCGCCGTCCGCGCACGTCCCGCGAGGCGCCTGACCTCTCCGATGAGCTCGGCGACGTCGTGCGCGGCGCCGGCGGCGTCCTGAAACTCCGTGAGGAGCGGGAGCAGCACGGCCGGAGCGCGCATCGCGTCGCCGGTGAATTCGAGACCGTAGCGCAGGTCGCGGGCCAGGATGCGCGCCGGATGCAGACCCGCGGGACCGGGCACACCGGCGGCGGTGAGGCGTCTGGCGGCGCGCCGGAGGCGGCGCCGGACGGATTTCGCGAGCCGTTTCTCCGTCTGCAAGTCGGCGGTGCCGGTGAGCGGATCGTGGAGGCGCGCGAACACGGCGTCCCGCCGCGTGAACGCGCGCCGCAGCCGCGCGAGCAGGGCCCGGGTTCGCTCGGGCGAGGGACCGGGGTCGCCTTCCTTCGCGAGGCGCGCGGCAAGCCGCTCGGCGACCGGGCGCCGGCGCGGGTCCCTCCGGAAGCGCGCGAGAAGGAGGGTGCGTGCGACGTCCTGCGTGCGCCGCACCGAGAGGGCGCGGCGAAGTTCCCGCGCGGCCGTCTTCAAGGCGCTCCCGGCGCCCCTGCTCGGAACGTCGCCCGTCAGGCGCGCGAGCGCGGCCACCCGGCGCAGGGAGACGCGAAGGTCGTGAAGCGCCTCGCCCGTGGGCGGACCCGACACGCGCGCGAGGAGCGCGTCCAGGTGGGCTCGCCTTTCCGAGAGAGCGGCAGCGGTTCGCGACACGAGGCGCGGGAGCGGCGCCACGTCAGCCTCCAGGCCCTTCCTCCCGCCCCGAGAAGAGCGCGATCGTGTCGGCCGCCGCGTCGTATTCGAAGAGCTGTCCCGCGCGGCCCCAGTTGAGGAGCGTGTCGAAGAGCTGCGAAGCGTCCACGGTCGGCAGGCGCTCGGCGAAAAGGTCGCGCACCGCGTCCGCGGCCACAGGCGTGTCGGGCTCCTTCGCGAGCTCGTGGATGACGAGGCAGAACGTCCCGAGCGCGAGGAGCTCGGCACGCAGCAGAGCGGGCCGCTCGGCGGCCGAGGCGCGTATCATTTTCCGGCCGAGGTTCGTCAGCACGACGTCGTTCTTCGGCGTGTCGACGAGGTCGAGCATCTCGGCGGCCTTCGCGACGGCGATCGTGCGGCCGAAATCGTAGTCGGTGAGCGCGTCGATATCGAAGAGATTCATCGTGCCACCGTGGTCGGCGAGGATCTCGAGGAGGCCGAGGATCTCTCCGAGGCGCACGGCGGGAAGGGGCGCGACCGGGCCCGCCGCGCGGCGTCCGCCGAGGGTGGTCGTCTGCGTCGCGGGCCCGGCGACCTCCTCCTCCTCGGGGAGGTGGACGCGCGTGATGGCGTCGTGGATCCGCTCGACCATCGCGAGGAAGTCGGGGTTCCGGTACTCGCGCGGATGGGGCACCGTGTTCACGATTTCGTGACGTACGGTGCCGGGATCAGCGCCCATGACCACGATGCGGTCGCCGAGGAACACGGCCTCCTCGATGAGATGCGTGATGAGGACGACCGACGAGAGGCCGCTCGCGCGCTCGGTGAAGAGGCCATAGACCTCGGTGCGCAGCAGCTCCGCCGTGAGTATGTCGAGCGCGGAGAAGGGTTCATCCATGCAGAGGAGCTCGGGCCGCCCGACGAGCGCGCGCGCGATCCCCACGCGCTGCTTCATGCCGCCCGAAAGCTCCTTTGGGAAGTCGCGCTCGTGCCCTTCGAGGCCGACCGCTTTGAGCGCGGTTTTCACGCGGCCGTCGGCCTCGGACGGGGGCAAGGGCCGGCCGTTCAGCCCGACGCGCACGTTCTCCTCCACGGTCAGCCAGGGGAAGAGCGCGAAGTTCTGGAACACGACGGCCGTGCCCGGATGGATCCCCTCGAGAGGGATTCCGTGCTGTTCGACGTGGCCCGCGCTCGGCGGGATCAGGCCGATGAGGATGCGCAGGAGCGTGGACTTGCCGCAGCCCGAGGGGCCGAGGATGGCCACGACCTCGCCCGAGCGCACCTCGAAATCGACGTTCTTCAGGATCGTGCGCGTGCGCCCCGCGTCGTCGGCGTAGACCTTATCCACGCCGCGGACGGCGGCGATGGGTGGCGCGGAGGCGGGGGCCGGACGGGCGCTCATCGGTTGAGACTGTACTTCGTCTCGGCGAGGCGGTAGAGCCGCCTCCAGACGAGACGGTTGAAGACGACGATGGCGAGCGACATCGTGAGCACCCCGGCCGTCAGAAGCGGGAAGTCGGCTTCGCGCGTGGCCCTCGTGATGAGAGAGCCGATCCCGAACGTCTCGAGCGCCGTGCCGCGCCAGTTGAGCGTCTCGGCCACGATCGAGGCATTCCACGCGCCGCCCGTGGCCGTCACGAGGCCGGTGACGAGGAACGGAAACACCGCGGGGACGAACAGCATCCGCCAGCGGGCGCCGCCCTTCATCGCATAGACGTCGGCGGCTTCGTCGAGGTCGTGCGGGATCGCGCTCGCGCCCGCGAGCACGTTGAAGAGGACGTACCACTGGGCGCCGAGGAGCATGAGCACGGCTGCGATCGCGCCGAACGGCACCCGGAGCACGAGCAGGGCGCCCGTCACGATCGGGAAGAGCATGGGCGCGGGAAACGACGCGACGATCTGGACGACGGGCTGGAGCCGGCGCGACCAGACGGCCGAGCGGCCGATCAGAATTCCGATCGGTAGAGTCCAGGCGGCCGCGAGCGCGAGGGCGGAAAAGGTCCTGACGCCCGTCGCGCCGACGGCGCCGGCGAGGACGAGCCACTTGGCGGCGGGAACGCGCACGAGGAGCCCGACGAGCTTCCACGCGCCGAAGAGCGCCGCCGCGAGCGCGGCGATCCCGAGCCCGGAGACGAGAGCGGCCCGGACGCGCTCGCCCGCTCCGCCCGGCACGGCTCCCGCGCTCTCGGGAGAGGCCGGAGGAGCCGGCGCCCGTGGGCGCCGCCTCCTCCGCAGGCGCATCCGGCGCAGGAACCTCGAGCGGCGCATGAGGTTCAGCACCCACGACTCCGGCGCGTCCGCTCCCTCGATGTCCGCGTTGCGGAAGCGCTGCGACCATACGACGAGCGGGCGCCAGAGGAGCTGGTCGACCGCCACGATCATGACCGTCATCGCGACGATTGCCCACGCCATGGCCCGCCGATCTCCCTTCTCGATCGCGACGGCCATGTACGAGCCGATCCCCGGCAGGCGGAAATCGCGGTCGCCGAGCGTGAAAGCTTCGTTGACCGTGAGGAAGAACCAGCCGCCCGCCATCGACATCATCGAGTTCCACACGAGGCCGATCACCGAGGACGACAATTCCACCGTGCGGAAGCGCTTCCAGAAAGAGAAACGGTGGAGGCGCGCGACCTCGTTTAGCTCTTCCGGAATCGAGCGCAGCGAGCCGACGTACGAGAACGTCATGTTCCAGACCTGTGCGGTGAAGATCATGAGGATGCAGGCGAGCTCGAGGCCGACGTTCGTTTTCGGGAAGAGCGCGACCATGCCGAGGACGAGGCCCGGAAGGAACCCGAGCACCGGGATTCCCTGCCCGATGTCGAGAAGCGGCAGCATCACCTTCTCGGCGCGCTTGCTGTGCGCGGCGATCGTGCCGTAAACGAGCGTGAAAGCGAGCGACAGCAGGTACGCCGCGAAGCCTCGGGACAGCGAGAGGAGCGTGTAGAGGGGCAGGGCCGACGGCGAGAGATCGATCTCGACCGCCTGGCGAATCGGCGCCTCCCAACGCTGGGCGAGCCCGACGACGCCCGCCACGAGCGCGCCGAACAGGAGGACGAGGACGCCGTCGACAGCGAGGCCCGATGCGCGCCTCACGGGGCCCCGGGGCGGACGGTTCAGGGGCGAGGCCTCCGCGGCGGGATGAGGCTGGCTTCCGTCTCGACGACCGGAAGATCCGGGGACGGATGACCCACGTGCCACCCTTGCGCGCGGTCCACGCCGAGCTCCGGCAGGAGCTCCATGACCTCTTCCGATTCCACGCCCTCGGCGACCGTCTTGACCCCGAGGCCGCGGCAGATACCCGCAATACCCCGCACGAAGACGCGATTCGCTTTCTCCTTCGGGAGGTCCCTCACGTAGCTGATGTCCAGTTTCAGCGACGAGACCGGCAGCTCGCGAAGGTACCGGAACGACGAGAAGCCCATGCCGAAGTCGTCGAGCGCGAAGTGGAAGCCTTCGCCCGTGAGCGCGAGCGTGAAGTCGCGCACGCGGTCGAAGTCGCGCAACGCGGCGGTCTCGGTGATCTCGAACGTGACGCGCTCGGGGCGGATGCCTTTGGCGCGCGCCATGCGCGAGATGTCGGCGACGAGCGAGTCGTCGTCGAAGTCCAGGCCCGAGAGGTTGATGCTGATCTCGAACTCGGGACTGATCCTCTTGCGGGCCGCCGCGAGGCTGTCGAAGGCGGCAGCGATGATGGCGCGGTCGATCGCCGTGACGATGCCGAAGCGTTCGGCGGCGCCGAGAAACTCGGCGGGGAGCGCGATGCGCTCGCCGGGCTCGCGCATCCGGGCGAGTGTCTCGACGGCGACGATGCGGCCCGTGCCGACCTCGGCCACCGGTTGGAAGTAGGGGACGAAGCGCGATTCGGCGAGGGCGGCACGGATGCGGTTCGACTGCTCGCGGAGTCGGCCTGTGTGGTCGCGCTCGCGATTCGACGGGTCGTGAAGGCGGACGCGGCCCCCCCCGCGGCGCTTCGCCTGATGCATCGCGAGGTCCGCCGCGAGGAACAGGTCGGCGGCGCCGCCCGAGTGCTCGGGGAAGACGGCCACGCCCGCGCTGGCCGTGAGTGTGAGCGCGGTGCCCTGCCAGAGGGGCGCCAGCCGGTGGATTTTCCCGATGACGGCCTCGGCGCGCGGCGCGGCTTCGGCCGCGGAGATTCCCGGAAGAAGGATCGCGATCTCGTCGCCTCCCACCCGGCCGGCGATCTCGCCGCCCAGCAGCGTGGCGCGAAGAGTCTCGGCCATCGAGCGGAGGTATTCGTCTCCCGCGAGAAGCCCGTGCGTGTCGTTGAGGGTCTTGAAGTTGTCGAGCCCGATGACGAGGAGCGCGAGCGGACGTCCGAGGAGGTCCGCGCGCGCGATCTCGCGCTCGAGCTCGAAGTGGAATTGCTCGCGGTTCGAGAAACCCGTGAGAGCGTCGGCGGGCCCGGCCACGGTCGCGCCGGTGTTGGCATGCGTGGCGCCGCCGGCCGTTCCGGTCACGTCGCGTGCCACGGCGAGGAATCCCCCGGCGGGCGGCCCGGCGGCGATGCGCGTCATCACCCAGAAGACGCGCTCGCCCGTCTCGGGTCCCGCCGGGATCCGCACCTCGAAGTTCCTCGCGCCCCCGGGTACGGCCGTCACCTCGATGAGGCGGTCGCGCCCCAGCGGCGATAGCCAGAACGGCGGCGCGCTTTCAGGCGCGTCGTCGCTGGTGCCCGGCGTGCCCTCGGCGAGAGCGGCTTCGTTGGCGAAGAGGACACGGCCCGCGCGGTCGAAGAGAGCCGTCGGGTCCGGCGAATCGTCGAGCACGGACGCCGCGCGGCGCATGATGCCCGAGCCCTTCCGCCCATCGCGGACGCGAAGGGACGGCGTATCCGGGCGAGATGGGCTCTTTAGCACGTCTTGTCCTCAGGAACCGGTCGGATTATTGCCCGAGACGGGCCAGCGCGTCTCCGGCGAGCCGGTAGACCTGCCAGCCGTCCATCGAAACCGCACCGAGCCGCCGGTAGAACCCGATCGCGGGCTCGTTCCACGTGAGGACGCTCCACTCCATCCGGCCGCAGCCGCGGGCCACCGCGAGTCGCGCGAGATGCCTCAGGAGCGCCTCGCCGATGCCGAGCCCGCGGCAGGCGGGAGTCACGAACAGGTCCTCGAGGTAGAGGCCTGGCCGCGTGAGCCACGTCGAGTAGTTGTGGAAAAAGAGCGCGAAGCCCACGATGCTGCCACCCGCCTCCGCGAGGACCACCTCGGCGAAGCGCTCTTCTCCGAAGAGATGCTCGTCGAGGAGCCGCGGGTCGGCGTGGCAGTCCTCGGGCTGCCGTTCGTACTTCGCGAGGTCGCAAATCAGGGAGATGATCGCGGGCACGTCGGACGGCCGCGCATCGCGAAGGGTGAACGAGGCTTCACTCATGAGGCCCGCGATCTTACGGTGGAGGGTGTAAAACCCTCGCGTGTCGGCGCGTTCGCCCTTCTACGGCCGGTTCACCAGGCGCATCGGGGCGGCGCGCCTCGCGGCCGCCCTGCCGCACGTGCCCGCCGGTGCGCGCGTCCTCGACGTGGGATGCGGCCTGACGGACCTGCCAGGACGCCTCCTTTCGTACGTGGGCTGTGATCGGGATCCGGACGTCCTTCGACTGCAGCGGTCGCGCTTCCCGTTCTCGAATTTTTTCGAATGGGACTTCGAACGCGGCGTCGCGCCGTCCCCCCTGGCCGAGAAGGGGCCGTTCGACGTCGTCCTTCTTCTCGCCGTACTCGAACACGTCGCCGAGTCGCGGCGCGTCCTCGGGTGGGCCGCGGACCTGCTCGCGGTCGGTGGGAAAGCGATCGTCACGACCCCTCATCCTCACGGACGACTTGCGCTGGAGGCCGGGGCCGCTCTCGGTCTCCTGTCCTCCCACGCTCACGAAGAGCACAAAGACCTTCTTTCGCGGAAGGATCTCGAATCGGCCGGGCGGTCTGCGGGCCTCTGTCTCATCTCGTACCGGCGATTCCTCCTCGGCATGAACCAACTCGCGGTCTTTTCGCGGTGACTCGGCCGCTGGTTTCCATGCGCGGCGCCCCGGCGATCACGGTCGTCCGCGCGCGGACGCACAATCTGAAGAACGTGACGTGCGCGTTTCCGGTCGGCGCGCTCACGGTCGTCACCGGCCCTTCGGGCTCCGGAAAGTCCTCGCTCGCGTTCGATACGCTCTACGCCGAGGGCCAGCGCCGGTTCGTGGAGTCCATGTCCACGTACGCGCGGCAGTACCTCGAGCGGCTCGAACGCCCCGACGTGGACCTCATCGAGCACGTCCTGCCCGCGCTCGCGATCGAGCAGAAGGCGCCCGCGCGCTCGGCCCGGTCCACGGTGGGGACCGCGACGGAGATCCACGATGTCCTGCGCCTGCTGTTCGCGGCGGCGGGGACGCTGCGGTGCCCCGATGACGGCGCGCGGGTGCGTCGTCACACGGTCGAGAGCGTGCGCGAGGAGCTGCTCGTGGCGTGGGGGGAGGGCAGTCGTGTCCTCGTGATTTCGCCGCGAACCGTGACGTCCTTCCAAGCGGAGAGCGCGGAATGGAGACGGCTGGGTCTCTTCCGCCATGTTTCCGCGTCGGGAGAGATTCTGGAGATTTCGATGAAAGGGGAGAACGCGGCCGATGCGTCGGGAAGGATCGCACTTCTCGTCGGGCGGCACGTCCTTTCTGCTGGCGATCCGGAGCTCCCTTCTTCCCTTTCATTGGCATTCGACGCGGGTGACGGAGAGCTTCTCGCCCTGAAGAGCGGAGAGGGTCTTTCTTCCGCCCGCCGTTTTTTCCGGGGTCTCATTTGCGACGTCTGCGGAAGGCGATTCACGGATCCCGTTCCCGCTCTCTTCTCGTTCAACTCGCCGAGGGGTGCGTGCGAGACGTGTCAGGGCTTCGGGCGCGTGGCGGGCATCGACCCGGCCCGCGTGATTCCGGATCCCCGCAAGTCACTCCGCGAGAGGCCGGTCGCGCCGTTCAACTCGCCCGCGTACGAGAGCGCTTACGACGATCTGAAAGCGGTCGGGAGGCGCCACAAGCTGCGCTGGGACGTGCCGTGGAACGAGCTGACGGAGCGCGAGCGCGACGTCGTGTGGAAGGGCTCGGGCGACTGGTACGGCGTCGAGGGACTCTTCACGTATCTCGAGAAGAAGCGCTACAAAGTGCACGTTCGCGTGCTCCTGTCACGCTATCGCGGCTACTCGCCGTGCCCGTCCTGCGGCGGGGCGCGCCTCAAGCCCGAGGCGCTCGCCGTCACGCTCTCGGGAAAGACGATCGCCGGCGTCACCGCTCTCACGCTCGACGACCTGACGGCCTTCCTCGGCGGAGCGCTGGCGGACGCAGAGGAACGCGTGCGCGGGGCGTCGCTCGTCGAGGACCTCCGGCGCCGCGTCTCCACCCTCGTCGAGATCGGCCTCGGGTATCTCACACTCGCGCGCACGATGCGCACACTCTCGGGCGGCGAGGCCCAGCGCATCCAGCTCGGGGCGGCGATCGGGAACGCCCTCACGGGCACGCTCTACGTCCTCGACGAGCCCACGGTCGGCCTCCACGCGCGCGACACCCAGCGGCTCCTCGGCGTCCTCCGGCGGCTCGCGGAGCGGGGCAATGCCGTCGTCGCGGTCGAGCACGACACCGACGTCATCCGCGCGGCCGACCACGTCATCGACCTTGGACCGGGCGCCGGTGCGCGGGGCGGGCGGCTCGTGTTCGAGGGGACGCCCGCAGAGCTTGAGCTTGCGGATACGGCGACGGGCCGCTCCTTGAAGAGAGAAAGAGAAGAAAGAGAAGAGATTCTTGCTTCGGAAAGAGAAAGAGAGAGCGGGCCGTATGCGGAGGCCGCTGCGAGCGAACTCATCGCAGCCGAAAGGCCGCGCGCTTTCGGCGCTTTCGCCCATTCGCCTTCTAAGAAAATACGCCATGACGTTTCGCTTCGTATGCCTGTCGAAGTGCTCCGAGTCGTGGGTGCGCGAGCAAATAATCTTCAGAATATCTCCGTCGACTTTCCCCTCGGCCAGCTCGTCGCCGTGTCCGGCGTGTCGGGCTCGGGGAAGTCCTCGCTCGTCGTGGACGTGTTGGCCGCCGGCGCGCGGCAGCGACTGGGGAAGGGGTTGCTCGCAGGAGTGGACGAAGTCGGCCCGCACGACGGGATCGAGGGGCTGGAGCGGCTCAACGACGTCGTTCTCGTCGATCAGTCGCCCCTCGGGCGCTCCTCTCGTTCGAACGCCGCCACGTACACGAAGGCGTGGGACGAGATCCGCACGCTCCTCGCGCGCGTGCCGGCCGCGAAGGCGCGCGGCCTCGCGAAGGGCGCTTTCAGCTTCAACGCGCCCGGCGGCCGGTGCGAGCGGTGCGAAGGCGCGGGCGTCGTGACGGTGGACATGCAGTTTCTTGCCGACGTGACGGTCGTCTGCGACGTGTGCGACGGTCGCCGGTTCAAGTCCGAGGTGCTCGAGGTGAGACTGCGAAGAAGGAATGTGGATGAGCTTCTCGCCACGACGGTCGATGAGGCGCGGGAGCTTTTCGCCGACGCCCCCGCGATCGCGAACCGTCTCGCGCCGCTCGCGGAGGCGGGACTCGGCTACCTCACGCTCGGCCAGCCCACCGGGACGCTCTCCGGCGGCGAGGCGCAGCGGCTGAAGATCGCCTCTTTCCTGCGAGGTGGCGGCCCGGACGAACCGGTCCTGTTCATTTTCGACGAACCCACGACCGGGCTCGCGCCGTCCGACGTGGACGTGCTCCTGGCGGTCTTCCGGCGTCTTCTCGCCTCGGGCCATTCGATCGTCGCGGTCGAGCACAATATCGGCTTTCTGGCGCGCGCGGACACCCTGATCGAGCTCGGACCCGGCGGCGGCCCGGCGGGCGGTCGCGTCGTGTTTTCAGGCCTTCCGGCGGCCCTGGCGGCGCACGGAGGAACCCCGACGGCCGACGCACTCCGGGGGCGGGTACAATTTCCGTCACGGTGACAGACGATGTCTTTCGGTACGTGCTCTCGGCGGAGGGCCGCGAGGTCGAGCTTCTGGACGGCGAGGCGACGCTGGGCCGCAGCAGGACCTCGACCGTGCGCCTCGAGCACGAGTCCGTCTCGCGCTCGCACGCGCTCCTCACGTTGAATCAGGGGGAGGCCATCGTCAAGGATCTCAACTCCTCGAACGGCACGTACGTGGGAGGAAAGAGGATCTCGCGCGAGACGCGGCTCCAGAACGGGGACCGTGTCCAGCTCGGGGCGGCGGTCATCGACCTGCGAATCGTTCCGCCGAGCGTGCCGTCGGATCGCACGACGCACCTGGGTCCCGACGAGCTTCCGCCCCAGCTGCCGGATCGGCCGCAAGCTATGGCGCCGCGTAGACCCTCGGGCATCACGTATGAGCCGATCCCCGACCTCACGAACCCGATCGCTCCGGCCCCGCCGCCCGCGGTCTTTGCGCCGGACGAGATGTCGGCCGCGGAGTTGTTTCGAGAAATCGACCGGAAGGGCCCGGCGCCGCGGGCGGGCCCGGGTTTGCGCGAGGCGTTTTCGGCCGCTCGCAAGCCTTTGGACCAGGACGAGGTCTCGACCATCCCCCCGTCCGAAGGCGCCCCCCCGCTCGTTGCGTCCGTCCCCCCGGAAATCGCGGCGCGCGGGCTGGCGGACGTCTCGATCCAGATGAGTGCGACCCAGGCCCCGCCGCGCGGCACGGCGCTCGGGCGCGCGGCCGCTTTCCGTGAGAGGCGCGCCAAGGCGGTCAACGATGGCCCGCGGAACGCGGCGAATCCGTTTGCGCGCCTCCTCGCGGCGCTCGTCGACGCCGTCATCCTCACGGCCATCAATCTCCTTCTCTTCGCGCCCGTTTTTCTCATCGATTACTTCCGCGCGGAGCTCCAGACACGCGACGCGGCCCCCGACTGGGCGTTTCGAGGCGTCAAGGCACTTTCTTTCCTTCTCGCCGTGCTCGCGAACGCGCTCTACGTCGCGGGTGGATGGGCATGGCGCGGGCGTACGCCGGGTAAGTCGCTCCTCGGTCTTACGGTCGTCAAGCGCGGCGAGATCGGAGGACGCGGCATCGGTTGGAAGGCCGCCCTCGTCCGCGCCCTGGTGGTGGTGATCGGCGGCCTCCCGCTCGGCCTCGGCTGGGTGTGGGCCTTCTTCGAGAGGGAAAAGCGAGCCCTTCACGACCTCGCCGCCGGCACGTGGGTCGTAAGGTCGCGTTGAGCGTTCAGGACCCGTTGAGCGTTGCAAGGAGCGACGGGGAAAGAAGAGCCTCCTCCGAACGGCGCCCCCCGCCTCGCTTGTGCCAGGAGGCGAATGCTTTCTTCGCCCGGGCGAGCAAGGAAGGGTCGGCCTTACCCTCGAGGACGTAGCGCGTCCCGAGGACGAGGGTCGCAAGCAGGTCGGCTTCGCGTGCGCCCGGGCGTGCAGTTCGGAGGCTTTCGACGGCGGCCTCGGCCCCGACGAAGTCGCCGGTCGAGAAGAGCGTCAGAATCCGCTCGGGATCCGCGCTCGCGGTATCGAGCGGCGTGGGGGTCGGATCCACAGGGTTGGGCGCGGTCGAGGTCGGGACGGTGGGTGTCGCCTCCGGTTGGGGAGCCGGCGTGGGGGCCAGCGCGGCCGCCTGCTGGGCCTCGCGGCGCTCGAGCGCGCCCAGCCGGCCGAGAAGATCGGCGAACTCGGGGAAGCCGTCGATGACGCCTTCGCTTCGGGAATGGAGGAGGTTGTTTTTCGCCTCCAGGACCTCACCCAGCTCCATATGTGCGACGCCCAGCCAGTAGTAGGGGTCATAAAGGTCCACGGAGTAGCGGCTCGTGCCGAAGTGTGTTCGTGCTTGCGTGTGCCCGGTCGCGAGTGCTTCGTTCATCTTCCGCACCACGAGCGGCCAATCCTTCCTCTGGGCGGCCGCCTGACCTGACTGATAGGCCTTCACGGCCGCGTCGGGGGGTAGAATCGGCTGCGCGGAGAGCCGACCCGCGAGGGCGAGGAGCGCCACCGCGAGAACCTGGGCGGACCCGGCCCTTCGTGGGATGGACCCTACGCCGTGACACTCCCAGGAGCGCATCGAAAGGGATTCTAGAGAAGGATGGGTCTGATCTCCCGGTATTCGCGGTCGATCCTCATGGCGGCCCCGCTCCTGGTCGCGGCGGCGCCTTGGGCTCCGGCGGCGCCTGGAGCGACCTGTCCGGTATCCACGCCGGTTCTGACTGGCCCCGCGGGAGTCCAGGCTGGCATTTCCTATTCCCTTTCCTGGACGAACGTTCTCACGGACCTGACGGCCTCGAGTGCCAATTACTACATCGTCGAGCGGGCCCTCGACTCCGCGTTCTCGTCCGGGCTCGACCAGGCCATCACGCAGCGCTCGGCGATCACGCTCTCGCCCGGTGCGGCGAGCGCGAAGGTCCTCTACCACCGCATCGTCGTCAAGTCGTCATGCCCGACGGCCCAACCTGCGGCGATCGTGTCGAACACCGTCGCCGTGCCGGTGAAGACCGTCTGTGACGTGCCGCCCACCGTGGGCGAGCCGAGTGCCAACCCGTCGAATCCTCCCGCGTTCTCCACGTGGGTGGTCACGTGGGACACGCTCGGCACCGGCGCGGGCCCGGGCGGAGGTCCCACCGGCCTGAAATTCCGCATCCGCCAGACCTCGCCTTCCGCGCCCGACCCGAGCGAGTGGGTCGTGGAGGGCGGCGCGGCGTCCTTCACAGGGGCTCCCGGAGACTACGTCTACCAGGTGCGGGCCGAGGCCTCCTGCGGATCGGTCGGTCCGTGGTCGCCCGCCGTTAGCGTGACGGTCGGCGGCGTCCTCTCGACCGCGCTCCAGCTCGTCTCCGAGCCCTCGCCGATAACGGGGATCATCCCGGGAGCCTCCGTGCTGTCGACGTCCTTTGTGGTGCACAACGGCGGCACGGACCCCATCCTCGTGCGCGCGAAGCCGGACGACAGCGGCTTCGTGGTCTCGCCGGACTCCTTCACGCTCGCCCCGAACGCCACACAGGGGGTCGGTGTGAAATCGCTGTACGCCACGGTCCTCCTCCGTCCCGTGCACGCGACGGTCGCGCTGACGGCTGGCGACGCCACCCTGACGGTGCCGATCGACCTCATGCTCACGTCCGCGCCCTCTGCGGCGAAGGTCGTGTGGAGCGATCCGGCCGCCGACGTCGACAAGAACGGGGATCCCGTGCTGCGCTCGATCCTGAACCCCTCCGATCAGGCGGCGTCCTTCGTCGCGACGATTCGGTCGCCCTGGATCTCCGTGGTGTCGCTGGACGGACAGCAGTGGGACCGCCCGCTCGCACCGGGCGAGAGCCGGACGGTGAAGCTCGTGGTGAACCGGGCGAAGCGCCGCGCGGGTACGGGGACGGAGGTGGGCGCGGTCTCCCTTGCGACGCTCGGGTTCGCCGACAGCCCGGAAACCCTGCTCGTGACCGACGACGGCCCGGCCTTGCCGCCCGCCGCGACCGGAGCGGGAGCGATTCCGGTCGCAGCCGCGCGCACACGCATCCTCTATGCGGCTCTGCCGAACGCGATCGACGCCGAGAACGTCGGCCGGTTCGCCGCGGACCTCTGGTTGACGAACTCCGACGCCGTGAACCTCGTCGCGGTCTCGCTTCTCTTCAACCCGGTCGGCGCGCCGGGTGACGGCTCGGCTCTGCGGCGTTTCGACCTGACGCTCGCTCCGGGCGAGACCCGCCGCTACCGGAACGTCGTCGGGACGCTCCTCGGCTCGGAAGGCGCCTACACCGTCGAGGCGCGCTCACCCGCCCCGACGCTGACTGCCACGGCCCTCGTGAACAACCGCCCGCTGCCCGCGACGGTGGCCTCGTCGGCCCGGGCGCGGCGCGCCCTCGCCGGCACGACGCCGGCCACGGGCCAGTATGGCTTCGAGATGCGACCGACCGTTCCGGGAGAAGGCGTCAAGCAGAGCGCCCCCATCTACTGGGTGTCGGGCCTCGCGCACGACGCGAACCGCCGCTCGAACCTGCTCCTCCTCGAGACCTCCGGCTACGACACGAAGATCCTCATCGACCTCTTCGACGCGAACGCGAAGCCGGTCCTCAGGAACGGAGTCCCGGTGAGCCTCGACGAGACGATTCCGGCGAACGCCACGGTGCAGCTCCTCGACAACGTGGACCTCTTCGATCCCGCCCCGCTCTCGGCCTCTTATGCCTACGCTCAGATCACGTGGCAGGACAACAGCGCGGCCGACCCCGTGGGCGGCAAGCTCGGGTCGGTCGTGGGGATGGCGACGGTCATCGACAACCGCACGCAGGACGCCTCTCTCCACGTCGGCGTCACCACGAACGGCCTCCAGCCGCTGCAGGGGCTCGGTTCGAGCGCTTCGACCCGTACCGCTGCGGCGCGGTCCTCGCTCTCGAGCCTGCCGGACGGCGGTTATCCGCCGCCGCTTTCGTTTCCCGCGGTCCACGCGGGCGGCGCGCCCCTCGACGACGGCTCGAAGCCCTTCTGGCGGACGCGCCTGACGCTCACGAACACGGCGAGCTCCACGCGCTTTCTCAGGCTCAAGTACGTCGACGTCAACCTGAACACCCTCACGTCGGGATTGTCGGGGCTCACCCAGGGAACGGTCCTTTCCTTCGAGGACGTGCTCGAGCAGGCGTTCGACATCCTGCCCGTCACGGGCACTTACGGCCACATCGAGATCGACAACGTGACGAACAGCGATGGTACCTGCTGCGCGCAGGGCTGGCCGGACATCGACGTCCAGACCGAGGCCTACACCATCTCCACCACGACGGGCGTCGGGGAGTACAAGACGGGCATGGAGGGCTACTCCTACCTGCACGGCTACTCGTCCTTCCAGTCGAACCTCGGAACGGTGCAGTTCGACGGCGCCGAAAACTCGTCGGCGTACCGCACGAACCTCATCCTGAACGAAGTGACCGGCTCCTATTGCGACGTGATCATCGCGGCGTACCTGCCCGGATCGTTCGTGCCGATCGCCACGGTCACACGGCGGATTCCGCCGATGGGCTACCTCTCGGACGAGCTCTTCCGCAACATCCTCGGCCTGAATCTCTCGGAGGTCACGGACGTGCAGATCGTCGTGCGCCAGGTGGACGGCGATGGCGTGTTCCTGGCTTTCGCGTCCAAGATCGATCTCGTGACGGGCGACCCGGCCAACATCTTCCTGCGTCCGGCGGCGGCCGGCACGGGACGGTGACAGGTTGGCCGGCGCCGTCGAGCGCATCGCCCATTACCGCATCCTGAAGCGGATCGGCCGCGGCGGCATGGGCATCGTGTACCAGGCCGTCGACGAGCGGGACGGCCGCACGGTCGCTCTCAAGGTGATCCGCGAGGCCGAGGCGCCCGGCGACGAGTCGGCCGCGCACCTCGCCGAGGCGCGCATGCGTTTCGACCGTGAGGCCGCGATTCTCAAGAGCCTCCTCCACGTGAACGTCGTCGCGTTCCTCGAGATCGGCGAAGAGGACGGCACGCCCTGGCTCGCGATGGAGTACCTCGACGGCGTGCCCCTGACGTCCTTCGCCGGCCGGCCGTGGACCGAGACCGTGCCGCTCCTCGTTCAAGCCGCGCACGGGCTCGAGTACCTCGCCTCGCGAGGAATCGTCCACCGCGACCTGTCGCCCGACAACATTCTCGTCATCGAAAGCGGAAGCGACCGGCTCGTCAAGCTCCTCGACTTCGGCGTCGCGAAGCTGTTCGAGAAGACGACGGGCCTCGAGTCCCTGACCGCCACGGGATTCTTCCTCGGCAAGGTCGCATACGGATCGCCTGAGCAGCTCGGGTCGCTCGGGCATGGCGCTCCGCTCGACTGGCGGAGCGACGTCTACAGCCTCGGTGTCATCTTCTATCAGGTGCTCGCCGGACGACGGCCATTCGAGGGCAAGGCTCCCGTCGAGTACATCGCTGCGCACCTCAACGCCGTGCCGCCGCCGGTGGCTGCGCCGTCCGACGCGCCCTCCCTGCCGGTCCCGCTCGTGCGCCTCGTGGGGCAGATGCTCGAGAAGCGGCGCGAGAGCCGGCCCGCAAGCTGGCGCGAGATCGTGGACCGCCTCGTGGTCGTGCTGCGCGAAGCCGGCGGCGTGAGACTTCCCGCGGGGATCGACCGGCCGCTGGCCGGCGATGCCGTGACCGACGCGACGAGCGGAACCGAGATCGTGGGCGTTTCGCCCGGAATCGGCCTGGAGACGCTTTCCCCCGTGGGCCGCCCGGTCCACGAGAGCCGCCTCCTTGCGTGGCTCGCGGCGGCGGGCGTTGTCCTCGTCCTCTCGGCCTCGTGGTGGGCGGGGCGCATCCGGCCTTCGGCTCGCCCGGTGGAGCGCCGGGTCCCGGAAGCCGTGGCAACCGTGGTCGCCTCCGCGACGGCCGCTCCCGTGATCCCGAAGCTGCAGGCGCCCGTCGCGGGGCGCCTGCAGCTTCTCGGGCTGCCGTTCGCCCGGGTCGTTTCGCTCGTCGACGCGCGCTCCGGGAATTCGGTGCCGCTGCCGGTAAACGCCACGACACCGCTCCTCGTGACGGATCTCGCTCCCGGTCCCTATCGCGTCGTCCTCGCCGGGCCCGGTCCGGGCGGGCGCACGGTCGAACGTTCGGTCTCCGTGAGCAGCGACGCGACGGTCCTTCTTTCCGAGCCTTTCGCGACTCCCGGCGCACTCGCCGGGTTGCTGACGACGGGAGACGCACGATGACGACGACACGACGCTTCCGGAACGTGGCGCTGCTGTTTTTCCTCGGCGCCCTCGTCCCCTCTTCCGCCCGCGCCCAGACCGATTCGGCGCTCCTCTCGAAGGTCAGCTTCAACCTCACGAACCCGGGAGGAAAGTCGCTCGCGATGGGCGGCGCCTTCACGGCGATCGCCGACGACGCCACGGCTGCGCTGGCGAATCCCGCGGGGCTCGGCCTGATCTCCTCTGTCGAGTTCGCGCTCTCCGGCAAGAGCTCCAACGACACGCTCGGCCTCGCCACGGCGCGCTCCACGGCGACCGGCGCCTCCACGGCGCCTTATCCCGGCATTGACGCATCGAATGTCGATCAGGACGCGCGCTCCTCGTCGTTCGACTTCGCGGGCGTGGTCATGCCGCTCGGCGGGCGATTCGTCGCGGCGCTCACGTACGCGGAAAACCTGCGCTTCGAAGGCGACGCCGGCCCCGACGGATACGAGTATCTCGAGCTTCGGGACAATCGGTCTGGCGGGGCGACACGCCGGGACTACCTCTATACGTTCCGGGAGTTCGGGGGAGTCCGCCTCACGAACCGTCTGCTGGGCTTTTCGCTGGCCTATCGGCTGTCGGAGCGCATCCGAATCGGGGGAGGAATCACGCTCAACCGCCCGTCCTTCGATCTCGAAGGAGACGCCGGCGGCCCGCACCGGATTGTGAGCCAGACCTACCTGTCGCCCACCTCGATGGAGACGCGCACAGTGGACATGAGCGTGAACGGCGTCTCGGGCACGAAGGCGGGCTTCATCCTCGGCCTGCACATGGATCTCCTCCCGGACGGTGCGCTCACTCTGGGAGCCGTCTACCGCTCCTCGCCGCGCAACGACGGGACGCTCGTGATCGGCGGCGACGTGCCCGCGGTGCTCTCGGGAATGACGTCGCGGCCGTTCACGTTCCGCGTGCCTCGCGACGCCGCCGTGGGCCTCGCGGCTCACCCGATACCGGGGCTCACGATCGCCGCCGAGCTGCAGTGGGTGGCATACGGGGACATCTTCGACCGCCCGCTGCCCGTGGTTTCCTACGCCGGGCTCGTGGGCCCGTCGCCTGGATTTCCCGTCACGGACGTGCTCGCGGACGTTTCCCCCGCCCCGGACGTCTGGATCCCGCGCATCGGCCTCGAATATGTCGCCAGCGCGAAGGGGGCGCGCCTCGCGTTCCGCCTGGGCTATCACCGCGAACCGGCGCACGGGGTCACGGCGAGCCTCGCGGCGCGAGACGGCTCGGGCGTTCCATTCCCGATCACGGACCCGCCGTACTCGTCGAGCGTCGCGTCCGTCTTCGACGGCGGGCGCGCGGACGACCGTTTCACCGGCGGTCTCGGCGTGACCATTGCGCGGTCGCTGTCGATCGACGTCGGCTACGACGTCGGCCGCGCCTCGCGGCAGCTCGCCGCCAGCCTTTTCTACCGCTTCTAGGCGGAAGGCGCCTCAGCGCCGCGAAGCAAAATAGGCGACGGTATTTTTCAGGCCCTCGTCGAGGCCGACCTTCGGCTCCCAGCCGAGGGTTTTCTGCGCGAGGGTGATGTCGGGGCGGCGCTGCTTCGGGTCGTCCTCGGGAAGCGGCTTGTGGACGATGGGCGCCTTCGTCCCCGTGAGCCGTTGGATGGTCTCGGCGAACTGGAGAACGGTCATCTCGGCCTGGTTGCCGAGGTTCATGGGGTCTTTGTGGTCCGACTTGAGGAGCCGGTAGATCCCTTCGATGAGGTCCGAGACATAGCAAAACGACCGCGTCTGCGACCCGTCGCCGAACACCGTGAGCGGCTCGTTGCGGAGCGCCTGGCCGATGAGCGACGGTACGATGCGCCCGTCGTTCGGGCGCATACGTGGGCCGTAGGTGTTGAAGATGCGCACGATGCGTGTGTCGACGCCGTGAAAGTTGCGGTAGGCGATCGTCATCGCCTCGGCGAAGCGCTTCGCCTCGTCGTAGCAGCCGCGCGGCCCGACGGGGTTCACGTTTCCCCAGTAGGTCTCCGGCTGCGGATGGACGAGCGGGTCGCCGTAGACCTCGGACGTGGACGCGAGGAGGAACCGGGCCTTTTTCGCGCGCGCGAGCCCGAGCGCCTTGTGTGTGCCGAGCGCGCCCACCTTCAGCGTCTGAATCGGGATCTGGAGGTAGTCGATGGGGGAGGCCGGGGATGCGAAATGGAGGATCGCGTCCACGGGCCCGTCGAGAAAAATGTACTCCGTGACGTCGTGGAAGACGAAGCGGAATCTCCGGTTCCCGGCAAGATGGGCGATGTTTTTCTCGTCGCCCGTGACGAGATTGTCGAGGCCGACCACCTCGTGCCCCTCGGCGAGGAGACGGTCGGAAAGATGGCTGCCGAGAAAGCCCGCGGCTCCGGTGACGACGACACGCATGAAGCCGCGATTGTACGGGAGCGCGCCCGAGTCCGGGCGCGCCATCTCAGGCGTGGAGCTGGGCGTAGCGGGCTTCGAGGACCTCGCGCGGCTCGGCCGGCTCGGCCACGATGCAGCCCTCGATCGGGCAGATCTCGACGCACTTCGGGGCGTCGAACGCACCCACGCACTCGGTGCAGCGCGACGCGTCGACCACGAACGTCGGATCCCCCGAAGCGATCGCCTGGTTCGGGCACTCGGGCTCGCACGAGCCGCAATTGATGCACGTGTCCTCAATCTTCATGGCCATAAGGCACCTCCGATGCGCACAGCGTGCCATCCCGTGCCGTCGCACGGCCATGATGCACGCGCTTCAGGCGCGGCCGAGGCCCACGTAATTCCAGCCGGCCTTTTTCATGTCCTTCGGTTCGTAGAGGTTGCGGAGATCGACGAAGTTCTTCGCCTTCATCGTCTTTTCGAGCCGGTCGAGGTCGAGCTTGCGGAACTGGTTCCAGTCGGTCACGAGAACGAGGACGTCGGCCGCCGCCGCGCAGGAATAGACGTCGTCGGCGAGCTTGAGCGAAGGCATCTCCTTCCGCGCGTTGTCCATCGCGGCCGGGTCGTAGGCCACGACGTCGGCGCCCCGCTCGATCAGGTCGTTCGCGAGCTTCAGGCACGCGCTCTCGCGGATGTCGTCGGTCTCGGGCTTGAAGGCGATGCCGAGCATGGCGACGCGCTTGCCCCTGATGTCGGGACAGAGGGCCTCGACCTTTTCGACCATGCGCGCCTTCACGCGGTCGTTCACGGAGAGGACGGCTTCCATGATCTCGAACGTGTAGCCGTTCTTCCGCGCGAGGTCGACGACGGCGGAGGAGTCCTTCGGGAAGCAGGATCCTCCGTAGCCGGGTCCGGGGTTCAGGAACTGCGGGGCGATGCGCTTGTCGAGGCCCATGCCGCGCGCCACGTCCTTCACGTCGGCGCCCATCTTTTCGCACATGGCGGCGATCTCGTTGATGAACGAGATCTTGAGGGCGAGAAAGCCGTTCGAGGCGTACTTGATGAGCTCGGCCGACTCGACGTCCGACACGACGAAGGGCACGCCGGCGATCGCAAGGGGTGAGTAAACGTCCTTGACGATCGCGATGGCCTCCTCGTCTCGCGAGCCGATGACGACCCGGTCGGGGTGCATGAAGTCCTCGATCGCCGAGCCCTCGCGCAGGAACTCGGGGTTCGAGACGACGGAGAACTTGTACTTTCCGTTTTTCGTGCGGAGGATCTCCTCGATCTGCGCGCCCGTGCCCGTCGGGACGGTGGATTTCGTGACGACGACCTTGTAGCCGTTCATGTGCGTCGCGATCGACTCGGCAACCTGGAAGATGAAGGAGAGATCCGGAGAGCCGTCCTCCTTCGGGGGGGTCCCGACGGCGATGAAGATCACGAGGCTGCGCTCGACCGCTTCCGCGAGATTGGTCGTGAAGCGCAGGCGACCGGCCTTCTCGTTCTTGTGGATCAGCGCTTCGAGGCCTGGTTCGTAGATCGGCGAGATGCCGTTCTTGAGCAGGGCGATCTTCGCTTCGTCCTTGTCGACGCAGGTCACGTCCATGCCGAAGTCGGCGAGGCAGGCGCCGGTCACGAGGCCGACGTAACCCGTTCCGACCATGCAGATGTTCATCGAGTGAAGCCTCCGGAGAAGGACATCGCGGGAACGGGAATCTTACCCTCCGAGCCGTTTGAACGGCTTGCGGAAAAGTCCGAAGAGCTCGCGGCGCGAGACCGGCCGAGGAAGGTCCGCGACCACCCGCGAAGACGTCTCGCCGGAGTACGCGGTGCGTCCGGCCTCGGCGGGGTAGAGGCGTGCGCGCACGATCTCCCACGCGATCTCGCCGACCCCGAGCTGCGGGGAATAGCCGAGCTTCTGCCAGGCCTTTTCGAGGTCTGCGATGCGCGGGGTCCGCGGCGACACTCCGGAAACGACGATGCGGGCTTCGCGGGCCGCACGCACGGCGAGCGCCCGTACGACGTCGGAAGGTCGTACGGCGAGGCCGAAGCCCAGGTTCACGGTCTCGCCGAGCGGCCGCCGCGCCATCGCGAAGAGCACGCCGCGCACGACGTCCTCGGTATGCACGAAATCGCGCGGCGCGTCGTCGGGAAGCACGACTTCCTCGCCGCCGACGAGGGCCTCGAGCGCATCGAGAGGGAATCGCGCCGGGCCGCCGCCCGAGCCCACCGCGGCGAACACGCGCAGGTTGACGAAAGGGAGGCCGGAAGCGAGGAGGGCCTCCTCCTCCGCGGCCTTCGCGACGAGATCCGCTTCGTCACCGGGTTCGGGCGCCTCGTCCTCACGTGCGCACGGGGCCGCCTCGTCGCGCGGCCCGTAAAGCCGCCCATCCGAGAGGTGGACGAAGATCCCGACTCCCGAGGCGCGGGCGGACTCGAGGAGCGGACCGAGGCCCCGGCCCCCCGGCCGAAGGAGCGTCGCGTTCACGACGGACGCGGGCCGGTGCTCGGCGAACACGCGCTCGAGGACGGCCGGGTCGGTCGCGTCGCCGCGCACGACAGCCGCGCGGGGGTGGCGGGCGAACACGCCGATGCGCTCTTCTTTGTAGGCGCGCCCGTCCCCTCCGTCGTCGAAGGAATCGAGGAAGACGACGCCCTCGCCCGTGCCAAGTAGTCTTCGCGCGACGGCCGTCCCGAGGAAGCCGGCTCCTCCGGCGACGAGGACGAGGCTCACGGGGTGGCGCGGGGCGTCGCCGCGAGACTCTTCTGGGCGTCGTCGTAGCGCTTCTGGATCCCGGACCTTTGGCGGTCGCGGATGAGCCAGCGCAGCGCCTTGCTCTCGTTGATCCCCACGAGGATGTCGTTCATCGCGTCCGCCACGGCGGGATCGGCGATCAGCTTGCCGGCCGTCCCTTCTTTCGAGTCGAGTTTCGCGGCGACGTTCGCGAGGTGGGACGAGAGTTTCTTCAGGTCGCCCAGGAACTCCTTGGAAAAGTCTCCATTCGAGACGAGTTGCCCGAGGAGGCCGTCTCCGGACTTGAGGTCCTTCGAGAAGGACGCAAGGCCGTCCGCGGTGGCCTGCAGCGAGTCGACCATCGCGAAGAATTTCCGCTTCCCCTCCGGGTCGGAAAGGAGAGCCGGCACGAGCCCCTGGCCCGTGAGGGTTCCCTTCTCGACGGTCCCGAGAATCCGGTTGAGCGAGGCCGATGCCGAGCCCAGCTCGCCGAGCACCTTTTCGCCCGCCTTCTCGTCGTTCAGGAGGCGTCCGACGAGGCCCTTGCCCTGGCGAACATCCTTCATGACGCCGCTCATGCTGTCGAGCGTCTGGCGGAGCGAACGCGAGAGCGCCTGGCCGTTCTCGGACTCCGAGGTGATCTCGCCGAGAAAGCCCTCGCCCTTCTCTGTCCGGCCGAGAATGTTCTTGAGCGACTTCGAGATCGCGACGACGTTGTCCACGAGGTCTCCGGATCCGGCGAGGATCTTCTCGAGCTCGGCACCGCGGAACGCCATGATCTCATGGTCGGGCTCGAGGTCGGGCTTGTCGGCGGAGCCGGGCGTCACCTCGAGGAACTTGTCCCCGAGAAGACCGATCGTCTTGATCTCGGCGCGGCTGTCGGTCTTGACGAGATGCTGGTACTTGCGCTCGATGTCGAAGTGAATCGTGAGATCCTGGCCGGGTACGCGGGGCACTTCGATGTCGCGCACCGCACCCACGATGACGCCGGCAAGTCGCACCTGGTTTCCTCCCACCATGCCCTGCGAGTTCGAAAAGCGGGCGAAGTAGGATGTGCGGCGCACGAAGAAGCCCTTCGTGCCTCCGATGAAGAGAATGGCGCCCGCCAGGAGCACCATGGCGGCAAAGAGGATGACCCCGACGCGGGTCTTGGTCTTGACGTCGGCTCTCATGGCGGAACCCCCTTCGGCGTGGTCATTCCGGCGACTCCCCGGCCGCGAGGAAGGCGCGAAGATCGGGGACGTCCGAGCCGTACGCCTCCTCCGGCGTTCCGATGAAGATGAACTGGCCGTCCTTCAGAAAGGCGATGCGATCGGCCACGAACAGCGTCGAGACGATGTCATGGGTCACGACGACGGACGTCGTTGCGAGGCGCTCGTTCAGGTCGACGATGAGCCGGTTGATCGTCAGCGCGGTCACGGGATCGAGCCCCGTCGTGGGCTCGTCGTAAAGGAGGATCTCGGGCTTGAGCGCGACGGTGCGGGCGAGCGAGACGCGCTTCTTCATCCCGCCCGAGAGCGAGGAGGGCAGGAGCCGTTCCACGTCGCGCCCGAGGTTCACGAACCCGAGTACCTCGCCCACGCGCGCCGATATCTGTTCCTCGGACCACGTCGTGTGCTCGCGCAGCGCGAAGGCGATGTTCTCGAAGACCGTCATCGAGTCGAAGAGCGCCCCGCCCTGGAAGAGCATGCCGGCCTTCTTGCGTACGGGCACGAGCTCTTGCTCGGGCAGCCGCGAAACCTCCACGCCGTCCACCCAGACCTCGCCCGAGTCCGGCTGTTCGAGCCCGTTCATGTGCCGGAGCGACACGGACTTGCCCGTGCCGGACCCCCCGAGGATCACGAGCACCTCTCCGCGCTGAACGACGAGGTCCACCGCGTCGAGGACGCGGCGCGAGCCATACGCTTTGACGACGCGCTTGAATTCGATGATGGGAGAGCCTGGGGGCCGGTCGCCCTTCACGAACCTCATGACGGCCGATTCGCTGAACGTCGTCACTTCAGCCCCAGCGGCAGGATGATGAAGAGCTTCGTGAGGAAAAAGTCGGACATGAGGACCACGATCGAGGAGACGACGACCGCGATCGTCGTCGCGCGCCCGACACCGTCCGCGCCGCCCGACGCGCCCAACCCGTTGTAACAGCCGATCATCGCGATCTCGAACCCGAAGAACGGGGTCTTCAAGAGGCCGTGGAGCACGTCGTTGAGGTGCACGGACTGCTGGACGGTCGAGAGATAAAACGCGGCCCCGATCTTGACCTCCGCCACCGCGATGAAGAGTCCGCCCACCGTCCCGAGAAAATCGGCGAGGAGCGTGAGAACCGGCAGCATGAGCGTCACGGCGACCACGCGCGGCAGCACGAGCTTCCGGATCGGCGAGGCGCCGAGCGCCCGCAGGGCATCGACCTGCTCGGTCACCGACATCGTGCCCAGCTCGGCCGTGATTCCGGACCCGACCCGCGCCGCGACCATGAGGGCCGTGAGCGTCGGCCCCAGCTCGCGGCAGATCGACAGGACGACGACGCGGCCCACGAAGAGCTTCCCGCCAAACTGTGCGAGCGCGTACGACGTCTGAAGGGCGAGGACCATTCCCGTGAAGAGCGCCGTGAGGCTCGTGATGGAGATGGATTGGACCCCGAGGGCGTCCATCTGATGGATGATCTCGGCCGAGTCCCAGCGATTGCGCGCCTCACGGGCCAGTTGAGCCGCCATCATCGCGATGCCGCCGACGTGGAACGAGGCGTGTCCGATCCAGCGCCGGATTCGCGCCAGCTTCCAGAGCGGTTCCTTCAATACCGCGACGTCCTGCGTCGTCGAATCGAACTCGTCCACAGGCACATTCTAAGGGCGCGGCACAACTCGCTAGACTTCGGGCGCGTGGAACGCCTTCGCGATCTCGCTGTGTCCCTGTGGAGCTGGGCGGTCATCGCTCTCTCGGCGACGGCGTTTGGAATCCTCGCGATCCTCACGTCCTGGGTTCCGCCGCGGGGCAGCGTCTATCTCTTTTGGGCGCGCGCCTGGGCCCGGACCATCCTCTTCCTCACCGGGGTCCCCGCGACGATCGAAGGCGCAGACGAAGCGGCGGCGCTTCCCCAGGCAATCTACATGTCGAACCACGAGTCCGGCATCGACATCCTTCTGCTGCTTCTCACCATCCGGCAGGACGTGCGCTTCCTTGCGAAGCGGTCGCTCTTCTGGGTGCCCTTCATGGGCTGGTCGATGTGGCTCGCGGGCTTCGTCGCCGTGGACCGGCGGCGCACGGATAAGGCGAGAGACGTCCTCTCGGAGCTGGACCGTAGCCTCGCGAGGGGTATGTCCATCCTCGTCTTCCCGGAAGGCACGCGCTCGCGCGACGGCACCCTCGGCCCATTCAAAAAGTCGGGGTTCCTCACGGCGCTGAAATCGGGCGTGCCGATCGTGCCCGTCTGCGTCTCGGGCGCCCGCGCCGTGCTTGGAGCGCAGGGGATGATCGTGCGCCGTGGCCCGGTGCGCGCGCGCGTCGGACATCCGATTCCCACCGCAGGCCTGTCCGTGCATGCGCGCGCGGAGCTCATGGAGAAGGTTCGGCGCGAGATCCTCGCGCTTCGCCCCTGAGGAGGGCCTCCTTTCGGCGGACCTCCCGCTCGCAGGTTTGTGAGATCCTCTCGTTTCGAAAGGGAGCAAGAGTGTCCACGACCACGCTCAACGAACAGTCCGTCCTCGACGCGCTCAAGCAGGTCAAATACCCCGGCTTCTCGCGCGACATCGTCTCCTTCGGCTTCATCAAGGACCTCGCGGTCGGAGGCGGAAACGTGTCGTTCCGGCTCGCGCTCACATCCGACGCGCCCGCGGCGGCCGAAGCCATCAAGCAGCAGTGCGACGCGGCGCTGCGCGCGATTCCGGGCGTCACGTCCGTGACGATCTCCGTGCAGGCCGCGCCTCCTCAGGCTCCCGTCATGTCCGGAGCCATCGGCCGCAAGGACATCCTCACGGACACGCGCTTCGTCGTGGCCGTCGCCTCCGGAAAGGGCGGCGTCGGCAAGTCGACGGTGGCGGCGAACCTCGCGCTCGCGCTCAAGAAGCTCGGCTACGAAGTCGGGCTCATGGACTCGGACATCTACGGCCCGTCGCAGCAGATGATGATGGGCATCACGACGAAGCCTTTCGTGAACGAGGAGGAAAAGATTCTCCCGATCGAGCGCTTCGGCGTGCGTGTCATGTCCATCGGCTTCCTGATGGACGTGGACACGCCGGTGATCTGGCGCGGCCCGATGATTTTCAAGGCCGTCGAGCAGTTTCTCGGTGACGTCGCGTGGGGGAAGCAGGACTTTCTCCTCGTGGACCTGCCCCCCGGCACGGGCGACGCGCAGCTCACGCTCACGCAGAAGGTCGCGCTCTCGGGCGCCGTCATCGTGACGACCCCGCAGGACGTGGCGCTCATCGACGCGCGCAAGGGCCTCGCCATGTTCCAGAAAGTGAATGTGCCCGT
>PLZI01000096.1:3172-3699 GCA_003152095.1 Acidobacteriota bacterium | reverse complement strand
GGGGGTCAGAATTGCCGTTCTGATTCCCCGTAATCAGTTCCTTCCTGCCCCGGCCTGTGCGCCGTAACTGATTGAACAATAGACACTTGTGGCGGCATCGAAACGTCGGTCGATCGCGCTTCGTCGGGCGGCACGGCGCCGCCTCATAAATACCCGGACCAATAAACTCCCCTCTCCTGATTCGCCCCTCGTGGCCCAACATCGCGCGAGGAAAACGGACTCAAGGCGAAGCGACCCGACATCCTGAGCGGTCGTCAGTCCTGCGCGGCGAGCTGCGCGGCCACGTATATCGGGTCGTTCGTGCCGTTGTCGATTACGCTCGCGTAAGCCGCCACGAGCCCGCCCGCGGGTGAGATGCGAATGACCCCGGCGGGTGGTCCGTCTCCGAGGCCGCGGCCGTGGAAGAGGTCATCGATCTGGACGCCGCCTGCAATGGACAGCGGCGTCTCGAAGTGGTCGAGGAGGGTGCCGTGCTCGTCGAAGATCTCGACTTGAACGCTCACAGGCGTTCCTCCTGACACGAACGA
>PLZI01000096.1:0-3096 GCA_003152095.1 Acidobacteriota bacterium | reverse complement strand
GCGAATCGTCTTCGACTCTCCGGGGAGAAGCGTGAGGGTGAGCGTCTGCTCGGTCTCGTTCGTGCTCCAGCTCTTGACGAGAAGGCGCACGGTTTGCACGTTCTTGGCTGGGTTGAAGAGGAAAAGGTCGGTCCTAAAAGCGGCACCGTGCGCCGCGTCCGTGTGGACGATCGCCGGAATCGTACGCACGACGGTGGCGGGAATGTCCGGAGCGAAGTACGTCGGGTCGTTCGTCGCCCCGTCGATCGCGATGACACCCACGACGGTCTCGCCCGATTGCGGCGTGACGAGGAGCGACCCCGTACTCCACGACGGCGCGCCGAGTGCGAAGGCGAGATCGTTAACCTGTGCCTGTTCCCAGGCCGGAGGAGCGATGACGCCGGCACCCGCGGATGGCCCAGCGGTCTCCACCGAAAGCGCGAGAGAAGCCTGCGCACCGCGGCCGCTCACGTCGGTCGCCAGCACGTTCGTGCGGAATCCCGGTCCGAGCAGCCCGGCCGCGAACGAGACTGGGAAGCCGGCCCCGATTCCGGCGAAGACGTCGACGGCGCCCACCGACATTCCGTACGTGCCGGCGGGCGTGCTCGTATACGTGCGGCTCGTCGCGTCGACCGACCGGCCGATCTCGGGAGTCAGGAGAAGAGCTCCGGAGCCCGATTCGAGCTGGAAAAGCGACGCGAGGACATCGCTCTCCGTCACGACCGCGTTCCCGGCGAGCGTCACGCTCGCGTCCGGCACAGCGACGGCTACGCCGGGGTTCGGGAGGAATCGCACGGCGACGGCGACGGGACTCGGGTCGGGATTCCGAAGCACGAAGTCCGTGCGCCAGCGGCTTCCGTTCAGCCCACTCGCACGCGCGGTCGCCGGGATGACGAGCTGCTGCTTCAGCGAGCCCCTCACGACGCCCCACTCCTGAATCACGTCCGCGCCGCCGCCGGCGCCCGACGGTCCGCCCACCGGACCAAAAAAGACGAGCGACGGGCTTCCGGAGTCGAAGAGGAACGGCTCGCCCTCAGAGATCGTGTCCGGATCCACGTGCACGAAGCCCTTCAGCGTCTGCTCGTTCAAGAAGAGCTCGTCGTACGAGGCCGGCGCGGGGGTTCCGACCTCCCAGACGGCGAGGGCGGGATCAAGGAACACGCGCTGGTCGACCTGGGGGCGCGGGCGATGCACCTGAATGACGAGGCGTTGTCCGGAAGCTCCGGCGTGCAGCGCTTCCACCTCGGGACGCGTGACGTCATGCCAGGCCTCGACGAGGCCCGCAGCGGGGGTGTGGAAAGAAAGCAGCGTCGGCCCTGTGCCGCGCTGGAGAACCCACGCGCCGGAAAAGTCGGCCGTGGGGATGGCGAAGAGGTCGGTCAGATTCGTCGACGTAGTCGACGCTATCTCGCCGCTCACGCCGCCTACGAGGAGAATGGCGCGCCGCGCGCCGCCCGTCGTCGACGTCGAGACGTCGACGTAGGCCCGGCCGTCGGGCGTGATCCACCCGTCGACGACCGACGAATTCGCGGGAATGCCCGAGAGCATCTGCATGGTGCCGTCGGCGTTCACGATGTACAGGCCGGAGGCCGCAATTCCGCTTCCCGGTCCAGCGCCCTGGCTGGAGAGCGGAGTTCCGGGACGCGCGGCCGCCCCGCCGACCATCGCGGCACCCGATACCGGCGCCGCGACACCCCTCGCCACTCTCCTCACGCAGATCATCGTCGTGGTTGTCGCGGCCCGCTTTTGTGGCCGTCTCTCGGCCCGCATCGGGCAGCCGAAGGTCATCGGCGAGATCGTCGCGGGCATCCTCCTCGGCCCCTCGCTTCTGGGCTGGGTCGCCCCGGCCGTCTCTTTGTCCCTCTTCCCCCCAGCTCGCTCGGGACCCTGAAAATCCTTGCCGAGGTCGGCGTTCTCCTCTTCATGTTTGTCGTGGGGCTCGAGCTCGACCTCGACAGCCTGCGCGGAGTCGCCCGCACCGCGCTCCTCGTCAGCCACGCCAGCATCCTCGTGCCCTACTTCCTCGGCGTCGTGCTCTCGCTCGCCCTCTACCGGAATCTCGCGCCCGCGGGCGTTCCATTCGTGCCGTTCGCGCTCTTCCTCGGGATCGCGATGAGCATCACGGCGTTCCCGGTGCTCGCACGGATCCTGGAGGAGCGGGGTCTCACCCGAACTCCGCTCGGGAGCACCGCGATCACCTGCGCCGCCGTCGACGACGTCACGGCATGGACCATCCTCGCGGTCGTCGTCGCCATCGGGAAGGCGCAGGGCCTGGCCTCCTCGGGCCTCACCATCCTGATGGCCGCAGGCTTCATCGGCTTCATGTGGTACGTCATCGGGCCCGCCGTCCGATGGATCATCGGGCGGGGCGCGTTGGGGACGGTGTCGAAAAACGTCCTCGCCTTCGTCCTTCTTATGCTAATCGGCTCGGCCCTCACGACCGAGCGGATCGGGATCCACGCGCTCTTCGGCGCCTTCCTCATCGGCGTCGTCATGCCTCGCGAGGCCAACTTCCGGGCCGCCCTGGTCCAGCGCCTCGAGGAGATCAGCGCGATCCTCTTCCTGCCCCTCTTCTTCGCGTTCACGGGCCTGAGGACCCAGATCGGACTTCTCGACAGCGTCGGGAGCTGGCTCATGTGCCTCGCCGTGATCGCGGTGGCGACGGCCGGGAAACTCGGCGGTTCGATGGCCGCCGCGCGTCTCTCGGGGATGGGGACGCTCGATGCCTTCTCCCTTGGCACCCTGATGAACACGCGCGGGCTGATGGAGCTGATCGTCCTGAACGTCGGCTACGAGCTCGGGATCCTCTCGCCGCGGATTTTCGCGATGATGGTGCTCATGGCGCTCGTCACGATGTTCTCGACGGCTCCGCTCCTGGCGCTCGCCGACCGCCTGCGAAAACGGCGCTCGGCGTCGGTCGACGTGGAGAACCGTTTCCGGCAGCACGCTCGCGTTTCGTAAATACCCAGGGTTATTTACTCCTCTCTCCCGATCGCCCGCCGTCGCCCAACGTCGCGCGGAGAAAGCGGCTCCTGGGCTACAGCCCAGCCCACTCGTCCAACGCCGAAGCCGCGAGCTGCACGAGAAGTGCCCGGCTTCTCGTATTGCGCGGGCGCG
>PLZI01000159.1 GCA_003152095.1 Acidobacteriota bacterium | reverse complement strand
TCACTTTCATTGACACGTTCCGGCCAGATTCGGCGCGCGGGCGCCGCCGTTCGAGAGAACTCGCTACCGCGCCTCGAGCGATGGTGCGGCGTCTGCGTGAAGTGCGACCTGGCCGGCATCTGCCGGTCGCGAACCACATAGGGGGAAGCATGGCCGGGCCAAAGAAGAAAAACGGCAACGGAAAGCGAGTCACCCGCTACACCCACGAGGACGTGAAGGAGCCGCGCACGCCCGAGACCGGTCACACGAAACTCCTCCCGACCGAAGAACTGACCGTCATCCTTCCCATGGAGAACGGCTGGACGAAGAAGATCGACGTAGGCCGGCTGCCCGACGACGAAACGAGAACTGTGGTCGTCGACATGGACCCTGCGCAGGACCCGGTCCTTTTCTGGGCCGGGAAACGGAATAAGAAAGAGATCCCCGTCCTCCCTCTCCAGCGCACCGAGGTTGTCAGTGAATCGAGGATCTCTCAGATCATTAATCGCGCAAAAGAAGCGGCAGCCGAAAAGACCGGCGCCACCCGGGGCGGTTACCTATTCGCTGACCTCGAGAGGGAACTACGCGAGAGCGACAGGTCGAAGCGTGTCGAGTTCTACACGCACGATGAGGGGTGGAGGAACAAATTGATCTGCGGCGATTCTCTGCAGGTCATGGAATCGCTGATTCACTACGAGGGACTCAAGGGTAAGGTCCAGATGATCTACATGGACCCGCCCTACGGGATCAAGTACGACTCCAACTTCCAGCAGCGAATAGATTCCACCAAGAACGATGAAAAAGACCAGGCAGATGACGTCCTAACGATCAAGGCGTTCCGGGACACATGGGCGCTGGGGGTTCACTCGTATCTGTCGTACCTGCATGAACGTCTCTTCCTCTGTCGGGAGCTGCTGACAGAGTCAGGTGCGATCTTCGTTCAGATTAGTGCCGCTAATAGCCAGCTGGTCCGATTGCTCCTCGATGAGGTTTTCGGCGCAGCGAACTTCGTCTCTCAAATCGCTTTCATAAGGGCGGCAGGGCGGAGTTCCCAGGTGATGGACGATGTCTACGACGTTCTTCTCTGGTACGCAAAGGACGGTGAAGCCGCTTCGCTGTTGAACCGCAAGCTCTTCAGGTCGAGGGATGCGGGCGAGCAGGAGGGCTTCGATTGGACCGAATCCCCTGATGGGTCAGAAATCCAGTTGAGCGAGGAACAGGTTCAAGGGCTGCTGCCCGCCACGCCTGGTAAGAGGTTCATGTTGATGGACCTGACCAGTCAAGGTGAGAGCGATGGTGGCTCGTACCAAGTTACGTTCGGCGGTGGAAAGTACCGGCCGCGCCCTGGCCGACACTGGAGCACAACGCCCGAAGGGATGCGCCGCCTCATTGAACTGGGGCGCATACGACAGAAAGGTAAGAACATCTTCTTTAAGCGGTATGCGGACGATTTTCCACTGCGGTCTTACTGGAATATTTGGGACGACACAGTAGTCAGTGGTTTCCTGCGTACGCAGGAGAACCTTTACGTAGTTCAGACCCCACCCAAGGTGCTCGAACGCTGCATCGCGATGACCACGGCACCTGGCGACGTGGTTTGTGATCCGACATGCGGCGGGGGCACGACGGCCTATGTCGCAGAAAAGCTCGGCCGCCGTTGGATAACCTGCGACACCTCCAGGGTTGCAGTCAACGTAGCGCGCCAGCGCCTTCTCTCGGCAACTTTCGAGCACTTTCGTACCCGGAACGGCCACGTCTCAGGGAACTTCCTCTATAAGAGCGTCGAGCGCATAACCCTGAGAAGCCTGGCATACAACCTCGAACCAGAAAGGGTCGAACTGGTCGATCAGCCCGAGATCGATCGTGAGGCCGTACGCGTCACTGGTCCTTTCGAAGTCATGTCCGTTGGACGGTACTCAGCCGAGGATTGGAAGGGCTTTGTCGTTGCTGAAGCAGTCTCGTCTTATGGTGAGCCTGAGCCGGCCAAGCTATCGAATTACATCGAGGTCATCTGTCGGCTTTATAGGAAAGACGCGGCAACGCAGGGCGCGAGCGGGCTCGTCCACGCCGTGTCGGAGTCAGAGAAGGACAAGATCGCGATTTCGGTCGGCCCACTCTCCGGTCGAGTCACGGCGAAGCAAATCAGCGACGCCGTCGAGGATGCGATGGCGTCTGGCATTCTCGAAACGCACGTTCTCGGCTGGGCCTTCGAGGCGAATGTCGGCGAGATCAAGTCACAGCTCGAGAAGCGGGGAAAGGTGAAGGTAGAGCTGGTGATGATCAGCCCCGATACTCTCGCCGAGGGCCTTAAGATCACGAATCCGTCGAACCTATTTTCCCCTCTCGCCCTCCCCGACATTGCTGTGAAGAGGGTAAAGAACGGCAAGGAGCCGCAAATACAGGTCGCGCTAAACGGCGTGGCGGTATTCAACCGAAAGACGCGCGCGACTTCATACAGCGCGGCGGACTCAGGGTACGTCTCCGCCTGGTATCTCGACGAGGACTACGACGGGGACTGCTTCGTGGACTGCCAGATGTTTTTTGACTTCAAGAAGACGCCGAACCTCAAGGCTGCCCTTCGGGCAGAGATCGACCCTGAAGAGTTCAAGCTCCAAACCGAGTCGCACCCTTTCCCGATTCGCGGCTACAAGCGAATCGCGGTGAAGGTCGTGGACGTCTACGGGAACGAGTCCACGGTGGTGAAAGAGCTTGCCTGAGGCGTCGAAGCCCGCCGCCGCCGGCTATGTCGTTGACCGCGTCGTTGTCTGCGATGCGTTCCGTGAGCCGAATCGCTATTACCAGCTGCTCCCGGGCGGACGTTCCAAGCTGACCAAGGGCCGGCGCCCCTCGATGAGGTATCGCGCGAGCGCGAAGGACGTCAAGGGCGGGATCGCGGGGCTTGCAGGCCGGGAGGCAGCCCTCTTTGAAGAAATGACCGCCGCCGAGCAGGAACTGAACGAAGCCGTCAATCGGCTGCGGGATGAAATTCGCGCCTGGCGGTTGTCGGGATACCAAGGGACCGCAATCGTGACCCGTCGATGCCTGGAGTGGTGGTTCGAGCGGGACGAAGAGCGCCTTAACGAAGGTAAGCGCTTTTTCTTCTGCCAGCAGGAAGCGATCGAAGCGCTTATCTATCTCTACGAGGTGCAGCGCCAGCGGAAGATGCCGGAGACCGGAGATCTGTTGCGCTATGCGCTCAAGCTCGCGACAGGCACGGGCAAGACCCTCGTTATGGCGCTCGTGGTCGTGTGGTCGACACTGCATAAGAAGAAGGTGAGCGGCTCACCGCTCTCGGCCAACTTCCTCGTGCTCGTTCCGAACCTTACTGTGCGCGACCGCGTACGCGGCGTCGACGAGCTCACGGGGCAAGCGACTGGCTCAGGCCTCGACCCTTCGAGTCCGGAGAATCTGTACGACGAGTTCGAGATCGTCCCGCCCGAGTACCGCAGCGAATTTCACCCTGCTGTCGTCGTGAAAAACTGGCAGTCGGTCCCGCTCCAAGCGGTGCGCGAAGACTGGATCCCCGAAGCTGATCTTGCGGAGGAGGGCCGGTTCCTTCCGGCGTCAGTGCTCTGGGCTCTCCAGCGGCGGCGCTCACAGGACCCGGCGGCGTCGATGCGCCGCGTCCTAGGCGGCTGGCGTGATCTCGTCGTGCTGAATGACGAGGCACACCACGTCTACGGGGAAAAGCGAACGCGGAAAGACGAGGAGCCGCAGTACATCAAATGGAGCCGAATCCTCGAGCGGATCCGGCAGGCGGCTCGGATCAGCTTCGTCGTGGACCTCTCGGCCACGCCATGGTACGGCTCGGGGTCCGCGCGACCCGACGGCACGCTCTTCGAGTGGCTGGTTGCGGACTTTTCCGTATACGACGCGTTCGAGTCCGGGCTCGTCAAGGTCGTCAGGCTTCCCGACCCGGAGACGCACGGTGGTCAGTACCTTGATCTCTGGGACCACCTCAAGGGAACGCGAACTAAGGAAGAGTATCTTTCCGCGTGCAAGGGCGCGATCGCAAGCCTCTACTCGGACTGGAAGAAGGACTACGGAGAGTGGAGCGGGACTTTCGAGTCCATGCGGCCTGGTCCTTCGCCGGTCGTTCTCGTGGTGGCCGACAAGGCTGAGCGCGCACAGTGGCTATTCGAGCACCTCAGTCGTGACTACGACCTCCTTTCTAACCCGCCTGAAGATGACCCGCTCAGCTGGCACACGATCCGGATCGACTCGAAGGTCTTCGACGCGGAGAAGGGGAATGAGGCCGTTCTCCGCGAGATCGTCAACACAGTCGGAAGAAAGGGAAAGGCTGGCGAGCGCGTGAGGTGCATCGTTAGTGTCAACATGCTCTCCGAAGGGTGGGACGTGAAGAGCGTCACCCATATCCTCGGGCTGCGCGCGTTCGGCTCGCCTCTGCTCACAGAGCAAATCATCGGGCGAGGCCTTCGCCGTACGAGCTATGACGGGCTGAAGATCCCGATTGAGGAGAGGCTTCAGAACGCCGACCGCCCCGACGAAGAGACCGTCGACGCGTTCGGAATTCCCTTCGTCGGGTTTCCCGTGGAAAAGCGAAAACGCCCGGGCACCGGCAAGTGGAGCCAGAAGCCCGTGCCGATCGAGCCCGACCCGAAGAAGGTGAAGTACGCGCTGCGCGTACCTAACGTCCGTTCATGGGCCGTGGGCGTGTCGCGATCGCTCCGGGAAGCGATCGACGTGGGAAGCCTGCCGGAGCTCGTCATTACGCCGAAAGAGACGCCCCGCGACGTTCGCGTGCGCGCTGTAGTGGGCGGCGGCTCCGAGGCGGTTATGACGCTCGAGGACTTCCGTTCCGAATACCCGCTCCTTCGCTCGAAGTTTGTCTTCGCGCGCGAGCTTCTGGAGGCAACCAGCCCGGGTGCCGCATCGGACCTTGGAATCGGGCCGACGTTCGAGGAGCTGCTGGACCTCGCGTCCGAATACGTCGAGCGCCGAGTCCGTGCGGAAGGCACCAGTGAGAAGCGAGACATCGGCATTTACTACTGGACTCACCGCGCTCTCGACATTCTCGAGACCGCCATCCGCGAAGCGCCGGTCGGCACGGCTTCTATACCGATACCGGGTACCCCCGAGGTACTGGACACCGCCAACTTCAAACGAAAGACGTGGACGGGCATCACGGCGGAAGGGAAGAAGTGCCACCTCAGCCGCGTGCCCTGCCACACCCCGCTTGAGGCGTCCTTCGCTACGTACCTCGATTCGGCTCCTGACGTCGTCAGGTACATGAAGAACGAATTCTTCGGTTTCTCGGTCACGTACTACGAGAACAGCCGGCCGCGCCAGTACTATCCCGACTTCATCGTGCTAGTGAAGGGTGCCGACGGGGCGGAGACGTGGTGGCTCGCCGAGACGAAGGGCGAGATTCGTCCGAACACACCCGTGAAGCGCGAGGCAGCAAACCTCTGGTGCGAACGCATGACAGCCGCGAAGCGGGGGACATGGCGCCATCTCTTCGCCCCGCAGAGGCGCTTTGAGAAGGCGGTCGCTTCGAACGTCAAGACATTCTCAGCGCTTGTCTCGGCGCTGGTGGCCGGCACGGAGCCGCAGTTGAAACTGCTAGGCATCGATGACCCCCGGGTGACGAGTCAGAAATTCCGTACGCTGCTACCCCTCTACTCCCTGAGAGCTGCGGCGAGTTATTTTGGAAACGGCGAAGCTGTTGAGCCAGAGGGCTGGATCGACGCCGAGGGCGCCGGCTCTCTCGACGATCGTATGTTCGTGGCGAGGGCGGTCGGGCGGTCGATGGAACCGAAGATCTACGACGGGGACCTCTGCATCTTCCGGGCTAATCCCCAGGGCACTAGGCAGGGGAAGATCGTGCTGGCGCAGTACCGGGGGCCGGCAGACCCTGAAACGGGTGGCGCGTTCACGGTCAAGAGATACTCGTCCGAGAAAGCCCGGAAGGGTGAGGAGGGCTGGCGGCATTCCCGCGTAACGCTATCGCCACTGAATCCCGCCTACACTCCGATTGTGCTGAAGCCCGAGTCGGAGGGAGACGTCCGGGTGATCGCGGAGTTCGTGGGTGTCTTAGGTCGGTGAATCGGAGATCGCGGCCCACGCGGCGGCGTGGGCCCTTCAACCCCTCGTTCTGGCGGTCTGGCTTCGATTGGAGCTGCGATGAACATCGCCGACACGATCGACGGCGCCAGACGGGCCTTCGAGATCGCCGGCCGCGGCTGCCTCGTTCGGATCGGCGAGGACGAGCCACGCTACGCGACGGTGGCGGAAATCGCGGCCCGGCTCTGGGCACACGACGACGCCACGATGCTGCTAACGGCGGTCAGCGAAGCGGTCGAACGGTACGACCCGTCAAGGGAAGCGGCCTGCGCCGACGGCTCGATTCCGCGAGGCGTCGGCTCCGCCCCTCCCCTCATTCGTCTCTCCCCCGGTGCGAGGTCGCGTCCTCGTCCACCCAGTCGTCCTCCGTCCACGTCGCCCCCTTCCGCCCGGGGACGCGGCGGCGCGAGCCGGCGTTGTATGAGGGGCACGAGAGCGGCCCGTAGCAGAACGTCTCGGCCCGGTGCTTCATCTTCGACGGGTTCCAGTGGTCCACGATCATCTCGACCGGCATCCGGCAACCCCACATGCACGTGCGGCACTTCTCCTCGTAACGTTCTTCCTTCAGCCGTCGATGGCCCCGCTCGCGATACACCGGCAGCGGCGGCGCGAGCGTGTGAAACGGCGGCCCACCCTGCTTCGCCTCTTCGCCCCTTGCCTCCATCTTCAGTCCCGACACCTTGTACAGCTCGGCGATCTCCTCAAGCGGATTCGCCACCCACTCGCCCACGCCCGATAGCCGATCGCCGGCGCGGAATCCCAGCCGCCCATGCGCGCCCGGCCCCACGGCAACGAGAAACTCTCGCTCCTCAGCGCCGATCGCGCCCTCGACCCACAGAACGTAGCCGAGGTACGTGTGCGACCGTGCATCGAACGACCGCATCAGCCGGATTCGCGGCTGAACCCCGAGTAACCTTCCCCGCCACCGGACCTTCGCCACAGCGCGACGCTACATGGACTTGTCAGAAATCTTCATGAGCGAGTTCATCGGCGAGCGCAAGCGAGTCCGCTGAGGGCGCCGTTAGCCCTCATGGTTCGTGCCCTGGAGAAATGCCTGGACGTGAGCACGACGATCGCTGAAATCGATAAGCGGCGTGACACGCGTTTCAGCGACCGTCCACAATGGAAGGCTGAAAACGATCTGGTCGAGCTGCTGGACCGTCTCGACATCCGCGATGAAGCGGAGCGCGATTCGTCCGGCTACCGGTCCGCCTGCCACGATGCGGCCCTCTTGAGCGAGTTGTTCGGCTCTGCCGAGTGTCGGGAAAATAATTCCTTCGATGAAGGCGCGAGCCGCGGCTTCGGTGAACGGTTGGCCTGTCTTGACGTGGTCAAGCTCGACTAGGAATCGCATCTTGTTTCCTCGCTTCTCGCAGTTCGCGCACACGCGTCCAACGACATCGACTTCAGTGGCGAGCGCAAGCCCGTCCGCTGCAACGCGTGGTAAGACGCGACCGACACGACAGTTAGAGCCAGCCTGACTTCTCTAGAGCTGCGGCGAATGCTGGCCGCATGACGAGGAGCCACTGCTCATTTGTGACTGACTTAGGTTCCACGAACTCCACTAGGAGGAAAAGGCGCACATGGCGGAGGTCTTGGCGCCCCGCCGCGCGCTCGATTCGGGCTGCGAGGCTTCCATACTGCAGGTTGACCGAGCTGTGATTCGGGTAACCGACCGCCTTCGCCAACAGCGAAGCGGTGAGGGCGCGACCGGGGGCACGTACGTGGGCGCGAAGGAGATCGACGACGCGACCGCCAGGTCGCTTGATTCGACTGAGGGCACGCTCGAACTCGGCTTGCGAGAGCGCTTCGCTACGTTTCATACTTGTGATTCCCTTTCGCGGTCTAACTGGTATTCGGCTTGCAGGCTGGGGGATGCATTTAGGACTTTCTGGGTAGATTTTCGCGCAGGTGGCTTGATCTGGGTGCAAATTTGTTCCCACCGGTAGGAGCGGCTGTGGCAGCGGAGGTCTGTTTCGTTCGGTCGAGTAAGGGCGTCGCATCGGCGCGCGGCCGCGGCGTCGTCGCGTAAACCCCGAACCCCGTCGCGCGCGTGCATCCGGGAGTCGGGCACGCGCGAAAGCCGGGGGATCCCTTCCGCACATGCACGATGCGCCGGCAGTCGCGGCAGAAGTAGTTGTCGTAGCCCGGAAGGTTCGAGCCGAGCGGGGCGAAGGGCACGTCGACGCGGCCGGTGCTCACAGGGGCCGGAGGATAGCGCCGTGAGAGAGAATCGCGCCGTGACCACGCGCCGCTCCTGGGATCCGCCGCCTCCGCGCGAGGAGGAGGCGCCGCTCCCGGCGAACGTGCTGCAGTTCCCGCTCATCCTCGGGCCGGAGGTCGTCCTCGAGATCGCGCTTCGGCAGCGCGGGCGGGCGACGGAGAAGGTCGTCGCGCGTCACGCGAAGAGAAGGGGGCGGCGCCGGTGAAGAAGACGCCGAAAAAGCGGGTGACGCCGAAGAGGAGGGGCCGGCCCGGGTCACGAGGGATTCAGGCTGTCGAACAGCGCGACGAGCCTCTGATCTTCGTCCCCGCCGCGTTGCGGGACGGCGGCCTGGAGCGTCGGGCCGACACGCGCCCCTCGAGCCAGCGCCGCGGCACGGATCTCCCGGTCGTCGACGGAGGGCCAGAGCTGGACCTCCAGATCGGCTCCTGCGCGCGCCATCAGCGCGAACAGCCGTTCGCGGTCCCGAGGCGTGTTGCGGAAGAGGCGCACCTGCCCTGCCCGGCCGTAGTGATCGAGAAATGTCGAGAGGGCCTCCGCCTGGTCCGGAGGCAGCACGAGAGCGTGAACGGTTCGGGCCGGAGCCTCCTCGAGCCGCTTGAGCTCCAGCATCTGGTACTCGGCGATGTTCCGGTACGGATTCCACGTCTCGAGCTTGAGCACGTTGTAGAGCGCACAGGGCACCGCGAGCCCGAGGGCGAGTAGCGGGGCCGCCCACCTCCAGCGCCGCGTGAGCCCGGCGAAGCCGATCGCCGCCAGCACGGCCACCGGGAACATCAACGGAGCGAGTCGCGTGACCGGAGCGTGGGGGTAAGGCGCGATGCCGCCGGTGAGGAATGCGACCGAGAGCAGGCAGAAGACGGGGAAGACCATGCGTCGGACTCCGAGGAAGCGCGCCATCCCGAGTCCCGCCGCGGCGAAGAATGCGGTGATCGGGTCGACCACGTTCCCGCTCAGGAAGTGGCTGTTGACATTCGAGCCGAGGAACAGAATCGCGGACTCGAAGGTGCGGCTGGCGAGCCACGGCCTCATGATTTGCGCCTCGTGCCCTGCGAAGTTGAGGGCGACCTGCTCATTCCAGTACGGGACGTCCATCAGGATCGGCGCCCCCGCCACGAGGAACCCCGCACCGAGGAGGAGAAGCGGCGTCACGAGAGCGTGGCGAAGATCACGGCGCCCCCAGACGATCGCGTCCAGCACGATTGCGCCACAGAGGACGCCCATCGGCAGGAGCGCGCTCAAGGAACTGAGGAAGATGCCGAGCCCCGCGACGAGCCCTGCCATGAAGTAGTGCGACGCGGTCCCGCGCGCCCGGGCCGCCAAGACGAGCGCGCTCGCGAAGACGAGGGGCGGCACGAACCCCGCGTTCGTATAGCCAATCCGGCCCCAGTCCACGATGAGCTCCGAGAAGGCGAAAAGGGAGCAGCCGAGCGCCGCCGCCGTGCGCGGCGCCCCCGCGGCGCCCGTGAGGAGGTGGCGGAGGATGAGGTAAAGAGGCGGGAGGCACAAGGCCAGCATCACGGCCATCGAGAGCCGCCACGCGAAATTCGTGAAGCCGAACATGTGCTCGAACAGGATCTGCCAGCCCGAGATGGCGACCGGCCACTGTCCGTAAACCCCATTCGCTTCGAGCCACGGGATCTCGAGGAGGTTTCGCGACGGCAGATACCCGTTCGTGTAGAAAGCCCACTCGTCCCCGATGAAGGAGAACTTCCACGAGTCGGCCTGGCGGACGGCGGTTCCGACGTAGGCGGCGCAGCCGGCCAGCAGCCCGACGACCTCGGCGCGGGAGAGCCGGACGCCGATCGGCGCACCGAGCATGCGGTCGCGCCTCAGGAAGAGGGCAGCCGCGCCGACGACCAGCACGAGGTAGGCCCCCGTCGCTGCGGGGTGGTGATGGAAGCCCTTCCGCACCGCGAATCCGAAGAACGCGAGTAAACCGGTAGCCAGGATCCACACGGCGAGGACGGAGCCTTTCGCGAGAGGGCGCTCCCGGGGCACGCCTCCGGACCCGGGCACGGCGGCGAGAAGGACCGCGGCGCCCGCCAGCACGAGTGCCAGGGCCAGGAGGAACGTGTCGGGGAAGAGCACGAGGGCGGGATGGGAGGCCGGGTCGTGGAGCGCCACCCTCGCGATGGCGGGGAACGCGTCGACCAGCACGTGCACCGTCTCCGGGAGGCGAGCCGCCAGCACTCCGGCCAGAACGAGAAGCGCTCCGCAAGCCGTCGAGACTCCGGGGACCATTCGCATCCAGCGGCGAGACACAGAACAGGATTATCGGGGCGGTTCAAGCTCCTGGTGGGCTCGTCTGCGGGCGGGCTCACCCTGCCCGCCGTGGCCGCCGATAGGCCGTCAGGCTCATTCCGGCTGGGCGACTTTCACGAAACCCCTGTGTTTAATGGTGCGCCCAGCAGGAGTCGAACCCGCAACCTTTTGATCCGTAGTCCGTCCCAGACGCCGAAACCTGCCGAACAGTGCGTCTAAAGCGTTGAAGAGCGGGGATTGCGAGCCCCGGCTTTCCTCTTCTTTCGGATGCTCTCGGCAGGGGTAGGCGGACAGAAAGCGGACAGAGGGGCGGGTCGCAGCATTCACCAGGATGGTGGCTTCGGGATTCTCGTTCCATCAGTAAGCACAAAAGGATCCGGGAACTGGTGCTTCACGTACTGCTCCTTGTGGATCCGAAAGCTTCCAGGCGCGAGGGCTGCTAGCTCGCGATTCATACGCCGGTAAGGGAAGGCGAACGTTACCCTCGCGGTCGGCAAGACTCGGCGCGCGGTCCGGATCGCCGGGGCAATGTCGGTATCACCCGTGATGAGGACCACGGATTCACACTGGTTCTGAACTAGCAGCTCAATGAGCTTGGACGAGATAGCGACGTCCGTCTCCTTCTCTTCATGCCGGATCGATTTCGCACGACAGGTCGGGCAGGTGACTTCCTTCTCTTTGAACCGGCTCAGTTCGACCACGACGCCGCTATCCCCTAAACACTTGAGGTAGGTACGGTGGCGGGCCGTGACGTCTGGATTGAAGGGCTCCAGATGGGTAGCGAGGGCCGAGAAGTAGTAAATACCTTGAAGAGTCGCGCCGCCACCGACGTTGCCCAGGTAGGACGAGCAGAGACTCCGAAGATCGAGCCATTTCGTGCCTCGTCCCGTGCCGAGTTGCTGCGCTGCGTCTTTTACAGAGTGGTAGAGATTGAACCCATCCACGAGGAACGACGTTCGGTTCATGAAGACAAGAAAAACCCCCGGATCGCAACCCGGGGGGGGCCAGTAACCGTAGGAAGGTCACCGGTGATGATGCCTAAAGATAGTGCGCGCCTGAGCCCCCGTCAACCGCGCCCTGCCAGCGGGCGAAGGGCCTGATGGATCTTCAATCCAACGTGCCCTGTTAAGGCGCCCTTCCTCAATGGTTTCCGAGGCCTGTCCGCCCGCAACGCCGCGTGTGGGTTACGCTGACCTTCGCTGGGCGGCGGCCGAGACGATCCCCTCGGCCGAAAAGCACCACTCGCGCTCCGCTTCCGCCCCGGCTCTCTCCCCTCGAGGAGCGCGAGAGGAGCGCGAGATGCGAGCGAAAAAGACACCCGCGAGTGGTGACCGGCGGACGGCTCGAACGCGCACCGAGGCGGCTCCATCCCGAACAAGCGAGCCGCCCTTGATGCCGACACCGCTCGAGACCGAGCGAGGGACGATTGACAGCCCCGACGGGGCCGGTTCGCTCACCCTCACCGCCGACGAGGAGCGCCTGCTTCTCGAAATCGTTCGCGACCTGGCGCGACGTGGGCTTGGGTTTCATGCTCAGGAGCGATCGCTGAAGGCCGTCGGGGCGCTCTGGGCTGCCGACTGCCTTCCGGTCCAATTCCTTGAGACTGCCGCACACGCACAAGCCTACGTGCGCAAGTACGTCAATGCCCGTTGGTACTCTGAGCCGCCAGTACCCTTCGCTCTACGTGCAGGTTCGCTCGTGCTCATCACGAGGGGTCTGTTATTTGGGCTCCTGCACAACGAGGACGGCAGGCACCCTGACGGCGTTTTCACGCTCGCGTCCCCCAGCGTGCTCGAAGCGATCAAAGGTTGTTTGCGAGAGCCGGACGGCCCCGAATACGTTTCCGCTTCCATCTGCCCACACCCGAAGCGGACGAGAGGACCGAAGCGCACATTCGAGAGCGTGAGGAAAGACGTGGACGCCGAGCGTGTCCAGCGGAACTATCGAGACGCCCTCCGGAAGCTCACCTGGTTCGACGAGACCATCACTACGTGGGAGCAGAACACGGGAAGACAGGTCCCAGGGCCGCCCGAAGAGCTGGCGCGCGCGTTACACGTACCGGACGACAAAATGTTCTGGTTTCCGCTCATTAAGCAAGTGGCGCGCTACAGGCAAGAGATCGCGCGAGGAGTTCCACCCTTGTCCCTCGAGGCCCGCGCGAAGCTCCTTTGCCTTGCATGGCAGCGCCTCCTCACGAAGAACGCGCGAACGGTGACTAAAGCGGACCTGAAGGAAGCCGAGAGGCTTTGGGAAAGCACCCGCAAGCGCGTCGAACGCCGGACATGATTCGGCGGTAATTCGTCCGGGGCTTTTCGGGGTTTTCTTTATTTCTTGCGCCCCACGTTTGAATATTGCGTCGGATGAAAACGAGGGATAGCCGACCGCGGCGCGCGACGAGCGAACTTAGGCTTCGCCGTTATCGGCTCGGGCTCGGTGCCGAAGCAGTCGCGCGTGAGACCGGCTTCAGCGTCTGGCGCGTCTTCCGGATCGAGCGTGCGCCGGCACGAGCCCGCCTCGGCGACGTTCTCCTCCTCGACCAGACGCTGCAGAGGCTCGAGCGAGCAACGGACGTGAGCCCCGATTTTCGCTCGGCACTCAGTTCTGCGCTCGGGAAGCGATCGGAGCCTTTCACGTTCGGAAGGATGAGAGGAGGCCGCTGATGCACGCCACGATCGCGCCGCCGATCAACGTCACCGTCACCCGCTCGGGCCGCGAGGAGCACGTCCTGCGCCTCGAGCCGGAGAACGACACTCGGCGGCTCGAAGCTGACGCGGAGAAGGCGGTGCAAGCACACGCCCAGAGCGAAAGGGTTGAGAGCAATCCGGGCGAGCTGGTGGCCGCACTCCTCCGGCTCGGGGACGACGAGCCCGAGCCGGCACAGCGCGAGAACCCGCAACCCTCCGAGCTTGAGCTGTGGGGCGCGCTCGTGCGTGAGAATGGCGGCGACCCTGAAGGAATTCTGCGCCGCTGGGTGGAGAGAAAGACGGAGAGCGGCGCGAAGGCGGGATCTCTCATCCCAGATCTTCTCGAGAAGCAGCGCGAGTGGCGACGCGTGCCCACGAAGAAACGCACCGCCGCGCAGGAGACGCCACGGAGGAAGCTCAATCGAGCGCGCGCCGCGCTCGCGCAAATCGGATACATCCGCGATCCAGAGAAGAAGCCTTCGCTCATCGACGTGTTCAACGAGGGCTCTTGGGCGGGGTTCCGATGCGGCCCCAACGTCGTTCTACTTCCATGGAACTCCGCGGCGGACGACGCGCGGTTTGAGGTTGTCAGGCGGTTCCTGGCCGACTATGAGGCCGAGCGGCGCGTCCGCGCGGAGGCCGACGTGCCGGCCAAGCGCGAGGCGGAACCGGCCGACGAGGAGTTGCTCTTCTTCGCCGCGTTCCTCCGTTCGAACGGCCGCGACCCCGAGGAAATACTCCGCCTCGAGATGGAGAAGATGTCGAAGCGCAGCGCGAAGGCGGGGCCTCGCGTGGCGCCTCTTCTCGAGGCACTCCACGAGGCGGAGCGCGAGCGACGGCTCGCGGGCAAGAGCTTAGGCGGCCCCAAGTACGAGAGGCACCGTAAGAAACTCCGACGAACGCGCGACGCGCTCGTGCCTGGCCACTACGTCCGCGATCCGGAGAAGAAGTTGCCGATCTGGGCGGCGCTCGATGAGGCGGAACGAAACGCGGCTGCGGCGCGCGTGGGACAAGAAAACTTGTCCCAAGAAAATGATTCGACGAAGAGCGCCGCTTCGCGTACTCCTGTTGTCAACAGCGGCGACGAGCGCCGGGAAGGAGACGCGACCCGTGGAAAGACTAATCTCGACCGAAGACGCCGCCGAGCTGGTACGGCTCCGGCCGCAAACGCTCCGAAGCCTTCGAAGCAAAGGCGGAGGCCTCGACTTCATCAAGCTCGCTCCGAACCGCGTGGCGTATCGGCCCGCGGATCTCGAGAAGTGGACCGAGTCCCGACGCCGCCGCTCGACCGCCGACCCCGGCCCCGCGGGCCGGGCCGCGTGAGGAAGAGGCGGCCGCCATGAGCAAAACGAAAACGGCCGCGCTCGGCTTGACACCGAACGCGGCCCGCGAGAATCCCGACCCGACCGCGAAGTTAGACCGGAACGGCTCGCCCCACGATTCTAAGGCGCGGCGCTGGCGCAGTCCTTTCCCGTGCCGCAACCTGCGCGCCCTCGTGCGGGACGGCCTCCTCGAGATGTTCGTCGACCTCGGCTGCGCGCCCGCGACAAAGACTCCCGCCGCGCTCGACAGGCAGGGGGCATCGTGAGCGCGCTCGCCGCGCTCAACGGCTGTTTTCTCTACCGCTGGGCGGGCGTCCAGGCGCGCTCTGATTCACCGTCCGTTTACGAGCTTGTCGAGGCCGGGTGGGTTCCCGTCGCGCACGATACGCGTTACGGCTCGACTCTCTGCATGATCGAAGATCGGCTGACGCGGCAGATCGAGGACGAGGCGGCGGCGGAACTCATCTTCGGAGAGGGAGCGTCGTGAACGATCAGACGATCGACGCCGCGATCAAAGAAGAGCGCCTTGCCGACGTTCTCGAATTTACGCGGCTCGACCTCGGTGCACTCGTCCGCTCGGCCGACGCGAAGCGCGCGGCGCTTTCCCCTGAGGAGAGGCGAAAGGCCGCCATCGCCACGGCCAGGAACCGGCGGCTCGCGGCGCGCATGCTGATAGGGCCGCGCGCTCCGGCGTGGCTGGAGGAGATGGTCGCGCGGCGTGGCGAGGAACTCTTCGAGAAGGGCGACGGCCCCGTGCTGAAGGTCGCCTCGCGTGTCGCCTTTGGCCCGGAGCGCGCGGACGCGATCGCAACCATCACACGCTATCTCCTCGATCGTGGCGTCGACCGCTTCGTGGCCCTCGCCTTGATTGGAGCGTGGGCGCTTCAATACGCGGGTCCCGTGCCGTTCGAGGAGGAGATTCTCGAGGTCGTCGCCTCCGTCATCGAGGAGCGAGCCGTAAAACGGGGGCGCGGATGAGCGAGCCTCGGCCGAGCCGCGCCCTGGAACTCATCGCGGGAAGCGAGGGAACGACGGACCGGAGCGAGATGGCTCCGGTCCGCCCCGCAGTGGCGCACGAGGCCGAAGACGAGGCCCGCCCGATCCTCCTACGCGACATCCTCGCGGCCCCGGCACCCGCGACGGAGTGGATCGTCCCCGGCGTCCTGGCCGTTGGCGGGATCGGGATTCTCGGAGCCGAGTATTACCTCGGAAAGTCCACGCTGCTCGCGGGCCTCGGCGCACACGTCGGGGTCGGCCGGTCGTTTCTCGGCTTTGATGTGACGCGCGCGCTGCCCGTTCTCTACTGGCAGGCCGAGGGATCGCGACGCCTCTTCGCCGAGCGCGTCGCCTGCGCCTGTTTCCACGCCGGGATAGACATCCAGACGCTCGACTTCGCGTTCCCACCGGCCGACCTTCTACTCCCGTTCGACTCCGCCGACTTCGCGCGTTTTGTCATCGAGTCGGGCCGGAAGCTCGTCATCGCCGACTCCCTCGGCTACTTCCACGATGGCGACGAGAACAGCGCGAGCGACTGGAAGAAGCGTGTGATGAAGCCGCTGATGGCGATCTCGCGGGCGCACGGTGTTTCGTTCCTCTTCGCCCACCACTACGTGAAGCCTTCCGACAACCGTCAGGGGCGCCACAAGATCCGCGGAACGTCCGCGATCGGCGCCGACTGCGACCTCGTGATGCGCCTCGAAGCGCCTGACGGCGAACTCGCGACGGAACGCCGCCTCATCTTCGACAAGGTAAAAGACGCAGCCGAACAGCCGGCACTTACGCTCAGTTTCGACAAGGGGAAGGCGCTTTTCACGCGGGAAGGTGTCGCCCCTGCATCGGATGAGGTCGGAGAGAAGCGCCGGAAGCTCATTGCGGACATGAAGGGCCGGATCGAATCCACGCTGACGGCGCAGCCGAACCTCAGCGGCAGGCAGCTTTTCGAGTTGACGCGAGGCTCACGGGCGATCTTCGACGCCGCGCTCGGCGAACTGAAGCGGGACATCCTTGTCATCGGCGAACCCGGTCCGAGGGGCAGCATCCTGTGGAAGAAAGCGCTCGTCTCGGCTGCCGATCGGGTGACCGAATGAGGCCCGAAACCACAGTGCGACTCAGTGTGACTCCAGCGTTCCGAGTCGCGCTTGTGAGTGTGACTCGACTCGGCGCTATTAAGCGCCAGAGTCACGCTCAACACACTCGCGAAGAACAGTCCACCGTGACTCGCGAGGAAAAGTCACGCTCGACGAGTGGCGCGCGATGGAAGACCGCGGAGCCCGCGGGCTGGCTATGAGTGACGCCGATTCCCTCCGCTGGCGCACGTCCCTGGCCGAACTCGAGACGACTGCCACCAACGTGTCAGCGGACGACGTCCCGGAGCTGGCGGGACGGCTGGAGGCGCTCAAGGTTCGCGTCGTGCCGTGGCCCCCGCCACGTCCGCGTC
>PLZI01000001.1 GCA_003152095.1 Acidobacteriota bacterium | reverse complement strand
CCGCATTTTTCAGCACCCTGCTAAGGGATTGAAGATGTCCTTTACGCGTACGGCCGAAGCTCGGGAATACCGGCAGACGCTCGCCATGCGGGCATCGCAGAGTCAACCCACGACCGAGACACCGGTGGCGCTCTTTCCCGATCGGCTACCTAGGAAGGCGAACGGCGACGGCATCGCCCCCACATCGGCAGCCGTGAGCCCAGGGAAATCCGTAATACGGCCGTTGGTGGGCTCAACTTAGCAGAGCACTGGAACCTGGACTGGTTGATCGGCCCACGAATCCATCCGGATCCTCCGCTACGCGTGACCCCTCGAATTCTGGCGGACGATCTGGAGCAGGTACTGGACCTCATCCGGTTTCTGAGAGGCGGAGCAAATCTTCGACACCTCTTGCGAAGAGTCAGACATCGTCAGAGCCGAACGCAAATGCGCGTCCCTTTTTCGAAAGTCTCACGAAGCCCGTACGAAGCCTCCTGTCGAAGACAGAGTCGACGAGGCCCATTTCCCTGAGAACGTCGAAGTGATGAGCGACCTCCGGGCCGGTCATTCCCAAGCGTTCGACGAAGTAACTTCGAGGGTATGCCTGAACCTTTAGAAACCCGATGATCGCTTTCTGGGGTCCCGATAGAACCGGCGGCTGCGATTTCGCCTCGACGAGGCCAACGAGGCGTTTCACTTCCTCGGCCGCTATAGTTATCGGCTGGTCAATGCGTGTCATGCCAGCCGCAAAGAACCGACAGGCAATGTACAAATCTACCACGGGCCCCGGAGGTTCGATCTGTAAAGCGAGCCACACCAGCGCAAACCTTTCGCATTGGCCCGGATGTAGCACGAAGTCTCCAGCCGCGCGGAATGAGCCACTTCCCGAGTACCTGAGCAACTGGTCACGACCGGCTGAGATTCCAGCGGGGCTCAGCACATAGGGACTGGATGCCGAGACCTCGATTGACATGTCGCGAGCTGATCCCGCGCCGACGTTTTCGACCTGGAGATAGGCCTGGAAGTCCACCGTCGCACCAAATGCACCACTTGCCCGCGCGCCGGTCGTACATTCGTGGCGAAGCGATAGGAGCGGTGCGGCCTTCGGCGAATCGCCAGCCGGCACCAAGACAGTAACGCTGGAATTGGTCGCCGCCGCGACGTTGATGTTACCGGAGCCGGCGATCGTCGCCTGCACGGGGAGTGAAATCGCCGATCCCGGTTGCTTCTCTCGCCGACCTTTCCAGATTCTGGCGAGCCATCGTCCGATTCCTGCGAGCACAACCACACCGAGCCCGTCTAGCCACACGTACCAGTGTTTCGTGGTCCAAGTAAGCCAGTTCGGTGCATCGAACACGGAGATCATTTTTTCGATGGGCCTCCGCGTGGGTGTATTTCACGTCGCGGCATTGTCGCCCAGTCTACGCGCAAGACGTGCTCGCAGGCATTGGGCCTCCTGTCTCCTTTCGGTATTGCCCGTGGTCGCGCGGCCCGGACCGCTGAAAGACGTTGCTAGGCGCTTTCCGCCACGGGCTGTGCATATGAAGAGTCGGCTGGGATTCGGAAAACCTGATTCCTTGGTTGATGCTCCGCGTCAAGAAACCTGAGGACGACGCGAAGTTCGGGAAGCGTCGATGCGGACGCGCTTCGAGCGGTGATACGGAATATCCCGTTGTGAGGAATCTGGATCGTGGGAGAAACCGCGGTCCGGACATCAGGAAGAGAGTCGAGTAATTCCAATGACAGAGTGAAGATTTCCTCGCCAAGATTGAAGACGTCGTAGGTCTTCTGTGAGGGGCTGACGGCAGAGCCACCCACGTGGAAGAGGACACGAGGACGTGGATGTGGTGTGGCCATCGATTGTGCCCCTGTCGCTGGGGGCGGTTTCGGAGGCACAACGACGGTCACGGTGGAGTGACTCGCTGCCGCGATGTTGATGTTGTCTGAGCCGGAGGTCTGGGCCCGGGCGGATGGGGCGGGCTCCTTCCGTTTCTTCCACCGTTTGCGCCATATGCTAGCGGCCCATCCGCCCAGGCCGGCGAGGATTGCGACACCGAGGCCGTCTAGCCATACTTTCCAGTTCTCCGTGAGCCAGTTGAAGGCGTCGTGCAGGGGCGTCATTCTCCCATTCTCCGACTGGCCCAGTATCCTCCTTCTGGACGCTTTTTGCGGGCTCGTCCGGTGCGTTCAGGAGCTCGCCTTTCGCTCCTATTCGGTTGGAGGCAATTGGGCTCAGATCTTGTTCTTTCGCTCTGAGGCAACGCTGCGGCTACGTCATTCTGCCTTTTACGGGGTGCTTCGAGGACGCTGTTGAGTGCCTACTTTCCCCACCACTCGAACCGATATGCCACCTCCGGCCCCTTTTTCCCTCCGTACGCGAGATGGGCGACGAGCATGGCAAACGGCTCGGTGTAGCGGGCGTTCCGCAGCGGGCCGGCGTCCACCGGATCGAAGCCAACGTCGCGGATCAGCTCGGCGGCCACGCGCTTTCCGGTCCGGTCATCGCCGCAGTACAGAAGGCTCGGAGCGGCGGCCTTGCCCTTGGCCTCGAACACGCCGAACAACACCTCGCTGGGAATCGTGTTGAAGGCGCACACGACCCGTGCCTTCGGAGCCATCTCCGCCAGCGCTTCCGCGCCCGAAGACGTGTGGGCGACGACGAGCTCGGTGTTGTCCGCATTCATGGGAAGCGAGCAGGTGACGATCACCTTGCCGGACACGTCGCCTGCCTGCTTCAGCACCTCGCCGACGCGGGACCAGTGGACCGCCAGCAGGAGGGCGTCCGCATCGCGCGCGGCCTCGGCCGGCGTGCCCGCTCGCGCCTTCCCCTGCGCCGCGCTTGCGAGCCTCTTCAGCTTCTCTTCGCTGCGCGCGTAGCTGAAGACGACTTCGTGCCCCGCACGCGCGAAGAGCGTTCCGAGCTTGCCGCCCATCAACCCCGAGCCGAGGATGCCGACTCGCATGCTCAGCGGCCGACCAGCTTCTGCAGGTGTTCGGGGTACCTGGCCCCTTGTACCGTGATCTTCGATGCGGCGCTCTCGATTTCACGGAGGTCTTCGGGCGTGAGGTGAAGCTCGGCGGCTCCGAGGTTCTCCTCGAGGCGCTCCAGCTTCCGCGTCCCCGGGATCGGGACGATCCACGGCTTCTGGGCGAGCAGCCAGGCGAGCGCGATCCGGGCGGGTGTCGTTTTCTTCCGCCCTGCCATCTGGCGAAGCACGTCCACGAAGGCCAGGTTCGCCTTTCGCGCCTCCGGTGTGAAGCGGGGGACGACGTTGCGGAAGTCGGTCTTGTCGAACGACGTGCTTTCGTCGATCTTGCCCGTGAGGAATCCCTTGCCGAGCGGGCTGAAGGGCACGAAGCCGATCCCGAGCTCCTCGAGCGTCGGCAGCACCTCCGCTTCGGGCTCCCTCCACCACAGCGAGTACTCGCTCTGGAGCGCCGTGACGGGCTGGACCGCGTGCGCGCGACGGATCGTCTTGACGCCCGCTTCGGAGAGGCCGAAGTGCTTGACCTTCCCTTTCTGAATCAGGTCTTTCACGGCTCCCGCGACGTCTTCGATCGGCACGTCCGCGTCGACCCGGTGCTGATAGAAGAGA
>PLZI01000010.1:58892-87679 GCA_003152095.1 Acidobacteriota bacterium | reverse complement strand
GCCGAAGAGTCTCGTCTCAGGGCCTATGAGTCCTGGGAGACGCTCAAGGACCGCGAGCTGACGGCGGAGGAGGCGGAGGTGCTGCAGTGCACCAGTGCGCGCATGGTCACGTCGAAGGGGGTCTACGTGTGCCCGATCCTCATCGACGCGCCCGACGCGAAGATGGGGGAGACGCTCGCGGACACTCTCCGGCCGTTCACTCTGAAGCACCGCGCCTGCTATACGTGCCACGAATACGGACTTTCATGCAGGACCTGACGGTCGACCTGGGGACCTTTCGAAGAATCGCGCTCTTTGGAGGCATCTACTCGAACTATCTCTCCCTTCTGAGGGCCATCGAGATCAACCGCTCGCAACGCGTCGACGCGATGTTCGCCCTCGGCGACTTCGGCGCGTTCGGCCCCCACCCGGACCGCACGGTCGAGATCCTGCGGGCGAGCGGAGTTCCCGCGATCCAGGGCAACTACGAGGAATCGCTCGCGACGGCCGCGGAGGACTGCCACTGCGGATACACGGACCCGCGCGACAACGCGTTCGCCAAGATCTCGTACGACTACACGCGCGAAAAGACTGCGAAGGAGCACAAGGCGTGGATGGGGACTCTGCCGTCGCATCTGCGCCTCACGATTGCCGGGAAGCGCCTGCTTCTCTGCCACGGGTCTCCGCGAAAGATCAACGAGTTTCTGTGGCAGACGACAACGCCTGTGGCGTTCATAGAAAAAACCCTTCGGGAGTACGCCGCCGACCTGATCGTCTGCACGCACACCGGGCTCCAGTGGCAACGCTTCACGGGCCCGGGCCGGGGCGTCGTGAACGTGGGAGCGCTCGGACGCCCCGCGAACGACGGAAAGACGAACGTGTGGTTCGCGATTCTCGAGGAGCGCGCGGGCGACGTCGCCGTCGAGTTTGTTCCCGTCGACTACGACCATGCGCGTCTGGCGCGCGAGATGCGGAGCGAGGGCCTCCCGCGCGAGTTCGTCGAGACGATCGAGGCCGGCTGGTGGACGACCTGTCTCGAGATCCTGCCGGCGAAGGAGCGCGCGCGGGGAAGGTTCTAGGTCTTCGGACCCCACGTTTGTGAAACTTTTCCCGGCGGAATGCGTCTTCTTTCTCAGAAGAGGCCCCCAGGGGCGGAAAAGGCGAGCGAGGAAATCATGGAATCTGCGGCGGAACTTCACGAGGCGAGAGTCCTGAGGGCGCGGATCGAAGTACGAGAGGCGGAACTGGCGGGGCTGTCCGCCCATCCCGGCGAAGCTCCTCCGGCCGAACGCGCGCTCCTCACCGAGGAGATCGCCCGGCTGAAGGGCGACTACCGGCGCGTCCTCGCGCGCCAGGCCGACCAGGACTATTCCCGCCGCCGGGCCGAATGGCGCGCCGAGCAAGGCGAGGGCCGAACGGCCCGCCGCGCCGGATGCGCCTGCGCCTGACGCGTTACTTCTTCCAGATCTCGAAGCTGACCTTGACCGTCTTGGCGACCTTATAGTCGTTCGTGTACATTTTCACGAAGAGCATGTTCGTGTCGTCGGTCTTGCCCTTGTCGAGCGTGGCCGTCCGGTCGTTCTCGCCGAAGGGCTTGCCGTCCTTGCCGCCGGGAATGGTGACGACGTATTTACACTTGTAGTCTTTGTCACGGTCCTGGTTCGAGTAGCGAAACTCCACCACCATCGTGTGCGTGTCTTTCGGGTCCTTCTCGGACTTGCTGAAGTCGTCCGAGTCCGGCCAATGCCGGATGCGGAAGGAATCGATCGTGACGTCTCCGACCTTGATGCCGACCTTGATGTCCTTGTCGCCCGCGAAGGGATAGCTGCGCTCGAATTTCGACGTCTCGGCACGAGACGGCGAGGACAGAAGAAGCACCGCGGCGAGAGCAGCGAAGCGAAGCCGGTTCATGAGAGGACCTCCGTTTCGCGGATCTTAGCTCTCGCCGACGAGGGACTCATAGACTGTGAGGAGGGCCTGCGTGCCGTCCTCGGCGCGTCCTCGGGCCTCGAGCGCCGTCAGGAGCTGGTGAACGAGCGCGGTGCCGGGCAGCGGTATCCCCCGTTCGCGGGCGGTCCGAAGCACGATCGCGAGATCTTTCTGCTGGTGCTTGACCGCGAACGCGGGCTTGAAGTCGCGGTCGATCATCTTCTTTCCCAGGACTTCGAGCGCCCACGAGTTCGCCGCACCCGCGGTGAGCGCCTCGTGCAGCGGCGCGAGCGGAAGGCCCGCCCGCGCGGCGAACGCGAGCGCCTCGGCGACGCCCATGAGGTTGTTCGCGACGAGGATCTGGTTCGCTGCCTTGCCGAGCTGGCCGGAGCCCGAAGGCCCGAGCGGCGTGAGGCGCCGGCCCATCGCGCCGAAGACGGGGCGCGCCCGCTCGAGCGCGGCCGCGTCTCCGCCGACGAAGAACGTGAGCGTGCCTTCGATCGCGCCCTTCTGCCCGCCGGACACCGGTGCGTCGAGGAAGGCGATGCCCTTTTCGAGGAGCCGCGCGGCCACGGACCGCGCGGCCTCCGCCGCGATCGTCGAGCAGTCGATCACGATCGCGCCGCGGCGCGCACGGGCGGCGGTTCCGTTCGCGCCGAGGTGGACGGCCTCGACCTCCGGGGCGTCCGGGACGCACGAGACGACGACGTCCGCGTCTTCCGCGGCGGCGGCGGGCGTTTCCGCGGCTCGTGCGTCACGGCCTTCCGCCGCGAGCGCGCTCGCGAACGCCTCCGCTTTTCCGGGAGTGCGTGTGGCGACGGTGAGCGGGAAGCCCGCTTTCGAGAGATTTCGGGCCATGCCCTGGCCCATCGTGCCGAGTCCGAAGAAGGCGACGCGCAGTCGAGGAGCTTCACTCATGGTGGAATGAGTGTAGTTCCTGTTACTCTTCTTTCGTGAAACCGGGAGTCAGGCCGACTCTCGCGGCGACGGCGGCCGCGACGCTCGCTCTCGTATGTCTCGCATACCTTCCCGCTGCCCGATCCCTGCGTTACCTTTCCTTCTCGGGCGACGTGGATACGCGGCGCCTCCTGTGGTTCGCGCCGGTCGCGGTCCTCGGCGCCTTCCTCTTCGAACGCATCGTGCGCGGCACCTTCTACGGCTGGCTCCGGACGAAACTGCCGGCCGGCATGGCGGCGCCCGTCGTCGCCGGCCTCGGCGCGATTCCGGTCGCGGCGTTGCGCCTGTATCTGGCGCCTCGGTTCGAGGCTCCGCCGGCCATCGCGATCGCGCACGCGTACCTCGTCGCAAGCGTTCTCGGGCTTGGCCTGGCCTGGCTTGCGCTCGGGACGGGCGCGACGTGGCCCGGCGGGGCGGCGCTCGCGGCGATCTGGCTCGTGAAGGGCGCCCTTCCGGTGGCCTTCCACGGCCGGCCCGTCCCTCTCCTCGAACTCTTCGCGGCGGCGCTGGGCGCCGTCGCCGTGGCCCTCGTGCTGATGAAGCCGCTCGCCCCGCACCGCGGCGCGATCTGGGGCGTGTGAGAGTGGAGGTGTCCTGATGAGCGCGGTTTCGACCCGTCTCAAGCAGCTCGACCTCTTCCTCGAAGAGCCGGCGTCCCCCGCCGAGCTCGGCGCGGGGCAGGAGGCCCTGCAGGCCCGCTACGACTCCCTTGCCGCGGAGTGGAAGCTCCCCCTGGCGCGCGTCGTCCTCACGGCGCGCCGTGCGACGGGCGGCGTCATCACGTATGGCCCGCCGCACGTGATCCGCGTCTCGAGCCACATGTCCGCCGAGGACCGTCTTCAAACGCTCCTCCACGAGACCGCGCACGCCATCTGCTTCGCGCGCTGGGACGTGGCGGAAGGCCACTCGTCGCGCTTCTGGTCGATCGCGCGAAAGCTCGGCGTCGCGCGCAAGGCGGCGCCGGAGACCGAGCGCCTGCGCCGTGTGCGCGAGGCGAATGCGCGTTACGCCTATCGCTGCCCGGGGTGCACGGCGGAGTGGACGCGGCGCAATCCGTTCGGACGCGCGCGCCTCTGCGCTTCCTGTGAGCGTGCCGGCCGCCCGGCCCGCCTCATCCTGGTCCGCCGCCCGAAGCCGGCGCGGCGGCGGGCGGCGTGGAAACGCTGAGCGGCGCGTCGAGCCGGAAGACGGGCACGAGGCCGACGGTCTCGTCGAACCAGGGCGTCTTGCGATAGAAGAACCGGTGGCGCGCCCGCGCGTCGCTCGCGAACTTCGGGTCGGCCAGCTTCTCCTCCCATTCCGCCTTCAGCTTCGGGTCGTTCGCCAGCATCTCTTCGGCGAGGGGATCGAGGACGCGCGTGTCCATGTACTCCTTCTCCTCGAGGCACGAGGAGAGCTCGCCCCAGGCAAAGAGCGAGTCCGGGCTCTCGGGCTCGAGGAGGGCGATCGCGACGCTCGCGAGCTCCGTGTCGAGCGGCACGTAGAGCGAGCTCGCCGGGATCGCGCGCGTCTCGATCGCGCGCGCGATCTTCGCCTCGACGCGCACGCGGCCCTGATAGGACGTCTTCCCGAAGACCGCTCCGGAGGCGCGATACGTTCCGACGGCGAGCGTGCGGGCGGTGGGAAGCTTCTCGTACCGGATCCCGTGCGCCTTCAGGCGGTCCTCCACGTTTCCCCAACCCGCCGGGATCAGATACGCCGCGGGCCGAGGAATTGTCACGGCGGCCTTCGCGTGCTCGAGGCTCGGAATGCGGATCGTCTTCTTCTTCGTGCGGTCGTAGCGCACGACGGGCCGACCCGTGACGGGCGACACGGCCTCGGTCCACTCGTAGGTGGGGAAGTCGACACTCTCCGGACACGCGGGATCCCCCACGGCGGCGACGATGACGGGCGAGCCCGGCGGCGCCATGCGCGCGCCCGCCCGCGCCTTCTCGCGCGCGGCGAGAAGGTCTTTCGCCGAGCGGCCCGTGCGTTCGAGAAGCGAGCGGAGGAAGACCTCGTTCGACCGGACGCGGTCTCCGAAGGGCTTGAGCGCATGCGTCTCGACGAGGATGGACGGAACGCTACGGAGGGGGAAGTAGCCCGTGGAGTAGCGCGGTGCAAAGACGGACGAGTCAAAACCCTTCAGCGGATCGCCCGCGTCCAAGAAGTCCACATACGCGGCACCGGCGGCGAAGCCGGCCTCCGCGACGTCGGCGAGCACCTTCGGGACGATCGCTTTGAGCCAGCTCCCGATGGGCTTCGGCGTGACGGGCTCGTTCGCGTACGAGACCGTGAGAACGGCCTGGAAGTCAGCGCCGTCGGTCACGTGGTCGTCCACGAAGAGGTCCGGCTTCCAGGCGTCCGCGAGCGCAAGGAGCGCGCGTGTCTCCTTCGCGTCGGCCTTCACGAAATCGCGGTTCAGGTCGAGGCCGCGCGCGTTCGTCCGGAACCCCATCTCCTCGGGGCCGTTCTGGTTCGGACGGTTGTATGCCGAAAGGCGCGCATGCCCATCGACGTTGTAGATGACGACGGTCACGAGCGTCACGCCGTCGAGGAGGTCGAGCCGGTTCGTGAGCGCGATGTCGCGCAGGAGCATCAGCGTCGCGTCCGTCCCGTCCACCTCTCCCGCGTGGATCGAGTTGAGAACGAGGACGACCGGCTTGCCGCTCTTGTATCGCTCGCCGGGCTCGAACAGCTTCTCCTTCGAGGCGACGACGACCGGGATACGCCGCCCTTCCTCGCTCGGGCCGATGAACGAGACGCGGAGGTATGGCGACAGCCGCTCGAGCCGCGTCAGGAACGCGAGCACCTCGTCGTACGTCTCGGTCTTACGGAAGCCCGTCAGTTCCGCCTGTGTCAGGAGGTCCGGAGGCACGGGAATGAGCGGCCGTTCCGCGGAGACTCCGGCCGCGGAAACGAGAAGGGCGAGGAAGGCCGTGGCGGGGAGGGCGAGGCCGCGTGTGCGCATGGGCGGAAGGTTAACGCGGGCTAGCGTGGTGCCATAGGCTTCGCCTCAGATCGCGCCGAACTCCCGGCCGACCGTCGTGAAGGCGTCGACGGCCTCGTCGAGGTCGGCCTCCGTGTGGATCGCTGAGATCTGGCAGCGCAGCCGGGCGTGCCCCTGCGGGACGACGGGGAAGCCGAAGCCGGAGACGTAGACGCCGCGCTTGAAGAGCGCATCCGACATCGCGAGGGCTTTCGCCGTGTCGCCCACGATGACCGGGACGATCGGGTGGATGCCCTCGGGAATCCGGAAGCCCGCCGCCTTCATGCGCGCGCGGAACGTCAGCGCGTTCTTCTGGACGCGGTGGGCGGGAGACGGATCCTCCATGAGCATGCGGAACGCCTCGAGCGAAGACGCCGCGACGGCCGGCGGGAGCGCGTTCGAGAAGAGCGACGTGCGCGAGCGCTGCCGGAGGAGATCCACGACGGGCGCGGGTCCGGTCGTGAAGCCGCCCGCTGCCGAGCCCATCGCCTTGCCGAGCGTGGACGTGAAAAGAGAGACGCGCTTCATCACGCCCAGCTCCTCAGCCGAGCCGCGGCCGGTTTTTCCGAGGACACCGGTCGCATGGGAATCGTCGACGACGAAGGTCGTGTCGTACTTTTCGCAGAGGTCCGCGAACTCGCGAAGCGGACCGATCTCGCCCTCCATGGAGAAGACGCCGTCCGTGATGAAAAGGCGGTGCCTCAGGGACGACGCCTCCTTCAAGGCCTTCTCGAGGGCGGCGAGGTCGCCGTGCGGCGTGACGAACCGTTGGGCTTTGCAGAGGCGTGCGCCGTCGATGATCGACGCGTGGTTGAGGGCGTCCGTCAGGAGGCCGTCCTCCTCGGAGAGGAGCGGCGCGAAGAGCCCCTCGTTCGCGTTCCAACAGGACATGTAGAGGATCGTGTCCTCGGTTCCGAAGAAGCGCGAGATCGCGGTCTCGAGCTCCTTGTGGAGCGCCTGCGTGCCGCAGATGAAGCGCACCGAGCCGAGGCCGTTACCCCACTTCTCGAGGGCCTTCTTCGCGGCCTCCACGATGCGCGGGTGGTTCGCGAAGCCGAGGTAGTTGTTCGAGGTGAGCATGAGGACGTTCCGCCCGTCCACGCGCACGCGCGCTCCGGTGGGACCTTCGAGGACACGCTCTTTCTTCCAGGTTTTCGCATCCTTCAGCGCCGCGATCTCCGCGCGGCAGAAGTCGGTGAGGCTGGTGCTCATACGGGCGAGGTTATCCGAAAAGCGAAGCGGCGGACCGAAGAGGCCCGCCGCGAAAAAGCAAAGGAAAGAGAGCCCTTACTTCTTCCGGATCTCGCTCGCGACGAACTGCATCGAGATGAGGGTTCCGCCCGTGCCCGACGCTATCAGGAAGCTGCCCTTCACGTGGACGGCCGTGCCGACGACGATGCCCGCGTCGAGCTTCGTGAGCCCGTTCACGACGACGTCGCGCGAGGAGATTTTCCAATGGCCGAGCGGCACGCCGTTCGTCGACGCCGGGATCGCCTCGACGGTGCCGTCGAACTCGGTTGCGTGATCTCCCGGATTGGGAGGCAGGATAACCGGAGCCTTGATGATCGAGATCGCGACGAGATAAGAGGGGGCGAGGGAGCCCGGCGGCGGGTTCTGGATGCGCGCGAGGACGTCGACCGTGTCGCCGACCTTCGGATCCCCGACGACCTTCGTGTCTGAATCGACGCTGACGACGCGGCCCGCGATCGTCCACGCGGTCGGCGTGATCGTCTGAACCGGGCCGCGGAAGGAGATGAGGAGTGGCGGCGTCACGAGGCCGAAGGCTTCGACGTTCGTGGCGAGGAGCCCGCTGGCGTTCACGACGGAAACCGTCGCGAACATGCCGACCGCGAGATCGGCGATCCCCTTGACGGGCCCGTTCTTGACGGACCCGTTCGGCCCTTCGCCGGACCACTTCGTGGCGGAATTCGTGGAAACGGTGTGGAAGAGCAGCGTGAACTTTCCGCCCGCGACGTCCACGGCCTGAATCGTGCCCGCGAGCTGACCGGCGCGCGGTTGGAAGACGACGGCGGTCGTCGCGGCGAGAGGGGGCGGTGGAACCACGGCCGGAATGACGTCCGGCACGGTCACCTGTGCGACGACGCGGGCGCCCACGGGGATTCCGGATACGGGCACGGGGCCTCCCTTGGAGTCATCCCCGCTCGTGATGGTCGCGTTCGCGACGTCGATCTGGATCTGCCCCTCGATGAGGTCGAGGACCGTGCCCGTGATCTTCGAGACCGTCCCGTCCACCGTGGAGGCCATTGTCGCGGAGGGGAGCGCGATGCCGTCGTCTGCCGAGGCGCTCCGCCCCGCGCCGAAAAGAAGAAGGAGAGCCACGACGAGAGCGGAGGAGGTTCTGGGTGGAGGAAGACGTCGAGGGGTTCTCGCAAGAGGAGGATGGGTCGTCATCGTGGCTCTCCTTCCAACCAGAAGGGAGTGTCCAGACTGAGGCCCATCCCACGCCGTCCCGTTCAATCTAGCGGCGGCGCCCTTTTGCCTTTTTCTTCACCGCTTTCTTCACGGCGGGTTTTTTCGCCGGTTTCTTCTTCGCCGTCCGCGCATGCCTGGCCGCCTTCTTCGGCGCGGGCTTCCTCGGCGCCGGGCGCCGCGCGCCTTTCTTAGACCTGCCGCTTGCGCGCGCCTGTTCGCGCTTCTTGCGCGCGTGGATCTTCTGCTTCACGAGGTCGTCCACCTGCGACATGGGGACCCAGTCCTCGTCGGGGTGTAGATCGGAAGCCTGGAAGACGATGATCCGGTAGCCGTCCGGATCGAGGATCTCCGCCGAGCGGCCCGTGAACTCGTCCATGGGCGGACGCGTCACCGTGACGGCGCGCTCCTTGAGCTTCGCGATCGTCTCGTCGAGAGACCACGTGGAGAAAACCGCCGCGACCTGGTTGCGCGCTGGCACTTCTCCGGGACGCAGGGGCGTTAGCTTGAGCAGCAGCGGGCCCAGCGCGAACTCGACCCAGTCGTTTTCGAAGCCGCCCGCTTCGGGCAGCCCGAGGGTCTCGCCGTAGAACCGGCGCGAGCGCGGAAAATCACTTGCGGAAACATGGATCCGCCTGAGAGCGAGGAACATCGTCAAACCTCCGAATCCGTCTCCCGGAAGGGTGCCGGCCCCGAAAGTTCCTCGGAACCGTTGGCGAGCCTGTCCGCATTCCTCTCATTCCGGGGGAGCCGGCCAGAACTGATCCCAGAAGTTGGATTCTAGAAGGAAGTGGTTGACTTTTCAATCACTTTCGTAAGCCTGGGTCCCGTCGCCGCAGGGCTCGACCCAGACGGCGCCCGACGGGCCGAACTCGCGCTTCCAGATCGGAACCCGGGCCTTGATGGCCTCGATTCCAGCCCGGCAGGCCGCAAAAGCCTCCGCCCGGTGCGGGGCGGAGGCGGCAACAGCCACCGCGACTTCGCCCACCCTGAGCGCTCCAACTCGATGACGGAAAAGGACTTGTGCCTTGGGATGCGCCTGGGCGAGCTCTCCGGCGATGCGGGCCATCTCTCCTTCGGCCATCGGGCCGTAAGCCTCGTATTCCAGCCGGTCCACGCGGCGGCCGTCGTTGTGGTCCCTCACGACACCCACGAAGAGGGCAAGCCCGCCGTCTCCGTCGCGCCGTACGCCGGCCAGAAGCGAGCCTGGGTCGAGCGGGTCGTTCGAGAGGAAGGGCACGGAAACATGATAAGACCCGAGGTCGGGATTCGAAGGATGACGAAGCGCCGCCACCGTGTGCTGGCTGCCTCCGCGCTCAAGGGCGGCGTGGGGAAGACGACGACCGCCGTGAACCTCGCGGCTGCGTCCGCCCGTGCCGGACACAGAACACTGCTCGTGGACGCCGACCCGCAGGGGAGCGTTGGGACGTCCCTCGGCCTCGCCCCGGAGGCGCGCGGACTCGCGGCATGGATCATGAAGGACGCCGCGTTCGACGAGTCAGTCGTGCGGGCGGCCCGCGAGAATCTCGACGTGCTCCCGGCCGGAGAGCGGCTCCTCGACGTCGAAGACCTGTTCCGCGAGAAGGGCAAGGAGAAACGCCGGACCCGCCTCGCGAAGCGGTTCGAGGCGCTCGAAGACGAGGAATACGACGTCGTCATCCTTGACTGTCCCCCCGCGGCCTCGCTTCTCCTCGAGAACGTGTACCACGTCGCGGACGAGCTCATCCTGCCCGCAAAGCTCGACTTCCTGTCGCTCCCGGCTCTCGAGAAGACGCGCCTCTTCGTGAAGGAGGAGAACGCCTCGCGAGAGAAGCCGCTCCGGATCGTCGGCGTCCTGCCGACGTTCTACGACCTCCGGACGGCCGTCTCGACGGAGCTCCTCGACACGTTGCGCGAGCGCTTCACGAAGATCCTCACGCCCATCCGCATCAACGTCGCGCTCGCCGAGGCGCCGTCGGTCGGCAAGACGATCTTCGAGTTCGACGGGTCGTCGCGGGGAGCCGTGGACTACGCGCTGCTGGCAGAAGACCTGAAGCTGGCCTAGGCCCGGCTCGTCAACCGCCCGCAACAGGTGGCAGGAGCGCGACGGTGTCGCCCGGCGCGACGGGGTCGGTTTCCTTCGCCCACGTCTCGTTGATCGCGAGCTTCGCGCGCGTCCCGAAGCGCGCGATCACGGGATGCGCGGCCTCGAGAGCGCGCCGGAGCGTCGTGACCGTGGCCGGCTCGGGAACCTCGACGGCGATCGTCCGCCCGACGGCGTCCCGGAGCGAAGCGAAGAGCAGGACCTCGACCTTCACGCCCCGATCTTACGCGGGGCCCTCTCGCCCGTAGAATCGCTGGACGGAGGATTCATGCCGGAAGGGCGTCTCGCGGGAAAGACGGCGCTCGTGACGGGCGCAGGCAAGGGAATCGGACGGGCCATCGCGCTCAGGCTCGCGGCGGAAGGCGCCCACGTGGCGGTCGGCGCGCACAAGGAGAGCGACGGCGCGGCGGTCGTGGCCGAGATCCGGAAGGCGGGAGGCTCCGCGCTTGCCGTCCTCCTCGATGTCGTGGACGCGGCGTCCGTGGCGACGGGTGTGGAGCGGGCCGCGCGCCCCGACCGGCGTCTCGACATCCTCGTGAACAACGCGGGAATCGGCGGGCCTTCGCCCTTCGACGGAGATGCACGCTCGGACGAGGCCTGGGGCCAGATCCTCGAGGTAAACCTCACGGGCACGTGGCGCGTCTGCCGCGCGGCGCGGCCGTTCCTCCCCGACGGCGCGCGCATCGTGAACCTTTCGTCGGTGACGGGCCGTTTCGGAGTTGCCGGCATGGCGGCATACAGCGCGTCGAAGCACGGTGTCATCGGACTCACGCGCTCGCTCGCGCTCGAGCTGGCCTCGCGGAGGATCACCGTGAACGCCGTATGCCCGGGCTGGGTGGACACGGATTTGGGGCGCTCGGGCATCGCGCGCATGGGCAAGGGGATGGGAAAGACCGCGGCGGAGGCGTTCGCGCTCGCGGGCAAGATGGCGCCACTCGGTGAGGTGCTTTCGACGCCCGAGGTCGCGGGCCTCGTCGTCTATCTCGCGTCTCCCGAGGCGAAAAACGTGACCGGTCAGGCCATCGTGATCGACGGCGGGCAGGTGATGCCCTGATCGAGGCCGTCTTCCTGGACGCGGGCGACACGCTCCTCGCCGCCGATCCTCCCGTCCACGACGTCTACCGCGACGCGTTCGCGGCGTACGGGGTCGAGGCGGACGTCGAGGCGGTGCATCGCGCCGTGCACGCGACGTGGCGGGAGGTGCACGCGGCCCACGACCGCGGAGAGGAGCGCTGGGGCGGGCCCGGGGGCGAGGCGGGCTTCTGGCGCCGCTTCGTCGCGGCCGTATACGCGCGTGTGGGCGGCGGGGAGATGCCGGATCCGCTTCTCGCCGGCCTCGTCGCGCACTTTCGCGAGGAGCTGCACTGGACGCTCTATCCCGAGGTGCCGGAGGTTCTCGCGGCGCTGCGCGCGGCGGGTCTGAAGCTCGTCGTCGTGTCGAACTGGGATTCCACTCTGCCGTCGCTCCTCGCGCGCCTCGGCCTCGCGGACGCATTCGATGACGTGATCGTGTCGGCGGTCGTGGGCGTAAGCAAGCCGCACCGCGGAATCTTCGAGGAGGCCCTGTGGCGATCCGGCGTCGCGCCCGGCGCCGCGCTGCACGTCGGCGACTCGCTCACCGACGATTACCACGGAGCCCGCGCGGCGGGGCTCCAGGCGCTGCTCGTCGATCGGGCCGGCCGGCATGGGCCCGAGGTCGAGTCCATCGCGTCGCTCGTCGAGCTCCCCGTCCGGATCGCCGGGCGAAAGACCGCTTAGACTCCCGCATTCCCTCGAGGAGGCCGCATGTCGTCGCTTTTCCGGCGCAAGCCGCTCGATGCCCTGATCGCCGAAGGCGGCGACGAGGTTCACGGCCTCAAGAAGACCCTGAATTGGATCGACCTGATGGCCCTCGGAATCGGAGCCATCATCGGCGCCGGCATCTTCGCGACGCTCGGCAGCGCGACATCGGGCGGCACGGGCGCGCCGCCCGCGGGGCCTGGCGTCACGGTTTCGATCCTTCTCACCGCCGTGGCCTGCGGCTTCTGCGCGATGTGTTACGCGGAGTTCGCGAGTCTCGTGCCGGTGGCGGGCTCGGCATACACGTACAGCTACGCGACGCTCGGGGAGCTCGTGGCCTGGATCATCGGGTGGGACCTCATCATCGAGTACGCGGTCGGGAACATCGCCGTCGCGATCTCATGGGCCGCGTACTTTCGCCAGCTCATGATCGGCTTCGGGGTCGACATCCCGGCCTGGATGGCGACGGACTACCGCTCGACGGTCCTCGCCGCCAAGGCCGTCGCCGAGTCCGGCGCCGCGAGCCTCGGTCCCGAATACGCGCTCGCTTATCAGGCACACCTGCACCATCCCGTCTTCGCGGGCGTGCCGATCGTCTGCAATCTTCTCGCGGTCGTCATCACGGCGGCGATCACGTGGATCCTCGTCATCGGCGTGAAGGAATCCGCGCGGTTCAACAACGTGATCGTGGTCCTGAAGCTCCTGACGCTGCTGTTCTTCATCGTCGTGGGCGCGGTCTGGGTGAAACCCGCGAACTGGCATCCGTTCTTTCCGGGAGGTCTCCACGGCGTCTGGACCGGAGCGTCCCTCATCTTTTTCGCGTACATCGGCTTCGACGCGATCTCGACGGCGGCCGAGGAGTGCGAGAACCCGGGACGCGACATGCCGCGGGGAATTCTGGGCTCGCTCGCGATCTGTACGGTCCTCTACCTCGCGGCGGCCCTCGTTCTCACCGGAATGATCCCGTTCGCGAAGCTGGAAGGGGTGGCGGACCCGCTCGCCGCGGCGCTGACGTACGTCAACCAGGGGTGGGCTGCGGGGATCCTCGCTTTCGGCGCCGTCGTCGCCATGACGTCCGTCCTCCTCGTCTTCCAGCTCGGCCAGCCGCGCATCCTGATGGCGATGTCGCGCGACGGCCTTTTGAGTCCCTGGTTCGGGAAGATCCACCCGAAGTACCGTACGCCGTACGTGACGACGATCCTCACGGGAATCTTCGTGGCGTTCTTCGCGGCGGTAGCGAACATCGACGAAGTCGTCCAGCTCACGAACATCGGTACGCTCTTCGCCTTCGTCCTCGTATGTATCGGGATCCTCATCCTGCGCGTACGCGAGCCCGAGCGGCCCCGGAAGTTCCGTGTCCCGTTCTCGCCCTTGACGCCGGTTCTCGGGATCGGGATGTGCCTCGTCCTGATGGCGGGCCTGCCGGCTCTCACCTGGATCCGCTTCGGCGTCTGGCTCGCGGTCGGCCTGACGATTTACTTCTTGTACGGCGCCCGCCGGAGCCGGCTCCAAGCGAAGGGCTGACGGGGGTCATGCCTCAGGAAGGTATGCGTGGCCGGATGCGTCAGCGGAACGCGCCCAGCCCGCCCGTGCCGGCATAACCCGTCATCTCGACGTATGCGCGGCCGAGCGGGGCGCCGCCGCCAGGCGCGGTCACGTCGCACGCGCCTTCCCAGTACGTGACGCGCGTAGACTTTTCCGTAACGAGCTCCTGGTCCCTCACGAGCGGGACGACCACGACCACGATTNNGGCCGTCTCCTCGATCGTGAAGTCTGCGGCCCCGAGAGGCGCCTTTCGCCCGTCCTTTTCGACGAGCGTTCCAGATGAGTAGCTGGTGGGTGATCCGCCCCTTCCGCGCATCCGATAGAGCATGAGGTCGCGCCCGTCGAAAAGGTGCAGGGCGAACCAGTCCCAGCCCGCGGTGTCCTTTCCGATCGAACCCGAACCCCACTCGTGGTCGAACCACGAAAGGCCGGTCACCGCTTCGCTCTTTCCGCCGGCGGTCCACCAACCCTCCGAGCGGAGGCGCGTGAAGCTCACGTACCGGCTGACGGCTTCGTCTTCGGGCCCCTTGCGCGAGAGGCCGCCCTCACCGTGCAGGATGGGGGGCTTTTCGGGTGTGAGGATGAGCGAGATCTCCTCGCCGCCGTCGGACGCGAAGAGAATCAGTCGGCCTCCCACCTCCTCGAGACGCCAGTCCTCGTTCGCGACGCAGAGCCGGTCCTCGCGTGCGAAGGCAGCCCCGACGCCTGTCCGGTGGATCCTCTCGGCGAACCGGAACGTTCCAGCCGTCACGTCGGTGCGGGCGAAATGCGCGAGAAAGAGATCCCGCGCGGCGAAGCCGGACGCGCGCGCGGAGCGGGGCTCGTCGGTGATGCCCGTGCGGAAGAACGTGAGCTGATAGCCGAGGCGCCTCCCCGAAGGCGTATCGAGCTGGCCTGTGACGTACCACCACTCCACGCGTGCGTCGTCGTGCGAGCCGTGGTCTCGGGGGAAAAGAATTTGCTGCTTCGGATCGAGAGGCTTGAAGCGTCCGTTCGTCTTCGTGTTCTCGATGCGCGAATCGAGAGCGGAGATTTCTTCGAAGGTAACGAGAGCGAACGCCGCAGCGATTGCGAGCAGAGGGATCCGAAACAAATCTATTCCTCTTTCAATGCCGCCGCGACGTCCGTCGCGGCGGCGAGGCCCGCGGGATGTGAGGCCGCCGCGAGAGTCGCGAGCAGCACGAGGCCGAGCGCCGCCGCAAGGAAGCCCCACGGCGCGTGCATCGCGATCGTCCAGCCGAACGACTGGCGGTTGATGACGTGGACGAGGACGAGGGACATCGCGCCTCCCGCGAGCGTCCCGAGGGTCGCGCCGAGGCTTCCGATCGCGGCGGCCTCGTAGCGGACCGCGCGCCGGACCCGCGCGGCGGACGCGCCGAGGACGCGGAGAAGACCGATCTCGCGCCGCCTTTCGAGGACGAGCGCCGTGAGCGTATTCAGAACGCCGAGCACCGCCACGGCGAGCGCGACGCCCTCGAGCGCGTACGTGACGGCGAACGTGCGGTCGAAAATCCTCAGGACGATCCTCCTGAGCGTGGCGTTCGTGCGCACGCGGAGCACGTAACGGCCCTGGAGCGCCGCCGCGACGCGGCGTGCTCCTTCCTCGGGCGAAACGCCGCCTTTCAGCGTCACGGCGACCGTCGACGCGCCCGTGAGCGGCCAGATCCGCTGAAACTGCGCGCGGTCGAGCGTGACCGTACCGCGGTCATTCGAGTAGTCCGTGTAGACGCCGGCCACGCGAAAGCGCACGGGCCCGCGGTCGCTCGGCAGCTCGACCTCGTCGCCCGTTCTCACGCGGAACTTCTCCGCGTACGGTTCGGACACGACGACCTCACTCTGTTCGAGCGCCCTGGCGAGGACCTTCTTCGGGTCGCGCCCGTCCACGAGCGGCAGGTTCCCGTGCTTCGCGATGAACGCGAAGAGGCCCGAGCCGACCGTGAACGGAACTCCGTCTCTCGTCGCGCTGAAGGCGAGGAAGGGATCGACCTCATCCACGCCGGGCACGCCGCGCACGATCTCGATCGCCTCGTCCGGAATCCGGCCGAATGACGCACCGGACCTTCCGCTCGCCGGCGACAGGAACAGGTCGGAGGCGAGCGTCTGGCCGACCCATGTCGCGACGGTGGTCCGAAAGGAACCGACCATGACCGCGACCGAGACCATCATCGCGAGCGCCATCGTGAGCGCGGCCACGGCCACCGACGTGCGTGAGAGGCTGCCCGTCAGATTCGCGCGCGCGAGCCGCGCTTCGACGCCGAAGATGCGCAGCGCCGGGCCGTCGAGGCGCGCGGCCGCGAGCGTCACGGCTGCGGGCGCGAGAAGCGAGACGCCCGAGACGATCAGGGAGACCGATAGGAATCCGAAGAGCGGCAGGCCGCGGACCGGCCCGGGGAGCGTCGCGAGGAAAGCGAGGACGAGGAGGACGACGCCGGCGAGCGCGAGCGGGCGCGTGCGTCGGCGGCGGGCGGCCTCGACGGAGCCGTGACGCATCGTCGCGGCGGGCTCCACCCCTGCGGCCTCGAGGGCGGGAGCGAGCGCGGACAGGACGGACGAGACGACGCCGACCGTGAACGCGAGGAGGAGCACGAAAGGATCGAGGTGCAGCGATGGGTGCGCCGACGGGATGTAGAGCTCGGTCGCGGTGCCGCCCACGAGGAGGAGCGCGCCCTTCGCGAGTACAGCCCCGAGACCCGCGCCGGCCGCGCTTCCGAGGACGCCGAGCGCGAGGCCCTCGGCGAGAAACACGGCGAACACGGACCGCTTCGAGGCCCCGAGCGCGCGGACCGTGCCGATGTCCGTGCGTCGCCTCAGGACCGAGATGGAGAGGGTGTTGTAGACGAAGTACATCCCGACGAGGAGGGCGATGAGGCCGAGGGCCGAAAGGTTCACGCGGAACGCGCGCACGAGGCGGTCCACGGTCTCCGTTCGGCGCTCCGGCCGGCCCGCGGTCGTGCCGGGTGGGAGCGAAGCGCGGATCTCCTCTTCGAAGCGCGCGCGGCCCTCCTCGGAAAGACCGGGCGGCAGGACGACGTCGATGCGGTCGAGACGGCCGACCTTTCCGAACGCCTCCTGTGCTCCGGCGAGGTCCATGAAGAGGATCGAGCCAGACGCCGCGCGCGCCGCGCCGACCGGGCGCAGCACGGCGGCGACGCGAAAGCGCCGCTCGACGCCTCGGACGACGAGCGGCAGGAAGTCCCCGGGATGAAGATGATTTCTTTCTGCGAATACAGACGTGACCAGCACCGAATCCTTCTCGAAGATCGAGAGGATGTCGCTCTCTTCGCTCGCAAATGAATACTCTCTAGCGCTCCCGTCCGCGAGCGGGTCGATGCCGAGCACGTCGACGACCTCGCCGTCGGCAGCGCCCGCCGCGGCCGTCTCGGTAATCGCGGGCGCGAGCGTCGCGCCCGCGCGGCGGAGCCAGGCCAGGCGTTCGAGGGCCGCCTCGGGAATGCCCGGGCCGTCCGCGAGCACCGTGATCGAGGCTTTGCCGGCAACGAAATCGACGGTGTCGGAGAAGGAAGACAGGACCGATGCGTTCGCAAGGCGGATCGCGGCGATCGTCGCGACGCCGACGGCGATGCCCGAAACCGTGAGAAAAAAGCGCAGCCGGTCCTTCGCGGCCGGCCGGAGGACGAGCGGCCCGAGGAGATGCCGGAAACCCGTCACGGCACGAGCTGCCCGTCGCGCAGGCGGAGGATGCGCGAGGCGCGCGCCGCGGCTTCGGCCGAATGCGTCGCCATGACGACGGTGATGCCGCGCTCCTTCACGAGGCCCGCGACGAGCGACAGAACCTGCTCGCCCGTTTTCGAGTCGAGGTTGCCCGTCGGCTCGTCGGCCAGGAGGAGCGCGGGCTCGTTCGCGAGCGCGCGCGCCACCGCCACACGCTGCATCTGCCCGCCCGACAGCTCGTACGGGTAGGCGCGCTCTTTGTCTGCGAGGCCCACGTCCGCGAGGCCGCGCGCCGCGCGGGTGTCGGCGTCGGCCGGGGAGACGCCCTCGAGGAGGAGCGGCAGAGCGACGTTCTCGAGCGCCGTCATCGTGGGCAGGAGATTGAAGAACTGGAACACCGTGGCCGCGGTCTTCCGGCGGTACCCGTCACGCTCGTCCTCGGACAGGGTCGCGAGGTCGCGCCCGTCGACGAGAACGCGGCCCGCCGTCGGACGGTCGAGGGCGCCGAGGAGGTTCAGGAGCGTCGACTTGCCGCAGCCCGACGGGCCGAGGAGCGCCGTGAAGCTGCCGGGCTCGAGCGTCAGCGAGACCCCGAGGAGCGCGTCCACGCCGGCGGTCCCGCGGCCGCCTCCATACGACTTCGTCACGGACTCGGTGATCACACGCGCGCCCAGCAACTTCATCCTACGTATGATGCCCGCGTCGGGATGGACGCCGCGTGCTGAAGAACCTCGCTGGCCTGTGGCGCCATCGCGCGCTCGCCTACGTCCTCGTGGCCCGCGAGATGAAGGCCCGCTACCGCGGGAGCGTCCTTGGGTTCTTCTGGTCGCTCCTGAACCCGCTCCTCATGCTCGCGGTCTACGCGGTCGTCTTCGCCGTCATCTTCCAGAGCCGCAGCCCGGCAACGTCTCCGTATGCGCTCTTTCTCTTCTCGGGTCTCCTCCCGTGGAACTGGCTGTCGTCGTCCCTCACGGACGCGGCCTCCTCCCTCACGACGCACGGGGCGCTCCTGAGGAAGATTCTCTTCCCGGCCGAGGTGCTGCCGCTCGTGGCCGTTTTCGCGCAGGGTCTGCACTTCGTCTTCGCCCTGCCGATCCTTCTCGCGGGCCTCATCCTCGGCTCCCTCGGCGTCTTTGGCCCGCGCATTCCGCTCGGCTGGCCCCTCGTGCAGGCCGTGCCGCTCCTCGTTCTCGAGGGCGTCTTCGTCGCCGGCATCGGACTTCTCCTCGCCGCGCTCACGGTCCATTTCCGCGACGTGAAGGACCTCCTCGCGACGGCGCTGTCTCTCTGGTTCTTCGCGACGCCGGTCCTCTACACGCTCGCCGACATCAAGCAGGAACGCGTGCGCGCGCTCCTGCGGTGCAACCCGGCGGCGCCGCTCTTCGACGCCTGGCGCGACGCGCTCTTCTATTGCCGTTGGATCGAGGCGTCGCGTTGGGGTGTTCTCCTCGCGCTCGCCTCCGTGTCGTTCCTTCTCGGCTACGCGTTCTTCGACCGGTTGCGCGATTCGTACCCGGAGGCAGTTTGAAGCCCGCCACGCCCGCCGTCCGCGCCGAAAGGCTGTCGAAGTCGTATCGCAAGTGGGGACGCACGCGCGCGTTCGGCACGTTGAAATCGGCGCTTCTCGGCCGTTCCCTCGGCGCGGCGCTCGCCCCGTCCGAGGTGGTCGCGGCCCTTTCGGACGTGTCGTTCACCGTGGCGCGCGGCGAGACGTTCGGCGTCGTGGGGCCGAACGGCTGCGGCAAGTCGACGCTCCTGAAGCTCGTCGCCGGCCTCTTCAAGCCGACGTCCGGGCAGCTCGCGGTGGACGGCAAAGTCTCGGCGCTCATCGAGCTCGGCGCGGGCTTCCACCCGGAGATCTCGGGGCGCGAGAACGTCGTCATCAACGGCGTCATGCTCGGGCTCACGCGCAAGGAGATCGAGCGGAAGCTGCCCGAGATCATCGCGTTCTCCGGCCTCGAGGACTTCATCGACGAGCCCGTCAAGACGTACTCGTCGGGCATGTACGTGCGCCTCGGCTTCGCGGTNNTTCGCGCACCGCTGCCTCGACACGATCGCGGATTTCTCGCGGCGCGGCAAGACGATCTTCTTCGTCTCGCACTCGCTCGTCCTCGTCGAGGAGCTGTGCGACCGCGTGCTCTACCTCGAGCATGGGCACGTGAAGGGCCTCGGCGACCCGCGTGAAATGCTGGCGGCCTACCGCCTCGACGTCGCGGCGGGGGAGGGCGCGCGACTCGCGACGGAGCACCGGAAAGACCAGGAGATTCTGCTTCGGACGGCCGGGGGCGGCGGCGCGGCTGTCGAGCGGGCCGAAACCCATTTCCCCTTCAAAGAAAATCCACCGTCTCCCGATGCTTCTCGAAAGCAGGAAGCGCAACTCCGCGTGGAGCAACCTCTGGAACAGAAAATTCCTCTTGAACCCGACGAAAAGCCTCGCCGATGGGGCAACCGGGACGTTTCGATCACGGGTTGCCGCCTGCTCGACGCGTCGGACGCAGAGCGCTACGCATTCCATTCGGGCGAATCCATGACGATCGAGATCTCCGTGGCGCCGCGGATCTCCACCGCCGACTTCGTATTCGGAATCGGGATCTTCACGCCCGATGAAGTGTGCGTGCATGGCAGCAATACGGAGATCGACGGCTTTCTGCCGGAGCGGCTCGACGGCCCGGCCACGGTGCGCGTGACGCTGCCGCGCCTCGATCTCGGGAGCGGTGCGTATCTCGTCGACGTGGCGGTGCATTCGCGCCGCGAGACCCCCTACGACTACTGGCGCGGGGCGTGCCGGTTCCAGGTGGACTCGCCCGATCGCGATGCGGGCCTCTATCGTCCCGAACGCCGCTGGACGTTCGCGGGTGCCGTCTCCGTGAGCGCCCGGTGAAGCGGCCGGAACGCGTCGACCGGACGCTCTTCGCTCTCCTGCTTCTCGCCGTCCTGCTGCTCGTCCTCGAGCCCGGTGTGGTCCCGCTCTTCGAGCCGGACGAAGGCCGCTACGCCGAGATTCCGCGCGAGATGCTCGCCACGGGCGACTTCGTGACCCCGCGCCTGAACGGCGTTCTCTACTTCGAGAAGCCGCCGCTCTACTACTGGTCCGTCGCGGCCTCGATGGCGCTCCTCGGCCCGACCGAGCTCGCGGTGCGGCTCCCGGGAAAGCTCGCATCGGTGTCGATGGTTCTTCTCGCGGTCGCCTTTGCGCGGCGACGATGGGGAATGCGCACGGGCCTCCTCGCGGGACTCATTCTCGCGACGTCGATTCTGCTCGTCGCGCTCGCGCGAATCGCGCTCATCGACCCGATGCTCTCGGCCGCACTCGCGGCCGCCACCTTCAGCTTCGCGACGTTCGCGGAGGACGACGCCGCGGGGGAGGCGCGGCGCGCCCGCCGCTCGCTCTATGGCTTTCATGCCGCATGCGCGGCGGCGATCCTCTTGAAGGGTCTCGTCGGCGTGGTTCTGCCGGGGGGCGCGATCGTCTTGTGGGTCCTCGTCACCGGCCGGTGGCGCACGCTCGTGCGCATCTTCTCGCCCGGACCGCTTCTGCTCTTTCTCGCGCTGGCGGTTCCCTGGCACGTCGCGATGGCCCTCCGCCATCCCGACTTCCTGCAGTTCTATTTCGTGCATGAGCACTTCCAGCGCTTCGCGACGACGGGGCACCGGCGGACGGGGCCGGCCGTCTACTTCATCCCGGTTGTCGTCGCGGGATTCCTGCCGTGGACGGGCTTTTTTGGGCGATTCCGGGAGGCGTGGCCGGGCTTTTCACGCGGCGGGTGGCGGGCGCGCGGGACCGAGGGCTTCCTCTGGATCTGGTCCCTCCTCGTCTTCGCGTTCTTCTCCGCGTCCCAGTCGAAGCTCATTCCGTACATCCTTCCGATCTGGCCCGCGCTCTGTGTGCTGCTGGCCCTCGGCATCGAGCGCGCCCGCGCGCGCGGGTCTGAATTCCTGGGAGATCGACGTGTTTCCGCCGTGTGTTTCGGGCTGCTCTTCGCGGCGGCCGCCGCGTACGGCTGGGGCGCCGGTTATCTGGAGCGCTTCGGGGTCGCGCGGGCGGGGCTTCTCGCGCTCGGGGCGCTCTTCGGCGGATTCGTCCTGAACGTCTCGCCCCGTCTTTTCGGCGCGCGACGCGGCGGAGATCCCGTGCTCTTCGTGGCCGCGCCGTGGCTCGCGTTCGTGGTAGGGCTTCTCATCGTGCTTCCCGGCGCGGCGCGCGAGGTCACGCCGTGGCCGATCGCCTCGCGCGCCCTCGAGATTCTGGAACCGGACGACCTGCTCCTGCAGAAGGGGCACTACCTCGAGGTGCTTCCGTTCTACCTCAAGCGTCTCACGCCGGTGGCCTCGCTCGGGTGGAGCGAGCTGGACTTCGGCCGCTCGCACCCCGGAACCGAGGCGCTTTTTCCGTCCGACGAAGCGTTCGCGGCGGGCTGGAACGGGAGCCGGCGGATCCTCGTCGTCGTGCACCGGGACCAGCTCGGCGCGTTCGGCCGGCCACCGTTGTCGGCAACTCCTGCGGAGGTCCTCGCCTCGGAAGCGAGCGGGAAACACTTGCTGCTCTCGAATCGGCGGATCGGATTTCGATCCAATACTTTGGATTGAGACTCTGTCGCCACGGCCTTGCCCCGGAATCTTTCCTTTGACTACAGCGCCTTACCTTCTGTACGCTCTCGCCACTTAAAGGCAGCGGAATTGCACCCGGGTGAACGGAGTAGCACACAGGTCCATTCATCCGTCGTTGAACTCTTGTGTCGAGATCCCCATTTTCGTTTCAATTCAGGAGGAGGTAGCTTGAATATGAAATCACGTTGGCTGAGCACATTCATGGTGCTCGCGCTCGCCGTTCTTGGTCTGACGGCGAACGTGGCCTATTCGCAGACCACGGGAGGCATCGAGGGCACCGTCACCGACGCCAACGAGGCTCCGCTGCCGGGCGCGAGCGTGGATCTCAGGTCACCCAGCCTACAGGGACCACGTTCCGCCGTCACGAACACCGCCGGCCGGTTCCGCTTCCCGGTCATTCCTCCCGGCACCTACACGGTGACGTGCTCTCTCTCGGGCTTCAGGAAGGTCGAGCGGAACGGCGTGACGGTCAACCTCGACGCCACGGCCACCGTGCTGATCCGGATGGAGATCTCGGTTACGAAGGAGATCGTCGTCTCGGGTGAGGCGCCCGTCGTCGACACGAACGACGCCGCGAACGGCATCAACATCCGGCAGGACGTCGTCCAGAAGCTCCCGCTCGGGCGGAATTACGCCCAGGCCGTGGAGATCAACCCGGGCGTTGGGATGGACTCGGGCGACACGCAGGGTCGTGCCATGGCCTTTTCCATCTATGGCGCTACGTCCATCGAGAATCAGTACCTCGTGGACGGCGTCAACACGACGAACGTCATCCGCGGCTTCCAGGGCAAGGCCATAAGCTCCGAGTTCGTCGAGGAAGTCCAGATCAAGGCCGGCGGCTACGAGGCCGAGTACGGCCGCGCCATGGGCGGCATCATCAACGTCGTCACGAAGTCGGGCGGCAACGAGTTTCATGGCGACGCCTTCGGCTACTTCAACGAGAAGAGCCTCACGGCCGCCCGCAAAGGGACCGCTGAGACCGACCAGAACTACACCGGTCCTCCAAATGGCGTGGACACCTCGCAAAAGAACGTCCAGGATTTCGGCGCCGACCTCGGGGGTTACGCCCTCAAGGACCGCCTCTGGCTCTTCGCGGCGTACAACCGCGTCAACCAGGACGTGGACCAGCTCACGCTCGCCGGAACGGGGCTGCCGAACGCGGGACAGAACTTCCCGATCACCTACCACGCGGACCTCTTCTCCGGCAAGCTGACGGCGCGGCCCACCGATTCCACGACGATCGTCGGGACGATCTTCGGCGACCCGGAGACGCGCACGGGCGCGGAGCGGAACTTCACCTCCAGCAACCCTCTTTCGCAGGACGCCACCCGCAAGATCGGCGCGACCGACTTCGCGGTCGGGATCACGCAGCTCTTCGGCACGTCGGGCCTCTTCGACGTCCGCTACTCCCGCCACCAGGACCGCTACACACTTACGGGGGCGGGGGCGAGCATCCCGTCCGTCCTCGACTACACCCAGAGCCTGTCCAACCCCACCGCCTCCGGCGGCTTCGGCTCCATCCGCGGGTTCCGCGACGACAACCAGTCCAAGCGGGACGCCTTGAAGGGGGGCCTGACCTTCTTCCTGGGGACGCACGAGGTCAAGGGAGGCCTGGACTTCGAGAACAACCTGACCCAGTCCACGGACATCTACAGCGGCGGTGCGGTGCTCCTGAAGTACGCGTGCAACCCGCAGGTCTGCACCGGCGCGAACGCGGGTAATGCTTTCTACTACGGGCACGAGTTCTACTCGCTGACGACGGACAAGACGCAGCTCCAGAACGCGTTCCTGCCCGGCGGCAATACGGTGATGCCCCGCGTGTACCGGACCGGCGCCTTCCTCCAGGATGCGTGGAAGGTGTTCCCGAACCTCTCCGTCCACGTCGGCCTGCGGTACGACCAGGAGGACGTCCGCCAGTACAACGGGACGAAGATTTACAACAGCCAGGTAGTCGACGGGAGCGGCAACGTCATCCAGGCGGGGGGCCAGCAGTTCTTCCTGAAGGACGAGTGGCAGCCCCGCATCGGCATCGCGTGGGATCCGGCGAAGGACGGCTCGACGAAGGTCTCGGCCTCGTACGGCCGCTTCTACTACGCCCTGCCGACCGACCTCACGGTCCGCTCGTACGGCGGCAAGATCGACGCCATCACCTACAACTACAACTCCGCCGCGCTGAGCGTGGCGCAGGATCCGACGATCGGCAAGCAGGCCTTCACGCAGGGGGGCTTTTTCCCCGAGCCGTTCCAGGACAACCTGAAGGGGATCTACCAGGACGAGTACGCGCTCGGCTTCGAGAAGGCTCTCAGCGCGTCGCTCTCGGTGGGCGTCCGCTATACGTACCGGAACCTCGGCAACACGATCGAGGACCGGTGCGACTTCGACGCGGGCTATCCCGAGGCCAACGGCAACACCTGCGTCATCATCAACCCCGGCTCCAGCAGCCCCTACGCGACGGGGCAGGGAGTCCACACGTGCGACGGGCGCGACTACATCGACGCCAGCGGCAACTCCCCGCAGTCGCAGTGCACCGGCCCCCAGACGATGAACGTGGCCGTTCCCGCCGCCGAGCGGAAGTTCCACGGCGTCGAGTTCGTCGTCAAAAATCGCGTCTCGAACCAGGTGTGGGCCCAGTTCAGCTACCTCTGGTCGCACCTGTACGGCAACTACAACGGAGAGGCCAGCATCGGCGAGTTCGCATATCCCGGCGGAGGCCAGACGGACCCCGGCATCAACGCCGACTTCGATTACCCGCGGTTCCTGACGAACGCTTACGGAAACCTCGCCCTGGACCGGCGGCATCAGTTCCGGCTGGACGGGACCTACACGATGCCGTTCGGCTTGACGGTCGCTCTCAGCGCCCACCTGCGTTCCGGCTCGCCGCTGTCCGAGTACGGCTATTTCAACAGCGGCTACGGCGCCGAGGGCTACCAGGTCGTTCCGACCGGCAGCGCCGGCCGGACCCCGTGGGACTACGACATGAATCTTTCGGCTTCCTACGCGATCAAGTTCAGCGCGGTGACCGTGACCCTGATCGCCCAGGGGAACAACCTCCTGAACCATCAGGACGTCCTCGGCTATAACCAGGACTGCACGGTCGCGCCCCCTCCGACCGCGAGCGCGGTGACGAACTGCTCGGCCGTGTCGAACCCGACCAGCGCGAACACGAACTACGGCCTGGTGACCTGGAGGAGCAGCCCGCGGACGCTCAAGCTGGGGGCCCGACTCAGCTTCTAGGCCCGTTTAGGGTTTCAGGGATGGGGAGGCCTTCGGGCCTCCCCCTTTTCTTGGGCGGGAAGGATGCTGCGCATCGACAACCGGCGTTGAGGGATTACGTGTCAGAGGGAAAAAACGAGGTGCCCCATGTCCCGAGGCATGATCTGCCGGATGCTGGGGGCCGCGGGGTATCCTTCGTGAAGTAGCCGCCGGGCTCCCGCCGTCTCCGCAATGAAGCGCACCGCCGTCCTTTTCGTCCCCCTCCTGTTTCTCGCCGCCCTGGCCTCGACGGCTTCAGCGGCAGAACCGCCGCCCGCGAAGGGCGGCGGGAAGCCGGCTCGCCCGGCTCCGCTCCTCGTCGTCGGCTGGGACGGGGGCGACTGGAAGCTTCTCGATCCGCTCATGCAGCGCGGCCTCCTGCCGAATCTCTCGGCGCTCGTCGCGCGCGGGCGGACCTGGAACCTCGAGACCGTGAACCCGATGATCTCGCCGCTCATCTGGACGACGCTGGCGACGGGACGGTCGCCCGTCGACCACGGCATCGCGGACTTCCAGGAGCTCGACCCGAAGACGCGGGCACGGCTCCCGATCTCGGGCTGGTCGCGGAAGGTCCCCGCCATCTGGAACGTCGCGAGCGCGAAGGGGCTGAAGGTCGGCGTCGTGGGCTGGTGGGCGACGTGGCCCGCCGAGAAGGTCAACGGCTTCTTCGTCTCGGATCGCGCCTCGCCCGTCCTCTTTCCGGCCGAGGTCCTGAGCGGCTCTCCAGCGCTGACCTGGCCTGAGGGCCTCGCCGAGGGGGTCCGCCTCGTCGGGCGCCGCGACGGGACGCCCGGCTTCGACGAAGTCTCGCACGCGCTCCACGTCACGAAGGCGGAGTTCGACGCCGCGGTCGCCGCGAAGAAGGGCCTCGCCGACCCGATCACCGGCTACCAGAAGATCATGGGCTCGACGCGGGTCTACGCGCGGACGGCGCTCGAGCTCTATGACCGCGAGAAGCCCGATCTCCTTATGGTGTACTTCGAGGGGACCGACGAGATCGGGCACCTCCTCGCGCGCTTCTACCCGCCGAAGCTCCCGACCATCTCCGAGGAGGACTTCCGGAAGTACGAGGGTGGGGTCGCCGCTTACTTTCAGGAGGCCGACCGGATCCTAGGCGAGTTCCTGAAGCGCGCCGAAAAGGCCGGAGCGAACCTCGTTCTCCTGTCGGACCACGGCTTCAAGTGGGGGGCCGACCGGCCGGCCTCCTCCTCGTCCATCCAGTTCGACACGGCGTTCCTGTGGCACGAATCGCCGGGGATCCTCGCGGCGGCGGGGCCGGCTTTCCCGGCGGCGGCCGCGCGCGGGAAGGCGGGAATCTTCGACGTGACGCCCACGCTCTGCCGCCTCCTGGGACTTCCGGGCGACCCGGGCTTCGAGGGCCGGCCCGTGTCGGGGCTCGCCGCGGGCCGGCTCCCCGCCGCGCCGGCGGCCGTCTCGTGGACGAAGACCTTCAAGGTCGAGCGCCTCGCCGTTCGCGCCTCGAGCGAGGCCGACAAGAAAGCGGGTGAGGAGTTCACGAAGAAGCTGATCTCCCTCGGCTACCTCACGGGAGCCGAGGCGGCCGCCGTGGACGCGCGCCCGCCCGAGCGCGCCGGGACGGAGACGGCGGGCACCTTCCAGAACATCGCGACGTTCCTCCGGGCCCGCGGCCATGCCAAGGAAGCGCTTCCGTGGTACCGCAAGGCGCTGGAGGTCAACCCGAAGGCGCCGACGGCGCTCTTCAACTACTCGGTCGCGCTCCAGATCCTCAACCAGTGGGACGAGTCGGACGACGCCCTCCTGGCCGCCATACGGAATGGCTATCACGACGCGGAGGCCGCGTTCTACCGCCGGGTGACTTCCTACGCGGAACGCCGCGAGAAGGATCCGAAATCGCGTCTGCAGCTCGTGAAGTTCCTGCGCAAGGCGGTGGACGCCTTCCCGGAGAGCCTCAGGTACCGCGCCTCGCTGGGCAAGGCCCTCTTCGAGGCGAAGGAGTGCGCCGCCTCGCAGACGATCTTCCGGGACCTGACGGCGCGGAATCCCCGCGACACGGAGGTGTTGAACCTGATGGCGCTCACCTCCTGGTGTCTCGGCGACCTCGCGGGAGCCCGCGATTACTTCAACCGCTCGCTCGCCGTGGACCCGAACCAGCCGGTGGTCCGCGGCGGGCTCGGCGAGCTCGTGCGCGGGGACGGAGGCCGGTCGCCCGGGTCCACCCGCTAGAATCGCGGCGGTGAACCGGAACGATGTGCGGGCCGTCGTGCCGCGGAAGGTGTCCGTGGTCGTCCCCGTCTACAACGAGGAGGCGAACCTGCCTCGCCTCCTGCCGCGCCTCCTGTCGGTGCTCGCGGGCCTCTCGCGTCCGTATGAGGTCGTCTTCGCGGACGACGGCTCGCGCGACGGCTCGCTCGAGATCCTGAAACAGGCCGCGCGCGACAACCCGGGCCACGTGAAGGTGGTCGAGCTGGTGCGGAACGCGGGGCAGCACATGGCGATCCTCGCGGGCTTCACGGCGACGGACGGGGAGTACATCCTCACGCTCGACGCCGACCTTCAGAACCCTCCCGAGGAGATCCCGAAGCTCGTCGCGGCGATGGACGCGGGGTATGACGTCGTCGGAACGATCCGGCAGAACCGCCGGGACACGTTCTTCCGTCGTGCCGCGTCGCGCCTCGTGAACCGCACGACGGCCATGATCACGGGCATGCGCTTGAACGACTACGGCTGCATGCTGCGCGGCTACCACCGCGACGTCGTGGACGTCATGTCGGCCTCGGACGAAGCGGCCACGTTCATTCCGGCGCTCGCCCAGCAGTACGCTCGAAAGCCGATCGAGATCCCCGTGGCCCATGCCGAGCGCACGGCGGGCGACTCGAAGTATTCTCTCTACAAGCTCGTGCGTCTAAATTTCGACCTCATGACCGGCTTTTCCGTGGTCCCCCTTCAGCTGTTCACCCTCTTCGGGTTCGTAACGGCGCTCTCGGGCTTCGGCTTCGGCGTGTTCCTGCTCGTGCGCCGGCTCGTCGGGGGCGCTGAAGCAGAGGGCGTCTTCACTCTCTTCGCGCTCGCCTTCGTCGTCATGGGCGTCCTCATGGCGGGGATCGGCATCGTGGGCGAATACGTGGGCCGTATCTACCAGCAGGTGCGCGGGCGCCCGCGCTTTCTCATCCGGAAAGTGTGGGGGGCCTGATGGGCGGAATCGTCGTTTGCGCTTACTCCGACGTCGGCTACAAGTGCCTGAAGACGCTCTTCGATGCCGGCGAGAGCGTGCGCCTCGTCTACACGCACGACGACGCGCCGGGCGAAGAGCGCTGGTTCGATTCCGTGGCAGAGCTCGCGCGCGAGCACGGCATCGAGCCGCGGCGCGTCGTTGACCTGGGCGACCCCGCCGACGAAGAGCGCATCCGCGCCGCGCAGCCTGATTTCCTCTTCTCCTTCTACTTCCGCAAGATGATCCCGGGGCGCATCCTGGCGCTCGCGCGACGTGGAGCTCTCAACATGCACGGCTCGCTGCTGCCTTTGTTCCGGGGCCGGTCACCTGTGAACTGGGCGATCCTCAAGGGCGCCACAGAGACGGGCGCCTCGCTCCACTACATGACGGAA